>JBAYWC010000097.1:0-9931 GCA_041674265.1 Terrimicrobiaceae bacterium
CCTCTTCGCCTCCCCTCCCAAGTGGGCCGCCTTCCCCTCCGGCGCACAGCTGTAGCCCGAAAAATATCGGACCCTCTGTGTTTATCGGCCCTTCAGGCCTTCCGTCGGGGAAGTTAGGTTAGAACGCCTGTTCCTGAACCCGGCACTTGAATATTGCTCTCCGCCGACCTGCTCGGTGTCACTGCGTTCCGTACCCGCCACAAGGCCTGACGCGGCGCCCCCGCCATCCTTCGCCCGCTCCCCGCACCCCCCCGGGCGCATCCCCGCAAGCCAACCCGTAGGTCCGGCCATCCCAAGCCGACAAAACTTTGATGCGGTCGCATCAAAGTTTTGTAATTGATCGCCCGGGGGCGAAATCTTCTGCTTGTGTCGTCAGGTGCTCTCGCGTTGGATAGGTGCAGCATGAAAACCCTCATCAGCGGCGTTCCAGACGGGCCGAAAGCCATCGGCCCTTACTCGCTCGGCGTTGTGGCCGAAGGACGATTCGTGTTTGTCTCCGGCATGACCCCGTTCAACCCCGCGACCGGAAAACTCGAACGGGGTTCGGTTGGCGAACAGACCGTGTTGGTCCTGGAAAATATCAAGAAGGTTCTCGGGGCCTCCGGCGCTTCGCTGGCCGACGTGGTGAGCTGCCGGGTTTACCTTGCGAATCTTACCCCGGAAACATTCCAGGAAATGAACGATGTTTACGCGCGCTATTTCGGCGATTCCCTGCCGGCCCGCGCGACCGCCGGTGCCCAACTCCTGGGATTCGACGTGGAAATCGAGTGCGTGGCCGCGCTTCCGGGCGAAAAATCCTCCATATGAAAATCGCCCGGGAATTCCGGGAATTCATTTCCCGCGGGAACGTCGTCGATCTCGCCGTCGGTGTCATCATCGGCGCCGCATTCGGAAAAATTGTCAGCAGCCTCGTGAACGATGTGATCATGCCTCCCATCGGGGCGTTGATGAAGGGGATCAATTTCAACGCGCTCTTTATTTCCCTCAATGGCGTCGCCTACGACTCGCTCCAAAAGGCCAAAGACGAGGGCGCTCCCGTGATCGGTTACGGGGCTTTTCTCAACACGGTCATCGAATTCCTGATCGTGGCGGCCTGCGTGTTCGCGCTCGTCAAGGTCGTCAACAAAATCAAGAGGAGCGAACCTACCCCGCCGCCTGCTCCGCCGAAATCCGAGCTTCTTCTGGCAGAGATCCGGGACCTTCTAAAGAAGGGATGAGCCCGGATCGGGCGCCTTTCCGAAAGTTGCAGAGCCCAAGGGGAACGGGTGTCCCGCCCAGATCAAATTGTAGGCCAGCAAGCCGGCGGCCGGGGATGGGATCAGAGGAGAGGCCGGGCGGGAGCGCTTTGAGCGGGGGACTGGAGGCGGGGAAGAGAGGCGGTTTTTCCAAGAGAAAAAGCATCCCGCGCACATGCTTTCCTACACGCTGGAAGGCCGGCGCCGGTGCATGTATGTTCCCTTGGCGCTGGTTCCCTTGATCCAGAGAGCCTACAAGAACGGGCGCAAAATCGAAAGCCTTCTCTGCCAAAGTGGTCCGGCTTTGGTCCGAGAATACCGAAAGGATCGAGAGATCAAGCCATCTGCCAAACTCGCCGCGGACACGTCCAAGACAGAGAAAAAAAGGAAAGGCTAGTGGCATTGGGCGGGACGCCCGTTCTTGTTTGCAACTTTCGCAGAAGCGCCCGCGAGCATTTCCCCCCCATTGTCGGTGATTGCCAGCAACGCGGGTTTCTGTTTACGATCCCGGCTTCTCCCCTATGAAAAAAATTGCGTTCGCACTGGTTCTTTCCCTGGCATCCCTTCATGCCCAGCGTGCCGGCGAGGTGCCCGGGGATGACGACGCCGACGGGCATTCCCGCTTTTGGACTTACTACGATCCGTGCCCGACGAACTACATCGGTTCCCGCGACTGGTGGGAAGGGCCGGCGCTTTCCGGCGACTGGTGGGGCGTCCGGAATTACATGGATGACAGCGGCGTGGAAATCTCCGCGAGCTACACGAACAACATCGCAGGAAATCCCGTGGGGGGGGCACACGCCGGGTTCACCTACACCGACAACCTGAGCTTCGGGCTCGAGCTGAACATGGAGCAACTGATCGGATGGAAAGGCCTGACGCTTACCGCGAGCGGGCTCAACCGCGCCGGCTCCAGCCTTTCACAGGACTACGTCGGCAACCAATTCACTGTCCAGCAGGTCTATGGCGGCCAGACCGCGATGTTCTATGCCCTCGTCATGGAGCAACGGCTCCTGGAGGACAAGATCAGCATCAAAGCCGGACGCTTTGCCACGGGCGACGATTTTGCCTCCTCGCCCATTTACTGGCTTTACATGAACAACGGCATTGACGGCAACCCGCAGGCGCTGCCGGTCAACACGCAGTTCTCCGCTTATCCCTGGGCCGTCTGGGCCGCCCGCTTGCGCGCCGATCCCACGCCGGAATTCAACGCGATGGCCGGCGTTTATCAGGTTTCAGACCGCGTCTTCAATCGCGAGTATCATGGGTTGGATTGGAGCATCCGTCCGGGCGATGGCGTGCTGATGATCAGCCAGGTCGGCTGGACGCCGGAATTTTTCAAGCGGCCGGTCGGGAAGGTCTCCGATGGAAAAGCGGTGGTGGCGACGAAGGCCCGCTCCGAAGGGAAGACATTCCAATCCCTCCCGCCGGAAACCGAGATGAAAGGTCTCCCCGGCCACTACTGGTTCGGGGCGTATTACTCGCCGTGGCAGTTCGCCCAGTTTGGCGCGACCGACACCGCGACGAACTCCTACGGATTCTACTGGCATGCCGACCAGATGGTCTGGCAGGAAGCTCCGGGAAGCGATCAGGGTCTGACACTCTGGTCTTCTTTCGTGCTCTCCCCGCAGCAAAACATCGCGAAGCTCCCCTTCCAGGCGAATGCGGGCGTCGTTTACAAAGGCCTTATTCCCAACCGGGACGAGGATTGCACGATCTTCGGTCTGGTCTATGGAAAATTCAGCCGCAACTACGCGCGCACGGTCCATGAGGCGGGCAACGGATATCCCCAGTATGAAATGGTGCTCGAATGGGGCTATCGGGTGAATTTGACGAAATTCGCCTACATCCAACCCGACTTGCAGTGGGTGATCAACCCGGGTGGCACGGGAAGAACCCTCGATGCCCTGGTGCTCGGCGCCCAGATGAGTGTGACGTTTTGAACCGGCTCCCTGCCGCAACCGTCCGCTTTCCAGCCGGCCCCGCGGCATGTCAGGCTTCACTCCGGGCCGGAATCCGGGTAGGTGGAGACGCATGAATTTTTTTTCGACGGCGGATCGTTCTGCGGTGAAGGCATTGCAGGGGATCGGGGAGGAGTGGCTGGCGAGGACGTGCGAACTTTTTCCGGAGCACGCAAGCCGGTTGGGTTTCAAGAAGTTCGAGTCCCTGCTGGGGGAAAATACTCCGGCGGTCCACCGGAAGCATGACGAACTCCTCGAGGCATCGCTGCGGAGGGTCGAGGATCTTCCGGAGGGCGCATTTTCCGGAGAGGACTGGCTCGACCGGCGCGGATTTCTCGCCCGCCTGCGCACGGAGTTGGTTTTTTCCCGGGATTTGAAGCGATGGAGGACGAATCCGCACCAGCATGTGGACACCGCGGTGGATGCCGTTTTCGATCTCGTGGTGCGCGCTTCCGGGAATCTCTCCCGGGCGCTGCCCTCGATCGAATCGCGACTCGGAAAACTTCCGGACTTCCTCGCGGCGGGCGCCGAATGCGTCAGGCTGCCGGTTCCGCTCTGGACCTCGCTGACCGTCAAATCCTGCGCGGGAAGCGTGGAATTCCTGCATGGCCTGGAGCCGGAACTCGCCCGGATTTCCCCGCATCCGGCGCGCACCAAGTCGCTTCTGCGCTCGGCGGTGACGGCGTTCGAGGATTTTGCAAGGGCGGTTGAGCGCAAGAAACAAGGTCGTGCGGGGGCATTTGCGGTCGGCCGGGAGCGGTTTGAATTTCTCATGCGCGAACGGCTGGGGGTCGATCTTTCTCTCCGGGAGGCCAAGGCGGTCGGAGAGCGGCTCGTCGCGCGCCAAGACGACCTGCTCCAGAGGGCGGCGGCGAAGACTGGCAGGCGACCCGCGCAGGAGTTGATCGACGAAGCGTCCGAGCATTGGACGCCCCCGGGTTCCTTGCTGGAGCATTATCGCCGCGTCACCCGGGACATCAAACGCCGGCTTGCAGGCGCCGACCTCGTCACCCTGCCGAAAGGGGAATCGCTGAAGATCCTTCCGGTGCCGCCATTTCTGCGGCATCAGTTCCCGACCGCCGCCTACAATCCGCCCCAGCCGTTTTCCCGATCGCAGACCGGGATTTTTTGGGTGAACGACCTGAGCCTGGGGGAGACGGATCCGGAGAAAAAGCTGGCCGAGATCCGGCAGCATTTCGGCCTGGAACTCACCTCGGTGCATGAGGCGTATCCTGGGCACCACCTGCAATTTGTCGTCCAATTCCAACATCCCAGCAGGCTCCGCAGGCTGTGCGAGCATTCGATATTTTATGAGGGATGGACGATGTGGTGCGAGCAGATGGCCGTGGACCACGGGCTCGTCGACATTCCGCGCGCGAAACTCATCCAACTTCACGATGCCCTCTGGCGCGCCCACCGGATCGTGATTGACTGCGGGCTCCAGGAGGGAACCCTCACCCCTGACGCGGCCGCCCGCCGATTGGAGAAGGGCGTGGGATTCACTTCCGCCCGGGCCAGGGGCGATGTGAATTGGTATACCTCGAGCCCGACCGTTCCCATGAGCTATCTCCTCGGGCGCATCGAAGTGGAGAAGCTTCACCGGCGGCTCGTTCGCGGCGAGGGCTGGACGCTCCGGCAATTCAACGACTGGATGCTTTCGCACGGGTCCCTTCCCTGGAGCTGGATTTGGCAGGCTTCCAAGTCCTCTGCCGGGATTTCGCGGAATCAGGGAGATCCGGGTTCTTTCCCGCCGGGGCGGTAGTGGATGACTTTCACCTTTTCCATGGTGACCAGGCCACCTCCCATCATCTCGTCAAGGACCGGCAGGAAGCCGTTGATTTTTTCCTCGGTGTCCACGACTTCGATGATCATCGGCAGGTCCATCGAGAGCTGGAGGATTTTGGCGGTGTGAAGAAGGCTGTTCGCCCCGAAGCCCATCGGGCTCCGCAGGACGGTCGCCCCGGCAAAGCCGAGCTCGCGGAGCCGGAGCACAAGCGCCTCGTAGAGCGGCTTGTGCCCGTGACTCTCGCTTTCGCCGATCATGATTCTCAACAACACGGCATCTTCGGGCAGGTGTTTCACGGTTTTTTTATTTCGGGGTGAGGGAGGATCCCAGCATGATGCCGGCCCATACGAAGGCAAGGCAAACCGCGATCGACAGAAGCACGTAGAGCATGGCGTAGAACCATTCTCCATCGGACATCAGGGTGATCGTCTGCAAACCGAACGAGGAGAAAGTCGTGAAGCCGCCCAACACGCCGATGCTCACGAACTGGCGCACGAGAGGCGGGACGATAAACGGGCCATCCGGTCCGGTGAACGCGGTGAAGACCCCGATGACAAGGCACCCCAGCGCGTTGACGGTGAATGTGCCCACGGGAAAAGTTTCCCCGAACCGCGCAGCGATGGTGCCGGACATCCACAAGCGGGCCGCAGAACCCAGCGCCCCCCCGGCCATCACAACAAGATACGTGGGCCACATGGCTGCTTTCGCGCGGGTTGCGCGGATGTCGGATTGGTGATGAAAACAGGCATAATTCCCCCCCCTCATTTGGCAGGAATCATCGGCCCGGCATGCGCCAGGCGGTTCGCCCGCGCGTCCGCGGGTCAGGCAGAATCCATTGCCTCCGGCAATTATGAAGCAGAGCCATCGCCTTTTGTCAAATGCCCCGGATCAGAGACGACATGCAAAGGCAGAGGAACTCGACGAGCCCGTTTTCGAGGCCAATCTGGCCACGCTTCGATCCTTGACTGGGCAAGACCACTTCGCCTGGCCTGTGCGGGGCGCAACATCTCGCTGCGGGTACAAAATGGATCCTCCTCACCGCGGTGGACCAACCCCGCCTTCCCGCGATCTACTGGCGACTGTGCGTGGAAGCCGACGGTTCTGGCGGCCATATGGTTGGCAAGATGGGCTGCCTGATTTATCCGGGCTACGACGGCTTCTTTGGCCATATGAGGAATTCGGCGCTCCTCGCGAGAGTCAATGCACGCGCTTGAGCTTGCGGTTCGGTTTCGTGATCACCTCGATCTTTTTCAGGACTTCGACCTTCACCGGGACGACTCCGGATTTGATCATGCCGATGCGTTCGGCGGCGGCTTTGCTCAGGTCGATGATGCGCCCCCGGACGTAGGGACCGCGGTCGTTGATCCGGACGATCACGCTTTTCCCGTTCCTGAGGTTTACGACACGGACGACGCTGTGCAGGGGAAGTGTCTTGTGGGCGGCCGTCAGTCTGGCGGGATTGAACCGCTCCCCGCTGGCGGTCTTTTGCGGTTGCCAATAGAACGACGCCTTGCCGTTCAGAACGGAGACTGGTTTCGGGGCATAGAGGGAGGGAAGCTGCTCCGTGTCTCCGGCTTTCCCCCCCGGGGCGGGGTTGGTGATGAGTTGGCGCGGCGCGGCGCATCCGGAGATCCAGAGGACAGAGAGAACGCAAAGAATGGGGAGGCAAGAACGGATTCTGTTCATCCGGTTTTCCATCGAAGTAAACCTCGCCGGAAGATTGGGAAAGAAAAACATCTGCGGGGTTGCGGACCGGGCACTTGCGTTGCAGAATCTTTTCATGGCCGCCACCGCTTCTTCGTTGATCCCGGCAGGAACACCGCTGCCTCCGTTTTCTTTGAAGGATGTGGTTTGGGGGAGGGGGTATCGTCCGGAGTCGTTCGCGAAAGCCTCCGGCCTTCTGGTGGCATTTATCTGCCGACACTGCCCCTATGTCGTCCACATGCGCGGGGAGCTGGTAAAAATCGCGTCGGATTTTTCCCCTCGCGGATTGCAGGCCGTGGCGATCTGCTCCAACGATGCGGAGGCCTACCCCGAGGATGCCCCGCCGAAACTTCGCGAAATGGCGGAACGGTTTCCTTTTCCTCTCCTGTATGACGAGACCCAGGAAGTCGCCGGAGCTTTTGGCGCGGCCTGCACACCGGACCTTTTTCTCTACGACTCCCGCGGCGGGCTCTTTTACCGGGGCCGCTTGGACGACAGTTCCCCGGGCAATGGAAAACCGGTAACCGGGATCGATCTCCGTCGCGCGATCCAGTCCCTCCTTGACGGGGCCTCCCCGCCGGCTGTCCAACATCCGGGCATCGGATGCAGCATCAAGTGGAAGAAAACTTGAAATCGGCGCTATTCCTGCGCGCCTGACCGCGTCGTGGCGACAAATTCCGCGGCCGAGCGTGTCACTTCCGACGCCAGGTCCGCCCGCATTTTGGCAAACCGCGGGCGGAACCACGGAAACAGGCCGATCACATCGTGCAAAACCAGGATCTGGCCGTCACACGAGGGCCCGCTGCCGATTCCGATCGTCGGAATTCGGACGGACTGCGAAATCTTTTCGGCGACGGGAGGATGCACGAGTTCCACCACCACCGCGCTGACGCCCGCCTCATCCAATGCCATGGCGTCCGCAATCAGGCTCCCGGCTTCGGTTTCCGAGCGTCCTTTGATGTGATACCCGCCTTCCTCGCGCACCCGCTGGGGCAGCATGCCCAAATGCCCGACAACAGGAATCCCCGCCGCCCGGATCGCCAGAACGATCCTCAGACATTCCCGTCCTCCCTCGATCTTGACCGCATCGGCTCCCGCTTCGATCAGCAGTGCCGAATTCTCCACGGCCGCTTCCGGAGACGGATAGCTCCCCGCCGGCAGATCGGAGACAATCCACGTCTTCGTTGCGCCACGGGCCACCGCGCGCGTGTGATGGAGCATGTCCTCCATCCGGACGCTTGTTGTGTCGGGATAACCCAAAACCACCATTCCCAAGGAATCCCCCACGAGAAGGAAATCCAAATCCACTTCATCCAGGAGCTTCGCCATCGGATAATCATACGCCGTCAAACAGGCAATCTTCCGCCCGGATTCCTTCGCTTCAACCAGAAAGTTAAAAGTCTTTTTCAATAGTAAAATATGAAGTTAACATTTTTATCAGAAGTTTGATATGAATCTTATTGATGGAGAGGAACGAACTTGTAATTCAATTGTATCGCATAATACGCGAATTGAATGATTTTCATTGGGAAGGATTTGATTCGGGCAGATATCGGCGAGAGGTTTGAGGACAAAAAGCCTTTCGCCGATCCCCGGATGCGGCAGAGTGAGCGAAGGGTGAGACAAGCACAGATTCCCGCAATAGAGAAGATCCAAATCGAGGGTGCGCGGTCCGTGGAACTCGTGCTCTGGCGGTCTTCCCAATTCGATTTCGATGTGTTGGAGAGCGGCGAGGAGATCGAGCGGCGGGATCCGGGTGGAGAGTTCGATGGCGGCGTTAAAGAATCGCGGGGAACCGTCCGGGCAATCCACGGGGACGGTTTCGTAGATTTTGGAGCAGAGGAACGGGCCGGACCCATCGTGGAGGGCGAGGAGTCGCCGTCGGCCCTCTTGCAGGTGGGCGAGGCGGTCGCCGAGGTTCGATCCCAATCCGATTCCGGCTCTCATGGGTGTTGCTTCGAATTCCATCGCCAGTCACCTCTCGTCCGGCAGTTCCTGTCCATCAATGTACTTTTTCGCGTTCCAGAAACTGGCGAGCACCTGAGCGGAAGTCGTCGAGGCTGGTAAATTGTTTGTCGCAGGTGCTGGTGAGTCGGGAGCGGTCTTTTCTCGGCAGTGCGTCAAAGTCCTCATGCACGACGAGGCTCCGGAACGGAAGTTTGTGCCGGATGAATTCCAGGCAGGAGATAGTGGTCAGCCGTGCCTTCGAGGAATCTTTGACACCGAAGAGATACAGGCTCGTTCCGTTGATCGGGAGGCTGTAGTCCACCTCCAAGTCGTCACGATCAGGCAGTGGCAGGAAGCTTTTCTGCGGGCGAAAATCCTGCAGGCTGCTCATGGTGAACTCTTCCAGCATCTCGTAGAACAACGAAGCGATGATCTCGCGTTTGAAATTCCGCATGCTCCCGACTTTTGCCACCGCTTGGGCAAATTGCAGGATGGCCGGGTAAAGATGGTCCGGTGTGGCTTCGATGAAAAGATTCCCGTCCTCCTCTCTGAGTCCGTTTTCCGTGAGGATTTTCGCCAGAATCCGCTGCTTGTTCGGTGTATCCACCTCGTATTCGTAGGACAGCCGCATCAACGTCATCCCGTAATCGCAGATGCGCACGCGGTCGCTGTCCAGGCCTTCGAGAAAAATATCCACCATGTCGCCGTCTTCGTGAAACAGAGGCACCATGAGCTGGGAGATCCCCGGGCGCTCGCCCACCAGCTGGAGACGTTGGTTGAACTGGTCTTTGAGAGTTTCGGCGGCGCTCATGGCAGATCCTTGAATAACAATTGTTGCAGGTCCTGGAAATGCAAATGCCAATCGGTGATGCCACAGAGGGTCCCAAAGTGGCGGATCGCTTCCTCAAAACTGGCATACGAGGCGGTTACCTCGGCAAAGGCCTCGGACTTCCGCCCTTCGTTCACGTTCTCAGCCGTGACCTTGTGAATGTGGAAATAGGTGTGATGGGGCCACAGCAGGTGCGGACCGTGAGGGCCATTGCACCGGAGCAGGCAGATCGAACCGGGCTCGTCTCGGGGAAGAAAATCGAGGCCGACAGTGAAGTTCTCCGGGAACTTGGCGTTCTGGCGGAAAAAGACCCGGAACGAATGTTGGCTGTCCGAGGATTCAATGTAGGTCCAGACTTGCTTGAGATAGTCCTTCAAGAGGTAAACGGTGTCCGGGTCGTGATTGGCTTCCAGCAGGAGGTTGAGTTCCTTGCGCCCGTTCGAAGAGAGGTTTTCGGGATTGCGAAAGA
>JBAYWC010000098.1:0-9848 GCA_041674265.1 Terrimicrobiaceae bacterium
CCCTCCCAGCAGGGCGAACCCCTCGCGCACTTCTTCGAGCTTTACCACCGCTACCCAGCCAAAGCCCTCAACCTTATCCTTCAAGCCCGACCCGTCCTATAACACTTCCAGCCAAACGCCCTGTCGACCGGGCCATGGAGGCCCACCAACTCCATCTCAAAGAAATCCCCCAATCCGGTGAACACGGATGGAGGGAGCGCCTGCTGGCCTTGGCAACCGAGGAAAAGCAACTTTGGTCCCGCATCCTGCAAATCGATCCACTTCTTCCCCGCGAGTTGTGGCCCGACCATTACCAAGGCGAAAAGGCATGGAAAAACCGGCTGACGGCCCTCCGAAAAGCCGGACGTCTCGTTTCAAAAGGCGCAACAAATCATCGATGCGGCCGCATCGATGATTTGTGTGTGGGAGGGTCAGGTACAACCGAAGAGGCGGCGTTCCCGGATGATGGCGGCGACTTCTGCGGGGACCATGTTTTCCCATGCGGCATCGCCCTTGCGGATGAGAGCGAGCACGTCGGTCGAGCGGATGGGGAGGAACTCCGCCTGGTAGTCTTTGATGCCCTCGATGAATTTGTTCTGAAGCAAATGGGAGTAGAGGTGGATGAGGTTCGGGGCCACCTCGAAATTGTCCGCGGTGACGATTTCGCCACCGGGCATAAGGCGGGGGTAGGCGTAGAGCTTGACGCCGTTTTTGAACAGCCGTCCGAGGCCCTCGAGGATGCCGCCCTCGAGATCGGCGTAGAATTTTTCCTCGAAGATTTCATGCATGCCGGGGATACCGAGCGGGAGGCCGATCATTTTGTCGGTATAGATGGAGAGGTAATTGACGAGCCGGTGGAACTCGCCGTAGTTCGAGATCAGCACGGTTCGTCCCAGCGCTCCGAGCATATCCACCCGGTCGAGGAAATCGCGGAGGTCGAGATGCCCGGTCGAGAGCAGGTTTTTCATGGTGATTTCCATGAGAATTTCCGGCTGGGTGCCCTGGACCTGTTCTTCTTTCTCAAACATCCTGCGCGCGCAGTCGAGCATGTCGTTTGTGATGTGCGTGACAGGGCGGAAGCTCCCGCGCTCGACGAGGAGCGGTTTTTTGTAAAAGGCATCCGCGGCCTGGACGACCTCTCCATCGGAACGGAAGAGCGTCGCCTTCGTGAGTCCCTGGACGACGAGTTGCAGGCTCATGATCCGGTTGTCTACGCCGGAAAACACGGGGCCTGAAAAGCGGATCATGTCCACGATGATGCGACCCGGGGCAAGGTCGTCCATGAGCGAGGCGATGAGGCTCTCCGGTTTTTCGGCGAGGTGGAAGGCGCCATGAATCAGGTTCACGCCAAAGAGGCCGAGCGCTTCCTGCTGTTGCAGATTCTCCAGATCGAGCATGCGGACATGGAGGATGACCTCGCTGAACGGCGCCCGGGGCGCATGTTGGAAGCGAAGCCCCAGCCACCCGTGGGATTCATCATGCCGGCGGAAGCTGCGCGCGGCGACGGTGTCGGCGAAGACGAAGAACTGGCGGTCGGCGCCGACTGTCCCGTCGAGTCGCTCGATCAGGAGTCCCACCTCGTGGGTGAGCATCGTGTCAAGCCGCGCGCGGCTCACATAGCGTCCACAGGCGCCGTAAATCGCGTCGCTGAACGTCATGTCGTAGGCCGAGATGGATTTGGCGATCGTTCCCGCGGCGCCGCCCGCAGAAAAAAACCGCCTTGCGACCTCCTGCCCGGCACCGATCTCCGCGAAGGTTCCATAGAACCTCCGGTCCATATTGACCTGAAAGGCCTTCTTCCCCACTTGCTGGTCAAATCCCTGTGCCATGTCGCGGGAGATTATCACAGGCGGTCGGGTGCTGGGAAGCTGGTTTGATCCATATACGTTTCAGTTGTCGCCGTGTCAAAAACCGATGATACGATCCCCAAGCATCCACCCTGATCCGCCGTCACCTTCTGGCCCGGATCAAGGAGTGTCGGCCCCAAGGGCCAATGGTCGCCGCGTCCTTGGTGGCCTTCTATCGCAAGTGCAGCCGCAAAAGCTGCCACTGCCAAAACGACCGGGGCCATCTGGCCCATCACCTGACTTTCAAAGAAGATGGCAAAACCCGCTCGGTCTATGTTCCCGCCGAGCTGCTCCCGGAGGTCCAGCAATGGATCGGAGAACACAAACGCATCAAATCCAAACTGGCCCGGATTCAACGGCTGGCTCCAGGATTTGCCCGACTCCCGATTTGAGCCTTTCGTCACCTGCGAGCGGAAGTTTTTGCTCTGGTGGGGACTCCTGCTCTTTTGCTGCAACCTGGGCAGCTTCCGACTCTGGCGACCAAAGCGTTACGCAATCTGAACCGCCTCTCTGTGATTTATCCGGGCTATTTTCCTCGGCAGCGAGTTTATCGAAAACCCCGCCCCCGAGCCCGCCGACAAGCCATGGGATCTTTCTTCCTACGAGAGCGTCAAACAAAGGCTGCGAACGGGCCGCCTTCCTGCGCCTGGCCTGTTTTCTATTACGCTTATTCCTCGTCACTGAACTACTCCAAGAACGGTTGACCCTGACACGCTCCCTCTGTAACATTCCCCACCTCCCTGGCGGAAAGCCCGGAAAACCCGATAATACCTTGAGCGACAAAGCACCTTGGATCACCTTTCGCCCCGAACTGCGGGTGCTGGATTGCACCATTCGCGACGGGGGACTCATGAACAATGCCCGATTTTCCGACGAGGAGGTCCGGGCGGTTTACCAGACCTGCATCGAGGCCGGGATCGATTATATGGAGATCGGGTACAAGAACTCGCATGAGGCGTTTCCGAAGACCGACTTCGGACCCTGGCGCCATTGTGACGAGGAGGACCTGCGCCGCGTCGTCGGCGACCACACGTTCGAGCAGACGGGATTGCGGCTCGCCGCGATGGCCGACGCCGGAGGCAAGTGTGACTGGCAAACGAAAATCCTGCCCGCCGACCAGAGCGTGCTCGATTTGATACGGGTGGCCTGCTACGCGCATCAGATTTCCGAAGCGGTCGAGATGGTCCACCATTGCCATGAACTCGGCTACGAAACGACGCTCAATATCATGGCGATCTCGACGGTTCACGATGTCGAAATCGACCAGGTGCTCGACATCGCGCGGGAAACCCCCGCCGGGACGATCGTCGTCGTCGATAGCAACGGGGCCCTCTACCGCGAGCAGATCGACCACCTCGTCAACAAATACCGCAAGGCCCTTGATGGAACGGGAAAAGAGGTCGGCATCCATGCCCACAACAACCTCCAACTCGCGTTTGCCAACACGGTCGAAGCCATCATCCTCGGCTGCAACCGCGTCGATGCCACCATGATGGGGCTCGGGCGCGGCGCCGGAAATTGTCCGATGGAAACCCTCCTCGGCTTCCTGAGAAATCCGAAGTTCAAGCTCCGTCCGATCCTGGATTTGATCCAGAAAACCATCCTGCCCATGAAGCAGCGCTTCGACTGGGGGCCGAACATCCCGTATATGATCACCGGCGCCCTGAACGCCCACCCCCGCAATGCCATCGCATTCTGCGAAGACGGAAAAAACGGCGACCTCCTCGACTTCTATGACCGGATGCTGAACGAAGGTTGAGTGATTCCGCACGAACCGACGCTCGCCCTCTTCTCTCACTTCCAGGCTCCCTGCTGCAGGTGAAAACTCACAACGATACCGCGCCCTTGCGCCACCTGAAGACTCATCTGTTCCGGCTTTTGCAGAAACACGCCGAGCCTGCCTTCGCCTGATTTTTTGAACGGAATTCAAACCAACCGGCCAATGTCACAAACCATGACATCCAAGACACTTTTTGACCCGATTAACATTGGTGAGTGGCAGCTTCCGAATCGGATTTTCATGGCTCCGCTCACGCGCAGCCGGGCCGGGGCGGAGCGGGAGCCAAACTCTCTGATGGCGGAATATTACCGTCAGAGGTCCGGTGCCGGGCTCATCTTGAGCGAGGCGACATCCGTCACGCCAATGGGCGTGGGCAACGGTGTTGAAACTCGATGCTAATATACAAGACGAGGATGCTGAGGCCCGTTAGCCCATATCTCTTTCAAGCAAATCGTCCTTCCGAAAAAGCTTTTCTCCCCGCATGACGTAAACGATGTAAACAACCTCATTCTGTGAGCGATAGAAAATGCGAACTGGTGGAATGACAAGTTGGCGATACCGTGTGCTTTTGAGCTCGGCGGGCACTGATCCACTCTTTGGGTGGATTGCAAGTTGTTCGATCCGCCCAAATACTCGTTGAACAAACTGGCTCGCCGCAAGCGGCTTATCGAGAGAAATGTAATCCGCGATCTCATCAAGATCTTGGAGGGCGGGTTCAGTCCAGATCAAGCGAGCCATCGTGCCATCCTCCGCTTTGCCTCCTTATGGGAAAAAACGCGTTTCTCCAGAATGGCTTTCTCACCGCGGGCGATACCCTCAAGTAGCGACAATCTGTTTTGCATGCCCTCGTACATCTGCACATCAATGAGATACGCGGCAGGGAGTCCATGCTGCGTGATCAACACGGGCTCTTGGTCACTGGCAAGCTGGGAAATGACGTCGGTTGCCTTGCGTTTGAGAGTTGTCACGAGTTCGGTTCGCATACGGTGATACTAGAGTGGCACTCACGATCACGCAAGTATTTTCTGGCGAACGTCCGCGGCGACCTGCCACTGGCGGGGACGTGTGTGGAATGCACGGATGGACAGCGAAGGCGCTTGGCCCGCTCTTCTTCCAGCAGGCCCCGTGCCTGGCATCGCTCACCAGCTCCTTCTCGTTTTTGAGGACATGCTTGAAAAAGATTGTGACATTCGGCCCGAAGTGGAACTTGCTCGTCGAGCCAAGCGCATCAAAAGCGAAATTCCGTTCTGCAAGAAATCCCATCGCCCGTTCCCGTCCCTGCGAGCTTGCGCCCTGCGTCTTACACAGCGCACTGTCAAGCTCCTGCGCCGGTTGCGGGCTTCCCTCCCTCGCGGGGCTCCCCGGGTCGATCTTATCGCAATCCTCAGGCATTCCTATGCTTCTTATTAGCATGCGCTTTCAACACCGTTGCTTCGCAGGTGAATACGCGCCCGGCCGATGTCGCTTGGGAAGCGATTGATTTCGTGCCTTTCGTTTTTCGTGGTTTCTCTCTACTCTGGAATTTACGATAAAGAACTCATCTTGAAAAAATGCAAGGTCCACTGCGGAAGATCGTTTTGCCGGAAAGCACATGCGTCCGGCGTGTCGGGGTTTGTATTTCACAGGCCCGATTTTCCGGCGGGGGCACCGGAAACCACACCCGGGGCGGGTATGCTCCCCGGAAAGCAGCGTCACCGACCTGGATCCGGTGACTGTCTGCCACGGAAGACTTGGAGGAAAGAGGGGGGGATGACAGAATTGTGCGGTTTGTTTTTTTGTTTCTCCTCCGTGTTCTCCTGTCCTCCGTGGTTTAAAAATGGTTTTCTGCTTAAACGGGCGGGCCGACCGTTCCACTTGTCATGAGCGGCGGCTCTTGGCTGCTGGATCGCGCGGGGGCGGACGAGGGGCTGCGGCGGCTTCTGGATGTGGAGGCGCAGGCGGGGGGGGCGTTCTGCGAGATTGCGGAGCAGGCGCAGCCGTTTGTGGCGGCGCTTTTCGCGAAGCGGTTTTCCGGGCGCATCTGGGTCGTTTGTCCGGATGTCCGGCGGCAGGAGGACTTTGCTTCGGAGATGTCGGCATGGTGTCCGAGGGTCCGGCTTTTTCCGGAGCTGGAGATGCCGGCCGGCGATGCGGTGCCGGATCCGGAGACCGCCTCCGAGCGGCTCGAGCTGCTGCGGGCGCTTTCGCAGCCAGGCGGCGGCGAAGTCGTGGTGATCCACAAAGCCCAGTGGGATTCCCATGCGCCTGCGAAGAGCGTGCTTGCCCGGGAGATCTTTCCGCTGAAAGTCGGGCAGGAAACCGGCATCGAAAAAGTGATCGCGAGGCTTGAGAAGGCGGGCTACGAGCCGGCTCCGCAGGTGACCGCCCGCGGGCAGTTCGCGCGACGCGGTGGAATCGTCGATGTTTTCTCGTGGCAGTCGCCGCGGCCGTTCCGGATCGAGTGGTTTGATGAGGAGATCGAATCGCTCCGGGAGTTTGATCTCGATACGCAGGGTTCGGTCGGCCAGGTGGAGAAGATCGAGATTCTTGTGGCGAAGCGTGGAGTCGAAGAGGCGACCCTGCTGGATTTCAGGAATGGCGAGGATGCGATTCTGGAAATCGATCCGGCGGAAGAGCCCGAGGGGACATTTCTTGGTGCGGGATCCCTTCCGGACCACGACCTGGCCGTCCCGTTCTACCCGGTGCCATTTTCGGAATTCGGAGCCGGGGATCTGATCCTCGATGAAGTCAAGCGCAGCCGGTTCTTCGATCAACTCGGAGAATGGGCGGCGCAAGGATGGGAGATCGCATTTGCCTGCAACAACGAGGGCGAGAACGAACGGTTCAAGGAACTGGCGTCGGATTTCGATTTCGATGCCTCCCGGCTGAAGTTTCTGCCGCTTCCCGCCACGCGGGGGTTCATCTGTCCGTCAGCAAAGTTTGCCCTGCTTGCCGACGCGGAGATCCTCGGCAGGTCGGCGAGCCAGCGGGCGCACCGGGCGGCGCTCCGGCGGGATCGCGTGCGCTCCGGGCGGGCGGCGATGGATTTTTCCGAGTTCGAGGAAGACGATCTCGTGGTCCACCTCGAACACGGCATCGGGCGGTTTCTCGGCCTGCAGCCATCTCCCGACGGTGGCGGGGAGGTGCTGGCACTGGAATTCGCCCGCGGCTCAAGACTCTACATCCCGCTCGACCAGGCGTGGCAGGTCTCCCGGTATGTGGGGCTCGGGAAGCGTCATCCCGAACTCTCGGAACTGGGCGACGGACGCTGGCAGCGGGCCAAGGCCAAGGCCTCGAAGGGCATTTACGAATATGCGGCGCGGATGCTCAAGGTTCAGGCCGAGAGGGAAAATGGTGTCGGGCATGCGTTCCCGCCCGACACCCACTGGCAGCAGGAGTTCGAGCGGTCGTTTCTTTTCACCGAGACCGGCGACCAGCTCCGGGCGATTGGCGAGACGAAGACGGACATGGAATCGGAGCGGCCGATGGACAGGCTGATTTGCGGGGATGTCGGATTCGGCAAAACCGAGGTCGCAATCCGCGCGGCGTTCAAGGCGGTGAGCGGCGGCCGGCAGGCGGTGGTGATCACGCCGACAACCGTGCTGGCGCAGCAGCATTTCGAGACGTTCCGGGAGCGGATGAGCGAGTATCCGGTGACCATCGAACTTCTGAGCCGCTACCGTTCCGTGGCCGAGCAAAAAAAAGTCATTGCTGCTCTCGCCTCGGGAGGGGTTGACATCGTCATCGGCACCCACCGGGTCATCTCTGCGGATGTCGCGTTCAAAAACCTCGGTCTCGTGGTCGTGGACGAGGAGCAGCGGTTCGGGGTGAAGCACAAGGACGCCCTCAAGGAAAAATTCCGCCTCGTCGATGTCCTGACCCTTTCCGCGACCCCGATACCCAGGACGCTCTACCTGTCCCTCATGGGTGCCAGGGACATGTCGCTGATCGAAACCCCGCCGCCGAACCGCCAGCCCGTCGAGACGATCGTCTGCGGCTACGACGAACGGATCATCCGGGATGCGATCACCCGTGAGATCGCCCGCGGCGGGCAAGTGTATTTTTTGCACAATCGCGTCCAGAGCATCGAGCGCACGGCCATGCGGATCCGGGAGCTGTGCGAAGGCGCTCGGGTTTTGGTCGGTCATGGGCAGATGGAGGAAAAGGAACTCGAGGCCGTGATGCATGCGTTCGTGGCCGGGAAGGCGGACGTGCTCGTCTCGACGACGATCATCGAGAGCGGGCTCGATATCCCGAATGCCAACACGATCATCATCGACCGGGCGGACCGTTTCGGGCTGGCGGATCTCTACCAGCTCCGCGGCCGGGTCGGACGGTCGAACCACAAGGCGTATGCGTTTCTCATGCTGCCGAGGGAACTGATGTCCGTGGGGGCCGCCAGGAAGCGGGTCTCCGCCATCAAGCAATATTCCGACCTCGGCTCCGGATTCAAAATTGCCATGCGGGACCTGGAAATCCGCGGAGCCGGCAACCTGCTCGGAACCGCGCAGAGCGGGCACATCATCGCGGTGGGGTTCGATCTTTACTGCAAGCTTCTCAAGCGCGCGGTCGAGGCGGTCAAAGGCAACCGGACCGGCGGAGGAACCGCCGTGCTGCGGCTCGACTTCGTGAAAATCGACGAGGCCGAGTTCCTCGCGGCGGACGGCTGCGCGGGGGCGTTCATCCCGGCCGGCTACATTCCCGATGCCAAAATGCGGATCGAGGCGTATCGAAAAGTTGCCGAGGCATCCTCCCGCGAGGATCTCGATGCGCTCGGGGCCATGTGGAGGGATCGTTTCGGCCCCCTTCCCCCGGCGGCCGACAATGCGCTGCTCCTTGCCGCGATCCGCCTGGAGGCTTCGCGGCGGAGGATTCCGATGGTTGAAGTGCGCGAAAAAAAGCTCATGCTCACGCGGGGCGGGAACTTCATCCTGATCGGCGGGCGGTTTCCCCGCTTGACGGCATCCGACCCTGATTCTAGTTTGCGCGAGATCCTATCCCTCTTGGAGAGGATGCCCAGCCGATGAGATTTTTGTTTTTAACTGCCACCTTCAGCCTTCTTCTGGCCCGTATCCCCGCCGTGGCCCAGCAGGCGGAGGTTGTTGACGGGGTCGCTGCCATCGTGAACCAGGACGTGATCACGATCTCGCAGGTGCGTGAATTGATCGGTTCCCGCGAGCGCTCGCTGCGCGAGGTGTATTCCGGGGCCGATCTGGCGGACAAAGTCAAAGAAATGCGTCACGCGGCGCTGAAAGACCTCGTTGACCGGCAGTTGATTATCCAGGAGTTCCGCAAGATGCAGGAAAAAGGGGCGAACATCCCGGACTACGTCGTGGACGACCGTGTCCAGACCATCATTCGCGAGGAGTTCGGCGGCGACCGCTCGGCATTCGTGCGCACGCTTCAAGCACAGGGATACACGGTCACCCGCTTCAAGGAAATCGAGAAGGAAAAGATCGTTGTCCAGGCGATGCGGCAGGCGAAAGTGAACGAGGACTTCGTCATCTCGCCGACCCAGATCCAGGCATTCTACAACAAAAACAAGGCGTCCTACATGCTGCCGGAACAGATCAAACTCCGGATGATTGTCCTGCGCGAAGGCTCGGGAACGGACGTTCCCGGCGGCGAAAACAAATCCCAGACCGCCGACGAGATCCGCCAGAAACTCGTTGCCGGCGCGGAATTCCCCCGCATGGCCGAGATGTATTCCGAGGATGAGGGAACCCGCGACAACGGCGGCGACTGGGGCTGGATCGAGAGGAACACCCTCAACGAACAGCTCTCGAGTGTGGCCTTCGCGCTGCGCCCCGGACAGGTCAGCCCGGTCGTGAAGCTCGGGGATTCCTATTACATCATCCTCGTCGAGGCGAAAAAAAATGCCTCCGTCAAGCCGATGTCCGAGGTCCGCGACGAGATCGAGAAGAATTTGATCCAGCAGGAGCGCATGAAAACCCAGCAACGCTGGCTCGATACCCTGCGCGCCAAGGCCTACATCAAGATCCTCTCGTAAGGCGGCCGGTCAAAGCAAATACAGCGTGATCCCGAGCGGCTGAAGGAAGTGGTAAACCCCGAAGACAAGGCCGGTCAATCCCATAGCGGCGCAGGCCAGAAGGACGGAATCTTTTGCGATGGAAATCATGTTTAGCAGGACGTTCTTGCGCGACGCATTCACAGGTAAATGAGCCCCATCTTTTCGAGTTGAGAGTAAACAGAGACGCTTTTCGCGGGTCGCCACGCCCGCTGACTGCGGCGGCTAAGATGCC
>JBAYWC010000099.1:0-9437 GCA_041674265.1 Terrimicrobiaceae bacterium
CGGGGGCAGGAGAAGCTGGGTTTCGCGGTCTATGGTGACAAATCGGGCGGCCATGCTCCCGGTTACTTTTTCCCTCGGTCTTTTTCAAGCCGTCAGGCTTGGAAAAGTCCGACAGGCTGCTAGTCGCCCGGCTTGTCATCATCCGTGGACGGCTTCACTCCCCGGGACGGAGGGGTCCCCTGCGGCGGTTTCAACTGATCGAGGATCGGGCCAATGGTCGGATCGGCCTTCAGGAGCGCCGCCTTCATGGCCTGGTGAAACTGTTCCATCGCCGCGTGGCGCCCTTCAGGGGTTTTCGCCTCAGTTTTCAGGTTTTCGGCAGCCTGGACAGCGGGATCTTCTTTGGCTTTTTCGCGCGCTGCCATCAGCTTCTGGCGGTCGGACTCGCCGAGATTTGCGAAACCGGGCCGCTCCCCGGGTTTGCCGCCCTTCATTTTGTCTTTGAGGCGTTCCTTGACGATTTCCGCGAGCCCTGGATCCGCCTTCACAATGGCCTCGCGCATCGCCTTGCGAAATTCCTCACCCGCCGTCTCGGCTTTCTTTTTCAGTTCCTGAATATTCGGATCCTGCATGGCCTTGTCACGGGCGGCCTCGAAACGCCCGCGGATTTCCGGCGGCAGCTTTTCCATCATTTTGTCGCGGAAACGTTCCTTCATCCGATCTCCCACGGGGCCGTGAGGCGGGCGAAAAGCGGGCGGCGGAGATCCGGCTGCCTGCGGCGGCTCGGCGCAGAGGGATCCCGCGCAGGCGGCGAGGATGGGAACAAGAATTCTGATTTTCATGCGGTTGTTGGGTTTCAAGACCATTCAACCCGGCCATGCCCGGAAAGTTGCGGGAAAATTCAGTGGCCGGTGGAAGGAACGCTTCCTTGGCTGAGCGGGAGGCAAACCCGAAAGGTGGCCCCCGATCCCGGCGTGCTTTCCACGGAAACCCGTCCGCCGTGCGCCTCGACGATGTTTTTCACGATCGAGAGCCCGAGCCCCGTGCCCCCCGCATCACGCGAGCGGTCCTTGTAAACGCGATAAAACCGCTCAAAAATATGGGCTTGATCGCCAAAGGGAATGCCCGGGCCGTTGTCGGCAAAATCGATGCAGACATCGTTTTCGTGCCTTCGCGCGGAGATCCGCACGGTCAAATGTCCGGCTTCCCCGTAGCGAAGCGCGTTTCCCACGAGGTTGGAAAAGACCTGTTCCATCCGACGACCGTCCGCCTCGGTCCGGACGGCATCGTCCGGCCAATCGACGACGAGCTTCGCCCCGCGTTCCGTGATATTCGGTTCCAGGTGCTCCAGCACATGCCCCAGGAGTTCGCGCAAATCGACCTGTTGAAACTCCAGGAGTTTCGCGCGCTCCTCCAGCCGGGATATGGTGAGGAGATCGTCGATGAGAAGCGCGAGGCGGCGGGAATTTTTGTGCATCGCCTTCAAGGAACGCTGGGCCATTTCCGGGTCGGCCAAGGCCCCGTCCATAAGGGTTTCGACGTAGCCATTGATGATGGCGAGAGGAGTCCGGAATTCGTGGGAAACGTTCGCGAGGAACTCCCGCTGCCTGGCTTCAAGCTTCCGGATGGCCGTCACATCGTGAAAGACAACGAGCGCCGCCATCGGGCGGGCCTGCGGCTTTGGCATGAGACCTCCCACATGCACGTCCAGGTGCTTGGACTCGTAGCCTCCGTGCGGGGAAGGGATCTCGAAGGTGATTTCGATCTCCCGGGGGGCTCCCTCCAGGAGGACCGCCTCGATCGCCTTCTGGAGCTCATGCCTGGGGATGACCTCGATGACCGGACGGTTGAGCGGGGACTCTTTCAGGGCGAACAGCTTGATCAGCGCGTCATTGACGAGGCGGACCCTCTGCGAGCGATCCGCGATCAGGACCCCCTCCACCATGCTGGAAAGAATGGCCCTGAGGCTGAATCCTTCGTCGGTAACCTGACGGTCGAGCTGCTGGAGCAATTCCGAGATTTTGCGGATATCGCGGATGGGTTCCTTGAAAAGGCCGGCGGTGGAAGGGAGCGGAGCCGACGCGAAATTTCGCTCCGCGAGACGTTTCAGCGATTGGCGCACACGGGCGTAAGGCCGCAGGATTTCAAAGTGGACGAGCAGCCCCGCAACGAGGAGCAACGCCGCCACCAGGACGGGCCAAAGCGGATTCAATTTCCAGCTACCGCATTGAAGCGGTAGCCCTCGCCGCGAATGGTTTCCAACCGCCCGGAATACTTTCCCAATTTCTCCCGCAGACGCCGCATGTGGGTATCGACCGTGCGTGTGTCGATGGAGGTGTTTTGATACCCCCAGACATCGGTGAGCAGAGTTTCGCGGGAGAGCGTTTTGCCGCGACGCTCCAGCATCATGCTGAGAAGTTTGAATTCCGTGGTGGTCAGGTCGAAACGACGACCATCCAAGCGGGCTTCGAAACTGGTTTTGTCGAGGTAGATTCCCTCGATCTGGATGGTTTCCGAACGTGGCACGGCGCGAAGCCGCTTGAGGAGCGCCTGGACCCGGAGGACCAGCTCGCGGGGACTGAACGGCTTGGTGACATAGTCGTCCGCTCCCAGCTCGAGCCCTTTCACCCGCTCATGGGGCTCCCCTCTAGCCGTCAGCATCACGATGGGAATGACCTCGGTATCCGTATCGTTTTTCAGAGCGCGGCAGACCTCGTGGCCCGTCATCCCCGGCAGCATCAGATCCAACACGATGATGTCCGGCCTCATTGCCCGGGCCATGTCGAGCCCGCGGTCGCCCGATGCGGCAATCAACACCTCAAAGCCCGCCCGCCCGAGGTTGTAACGCAAAAGGTCCACAACATCGGTCTCATCTTCCACGACAAGCACGGTATCCTGCATGCACCTCCCGCGATAGCCGAGACCCGATTCCCCGGCAAGCTCTCCTTGCCGGTGTCTCCTCGAAAATGCCCCGGACGGAAAAAGATTCGGGCCACCGACGGAGATGATCAGAAAACAAAGGAAACTGATCCGCGGTGGCCCGAACTGCTGCCTTAACCGATAGATTTGACCTGCGCGGGGTGCGGATGTTCAAAAAAAGAAGGGATAAAACGGCGGATTTTTTTCGGCTCCGCGATGCGGATTTCGCAATTGGTTGATTGTGAGCATTTAAAAAAGAACGACTCCGACCGGGCAATGATCGCTTCCCGTGACTTCCGGCTGGATGAAGGCGGATCGGACGGCGGATCGGAGGGCGTGGGAAACGCAAACGTAATCGATCCGCCACCCGATATTTCTTTCCCTCGCGCCGCTCTGGTAACTCCACCATGTGTAATGTCCTCCGCCGCTTTCAAAGAGCCGGAAGGAATCCTGGAACCCGGCGTCGAGGACCCGGTCGAACGCCTCCCGTTCCTCGCTGGTAAATCCGGCATTCCTCGTGTTTTGCTTCGGCCGGGCCAGATCGATCTCGCGGTGGGCGACGTTCATGTCGCCGCAGAAAATCACCGGCTTGCGCTTTTCGAGTTCCGTCAAAAAGGAGATGAAGGCCGGAGTCCACTCGCGGGTGCGGTAATCGAGACGGGTCAACTCGCGTTGCGAATTCGGCGTATACACATTGACGATGAAGCGGTCTTTGAATTCCGCGGTGAGGACCCGGCCCTCGTTGTCATGCGCGGAGTGGCCGATGCCATTGACCACCGAAAGCGGCTTTTCGCGGGTGAGGAGGGCCGTCCCCGAATACCCCGGCTTCACGGCGGGATTCCAAAAGACATGATAACCGGCGAAATCATGATCGACCTGATGGGGGTGGGCCTTGATTTCCTGGAGGCAAACGACATCCGCGTCCGCCTGCTGCAGGTAGCCGGGGAGGCCTTTTCCGAGAATGGAGCGGAGTCCGTTGACGTTCCAGGAGACGAGCCTCATGCAGTCAGGCGAACGAGAAATCCGCGCGCACCGCATGGTGATCCGAGGCCAGCGTGGGGATCACGGAGCGGTTTTCCAGGCGGAGGTGGGCATTGTACAAAATGTGGTCCAACACATGGGGCATGCGCCGCCAGGTTGCCTCCTGATTCTGGGCCGTGCGAAACCCCGCCCGCTCAAACTGCTCCAGGATTCCCTCCGAGGGGACGCAATTCAGGTCGCCCGCCAAAATCGCCGGGCCCTGCTGCATCCGGAGCTCGGCTTCAACGGCATCCCTCTGCGCCGGGTGCTCCGCGCTGGTCGAACCGATCATGAAAAACGCCTGCAGGTGCGTGTTCAGCAGCCGGATCTCACGGCCCCGGATGACCGTTCCGGCAGAGATGAGCAGGCGCTGCGAGGGGTTGCGGAGCACCCCCTCATATTCAAATTCGATCCCGGCCGCGGGGAGATCCGTCCTCTGAAAGTCGCGCAATTTGGATTTGGAAAAAATCGCGAGCCCCAGGCCGAAGGGGATCTCGGTTTCATTGGCCGCCGGATAGGCGAAAACCGAGTCGTAGCCTTTCAGGTGTTTCCTGAGATGGACGTAATTCGGCGGCGGATCGATTTGGTTCCCGCCATCGAACCCCCGCTCGACTTCCTGGAGAAAAATCACGTCGGCTTCCTGCCGGTCCAGGAAATCCACCGTCCGCTCCAGATTGATCTGGAGGTTGTCCGGCGCGGACTCATCCCAAGGCTGGCCGTTCTGCATGTTGAATGTGAGGGTGCGGAAAGTCATGAAGCCGATTCTTGCCAACGCGGGATTCCGGGCTGTATAAACCACGCTTCAGATATTTGCAAACCATGCATAAACTCGTTCTCATCCGTCACGGCGAAAGCACTTGGAACAAAGAAAACCGCTTCACCGGCTGGACCGATGTCGAGCTCAGCGAAAAAGGCCGCGCGGAAGCGAAGGCCGCGGGGGAACTCCTGAAGAAAGAGGGATTCGTCTTCGACATCGCCTACGCCTCGCTCCTCAAGCGCGCTCTCAACACCCTCTGGGCCGTGCTCCAGGAATTGGATATTGTCTGGATCCCGATCGAAAAGGACTGGCGTCTCAACGAGCGCCACTACGGCGCGCTGCAGGGACTCAACAAGGCCGAGACCGCCGCCAAATACGGCGATGAGCAGGTCCTCGTCTGGCGCCGCAGCTACGACATCCCGCCACCGCCGCTCGAACAGTCCGACGAACGCTGGCCGGGCCGCGATCCGCGCTACGCGGGCATTGAAAACCTCCCGCTCACCGAGTGCCTCAAGGACACCGTCGATCGATTTCTTCCCCTCTGGCATGAGAAAATCGCGCCAACGGTCAAGTCCGGGAAGCGGGTCATCATCGCCGCCCACGGGAACAGCCTCAGAGCCCTCGTCAAATACCTCGACGACATCTCCGACAAGGACATCATCAACCTGAATATTCCCACCGGCGTGCCGCTTGTTTACGATCTCGATGCCGGCCTCAAGCCGATCAAGCACTACTACCTCGGCGATCGGGACGCCATCGCCGCCGCCATGAACGCCGTGGCCAGCCAGGGCAAGGCGAAGTAGGATTTCCCAAGGGGTCTTCCTGCCGGAAACAATAGAATTCCAACCATAGCAGGAACAATGCCAGAAGAGGCATACACACGGGCAGGCTTCTTTCTACTCACGGTCCGCAACAGAGGCGGAGCGGCGTTCGTTCATCATCCTGACAAGTCAACGGACGGACCCGCCAAAACCACCGCTGTTCCCGGCAACCCGCGAAACGCCCTGTGACTTTTTCAGACGGGCGTTCCTTATGAAACCGAGTGAGACTCGCGACCTGCGCGCGCTACGTGTGCGGAGCCTTTACAGCCTCGCAGGCGTGCAATACAACCATTTTGTTTGATGGTCTCCTTTTCCCAGCACTATCCCGCGCCCGCCTTTGACGAGGCCGTGGCCCAAGCGCTCGCCTGGTTGTGTTTTTCGATTCTGCTGCTGGGGCTTTGCATTCCGGCATTTGACTCGCAGGCTCGCCCTTTGGGCTGCCTCTGGCAGTCTGTCTCGCTGGCTCTCATTTCACATTGTTCATTCCGAATTTCGGTTCATCCGCAAAAAGTGTGCTTGCAGAGGGGAAGCAGGGTAGATGCTGATGGATGGAAAGCACATTTCTGAAGCGATTTTTTGGGGTCGGAGACGGTTGGGAATACAAAGCACCAAATATGTCAGGGGTGGGGCCGAAGTTCATCTCAAAGCCCGAAAGGATGCGATCCGGTGTCCAAAGTGCGGGGCGGCCCACATCGCGTTGCACGGCACGCGGGAGCGGCGGATACGAGGTGTCCCCATCGGACTGAAAACGTTGACTTTCGTGGTCCATGTGCCGCGATGCCAGTGCCGGGAATGCGGGGAGTTTTTCGACTCCTCCCCCCTTTTGCCCCGCGAGGGTGCTCCTGCACCCTGGGACTCGCTCGTTTCGTCGCCGGACTCTTCCGAGCCATGAGCATGACGGACTTGGCCAACCTGACGGGTTTGGGATGGGATACCATCAAGCGGATTGCCAAAGGCGCCATGACCAAGGAGGCGGCCGGGGTGGACCTCAAGAAGGTGAAGTTCCTGGCCATTGACGAGGTGTATTTGGGGAAGCTCCACAAGTTCATCACCGTCGTCATTGATTGGGAGAGCGGACAGGTGCTTTACGTCGCCAAGGGCCGGGGCGAGAATGCCCTCAGGCCCTTCTTCCGCCGGCTTCGGCGGGCGAAAGCCGACATCCGTGCCGCGGCGGCTGACCTGAGTGCCGCGTATGCCGCCGCCGCGCGCAAAAACCTGCCCCATGCGCTGCTCGTCGCCGACCGCTTTCATGTGGTCAAACTGATGAATGAAAAAATCGACGAACTGCGCCGCGCACTTCAACGCGAGGCCGACATCATGGGCCGCAGAGCCATCAAAGGCACCCGGTATCTTTTGCTGCGAGGGCGCGAGAATCTGGCCCCGGATCCCTCCTCCGCAAAGGCTCTCATCTCCCTTCGCTTATGATCCCAAAACAAAAAGCCCTGGGGTCCGTGGGCCGGCGGGCTGTCCGGGTCCTCCTTTGCCCGCGCTTTGCGCGCAAGCCACTTCGCGCGGACGATCAATGAATCTCGACCGGACACTTTGGCATCGCGCGCAGGAATGATTTTCCATATGGTTTGCTGACGATCCGGCTGTCGAGGATGACGATGGTTCCCGTGTCGGATTTGCTCCGGATGAGGCGTCCCACGCCCTGTCTGAGACGGAGGATCGCCTCTGGAAGCGAGTAGCTTTCGAAAGCGCGTCCGCCGGATGCCTCGATGGCTTCGAGTCGCGCCTCGGTGAGGGGATGATCCGGGGTGGCAAACGGGAGCCGGGTGATGATCACGTTGGAGAGCGCGTCGCCGGGCACATCCACCCCGGTCCAAAAACTCGAGACCCCGAAGAGGACGCTGTGGGGATTCTCGCGGAACTCCCGCACCATGCGCTGCGCGGGCATGCCGGTGCCTTGGACAAGCAGCGGCCAGCCTTTTTTCTCAAAATGGGTTTCCATGCTTTCGGAGACCGCGCGCATGGTCTGGTAGCTGGTGAAGAGCACGAATGCCCTCGCGAGGCTTTTGTCCGTGAAGTGGGCGATCCATTTTCCCAGGGCCTTTTCGTAACCGGAATCTTTTGGTTCGGGCATCTGGCGAACGAGGTGCAGGCACATCTGTTTTTCGTAATCGAACGGGCTTCCGATCTGTAGCGCGGGGACGTTTTCGGCCCCGACGCGTTGCCTGAAGTAGGAAAGCTCGGGTGTTCCGATGGAGAGTGTCGCGCTGGTCAGCACCGAGCAGGCCCCTTCGCGGAAGAGGAGCCGGCGCAGGGCGTCGGCGAGGTCTACCGGCGCGGTGCGCAGGGTACAGAACTGCTCTTTGCGTCCGGTTTGCTCGACCCAATAGACATGGTCCGGTTGTTCGAGGGCGAGAAAATCCGTGATGGCCGCGCGGGCGGAGCGGAGCTTGCGGGCCGTGTCCTGCAACTCGGCGGCGCCGATCTCATCCTGGCAACGCACGGCTTCGCTTGCGATCAACTCGCCGAGCTTTGCCAGGTTCGCGCAGACTTCCGCGCCATCGGCCAGACCGGCTTCCCGGACCCGGAACTCGCGCCCTTTTTTGAATAGGCATTTTGAACTGACCGCCTTGAAAAAATCATCCGAGACCGGGAGGGCGTCGGACACGGCCTTGCAGGCAGGTCCATTTTTCATCACTTGGAACAGCCCCCTTTTCGTGCGGGGATTGTAGAGGCGCTGGACAGCGCGCCGGAGACCGAGCTGGGAAACCTCCATGCCGATATGCCGCGAAGCCACCTCCTCGAGGGTGTGCGCCTCGTCGAAGACCACGAAATCATTCGCAAAGAGCAGTCCGCCCGTGCGGCTCTCCGCATCCTCCACCGCGCCGAGGAGGGTGAAAAACAGCGCGTGATTCAGCACGACCATGTGCGCGCCCGCAATCCGCCGCCGGAGGGTCTGGTAATGGCACCCGGAGTTTGGGCCGCACATCTTCGGCGTACACAAATGCTGTTCGCTGCGCACTTCCTCCCACACCGCCGGATCCGGTTGCTCGAGAAAATCGCTGAGCGAGCCGTCTTTCGTTGTCTGGCTCCAGCCCCGGATTCTTTCCAGCTCCGATTTTTGCTCGGTGGTGAACAAATCCGCCGCCTGGTTGATCGCGCGGGCGAGCCGGGTCGTGCAGAGGTAATTTTGGCGGCCCTTCATCAGCAGCGCTTCGAAATCCTCGCCGAGGAGTTTTTGGGCGAACGGGATGTCCTTGAAGATGAGTTGTTCCTGCAACGAGATGGTGTGCGTGGAGATCACCGCCTTGCGCTTCGTCCGAACGGCATGCAGGGCCGCGGGCACCAGATAGGCGAGGGACTTTCCCACGCCTGTCCCGGCCTCGACCACCAGCCGTCTGCTGCGCTCGAGGGTTCGCGCCACCGCGCAGGCCATGTCCTGCTGTTCCTGGCGGAACTCGAACCCCGCCCCGTGCGAGAGCCTCCCGTTCTCCGAGAAAATTTCGCGGACTTCGCGTTCAAATGCGGAGACCGCGCCGTTTCCTCCATCGTCTCGAATCGAAATCATGTCGTTACAGTGAACAATATTCTTCCCGGGCTCAATTCCGATCCGGGATCGGGATCGCCGGTGCCCAGCGCAGCCAGTCTTTGCGGGGGGAGGCATTGAGCTCGAAGACATGGCCGGGCTCCAGACGCGCTGTCGCCACGACCTTTCCGCCGGAGGCTTTCACCTCCTCCACGAGTCCGACCGGCCCGCCGAGGTAGCGCAACTGGGTCCGGCCCGCGAGCAGCCCTTCAGTGTGGCCATCATGATCGACGGATGTTGGCCGGGAACCCCGCCGACCCAATCATCAATCGGGAAGTCAACTACTTCCAAAACCACCGCGACCGCCTCAACTATGCCGGCGTGGCCGCCCGCAACGCCCCGATTGGCTCGGGTTCGATGGAATCCGCCTGCGGCCAGTTCCAAGGCCGCTCGAAACGTCGCGGCCAATTTTGGTCTCCTCGCGGTCTGGCCGATATGCTCGCCA
>JBAYWC010000100.1:0-9381 GCA_041674265.1 Terrimicrobiaceae bacterium
ACCTCAGCCTCTCGAGCCCTGCGTTGGGTCCTGTCTTTTCGATCGACGGAAATCTGACGCTCGCCGGAACCATGCGCATTGTTCAGGAGTCCCCGTTTCAAGTGGGAAGCTGGCTGCTCTTCGCATACACGGGGAGTTTGACGAATGCAGGCATCTCAATCATCGGGCTGGATGGAAATTATTCTCTCACGTTCAACGAGGGCAGCCACAGCGTCTACCTGAACGCCGTCCCCGAACCCTCGACCTACGCCCTGCTCGCCCTCGGCGGAGCCGCCCTCTTCCTCATCATGCGCCGAAGGAAACCAACCCACTTAACACGGACGCCCCGGCGGTCCGTCCCTACCCCGGTAGGGCGCTTTCGCCGAAAGCGCCGACTGCATCCATTCCGCATTGCTTCGCTGCGCTTCGGTTGTGCGCCCTGCACCAAACTTCCGACTTTTTCCCTTTGTTCCATGCGCTATCGCGCGGGTTTTCCAGATTTCGAATTTCCCAATCTCGTATTTCACCCAAACAAACCCAGGAAACACACCATCCTCAAATCGTTGGTTCCCGCTTTGGGAATCGCTTTGCTTTCCAGTGCAACCCTGCACGCGCAGACCGATGGAGATTATCAAAGCAATGCGGCATCGGGAGTCTTCGGAGACGCGAATAACTGGCAGGTCTTCAACTTCGGATCCTGGCAGACTGCGGCAACGCCTCCCGACTCCACCAGCGGGGCCATTACGATCTCGGGTAACAATGCCCTTGCTGTCGCCACTTCGGTCACCATCGACCAGACCACGGTCGCGTCAATGGGCCAGCTCACGATCAATCCCACCAAGACCCTCACGATTGCGAACGGCGCAGGCATGGATTTGACCATCGATGGAACGCTGCTGAATTCCGGCACTCTGGCGATGAATTCCGGGGCGACATGGCTGGTCGGAGCGATCGGGACTTATATTCACAATACCGGGGGCAACACGAGCTTTTTGAACTCCGCAACCTTTGTGCCGGGAAGCACCGTCATCTATCGCGGCAGCAGCACGTTGAATGCGTCCACAGCCGTCTCGGGCCGCACGTATTCGAATCTCACCTTCGAGTCCTCATCCGGGGCCTGGCAGCCGAATTCCTTATCTGGGTCGGGAACCTGGACGGTGAATGGAGATTTGATCGTGGGGGGTGCCACGGGAACGGTGAATCTTGGCTATGGCGCCTTCACTGGCGCGACGAATTTCAACGATGACGTGGTCATTCATTCCGGCAGCCGCCTGGGCTCCGCAACAAATGGTGCGCGTTCCTTCACCATTGCCGCAACCAAGTCGCTCAACCTCGATGCCAGCGCGGGGGTCAACATAGCCAGCGGGCAGACTGTGACGATTGCTGGCGGAGGTCTTGCATTTGTGGCCGGTGGCGGTTTCGTTGCCGGGTCGGGCAATTTCACGCTCGACTCCGGCGCGACGATCAACATCAACGATTCGCAAGGGCTTGACGGCGCGATCTCCGTTTCTGGCGCCAAGTCCTTCTCGACCGGTGCCAACTATGTTTTTCAAACAGCGGGAGGCATGGGAGCTTCGATGCCCGTTGCCACAAACGGTCTTGTGCTCGCTGCAACTTCGGGAACAATCACGTTGGACGGTGCGGGATCAAGTCTCACCGTAAACGGACAATATAACCAAGCCGGAGGCACATTGGCCGCCGGGGCAACCCGCGACCAACTCGTGCTCGCCCGCACGGTATCCGATGGCAATCCCGCTGCCATTCTCGGCAGCGGCGCGATCATCGAAAGCGGAGTGAATGTGCAGTTCAACGGAGCCAACGCCACCACTATCCAGACAAATGCAGGTTCCGCACAAACGACGGTTGCGGGAGCCGTGGATCTGGGCGGAAACACCCGGATTTTTGATGTGGGAGAGGGATCCGCAGAAACCGACCTGCTCATCAGCGGTCAGATTTCCAATGGCGGACTGACCAAGAACGGCGACGGCAGGCTTCTGCTCACCGGAGCGAACGACTACTCCGGCGGAACGACGGTGAATGCCGGAACGCTGGCGGTCTCGGGTGCGGGAACCCTCGGGTCAACGGCGGGCTTCGTCACGGTGAACGGCGGCATCCTCAACCTTGGCGGAAGCACATTCACGGCAAGCGCCTTTTCCCTCAACGGCGGCAGCGTCCAAAACGGCTCCATCTCCTCAACATCCGGCACCGATTTCAGCCAGGGAGGCTCCAGCAACACAAACATCGAAGGTTCCGGCGGCGTGACCGTGGGAGGAGGGGCCACTGTCACTCTCAGCGGCAACAACACCTACAGCGGGGAAACCCAGGTGGATGGGACACTCATCGCCGGGAGCAGCACCGCGCTCAGTGCCAACAGCGCCTACACGGTGAACAGCGGCGCGACCCTCAACTTGAATGGCAACGACAGCGCCATTGGCGGTTTGAACGGCTCCGGAAGTGTAGTCACCGGCAGTGCCGACCTTGGCGTCGGCTCCGGCTCGTTCTCCGGAAACATCTCCAGTTCCGGGCAACTCGATAAAACCAGCTCGGGAACCCTGATTCTCAGCGGATCCTCGAATACCCTCGGTTCGGCTCTCGTTTCGGAAGGAACATTGGAAGTCGCTGCAAGTGGGGCCACGGGTGGGGCTCCTGTGCGTGTGGTCAACAATGGGCACTTCAAGGTCAATGGCGGGGTCAATGCCGGAGGCAATGTCACTCTGGGATCGGACACTGCCACTTATGAAAAACAGCTCAACGCGGGAGAAGACCTTGCCAATACGAATCCCATCATCAGCGACCTCGGAGGAAACAACACCACGGTAGAGATCGGTGGTGGCACGGTCGGTGACAACGCGAATCTGACGGCACAGGTCAGCGCCGGCGACAGCTCGATTCTCAGCGACAAAATCACGCTCAACGGCCTCGACGGAACCACTTTTCTCCTTGTGATGTATACAGCTCCGGAACTGCTCACTGCCGGAAGCTATCTGGGGTGGTTTGATCCTTCGGATTCCACCTGGAAGCTGGCCACGGATGGAAACTACGGCACTGCCGGATCGTTGGCCGGAAGCCACGAAATGACCTACCAGACATTTCTGGCGGACAACGACGGATGGAACGCGACCACCATGCTCGGTGCCTACGGTGTGGACACCGCCAACGGCAGCGTCTGGGCCGTCATCGACCACAACAGCGAATTCGGAGCCGTTCCCGAACCTTCCACCTGGGCGCTCCTCACCCTCGGCGGTTCCTCCATCGCCCTCCTCGCCCGCCGGAAGAAACAAATGACCTGAACGCGCCGGCTTATCGACAAGAGGACTGACTGCATGAATCCGAACGCCTTCAAAATTGCTCTTTTGGATGACCATCCCATGATGTTGTTCGGGCTCATTGGCGATGGATGCGGAACAAAAGATATCGCGACCACCCTCGGGATCAGCCTGAAGACCGTGGAGACGCACCGCGAAAACATCAAGTGCAAGCTGGGGATCACCCGCATTGAAAAGCTCATCAGCGATGCGTCGCGTTGGCGGGCATCCTGTTTTTCCACGGATTCCGATCCGGATCTTGCGGCGGTGTCCGGCTGACAAGGAGGCCATGGCCCCCTGCGGATCATCTCCCAGACTGGCTCAGGCACGGAAGCCATCCGCGAAATCCCCTCGGATCCGCCTCCTGAAAATCAGCGTTTTCAACGTGGTCGCAAAAGGTCCCGCTGTCGTGGAAAATGTTCCCGTTGTCGGCACATTATAACTGTTCTTTGTCACTCATGGTGTCTAACTTTCTTTTTAGAAGCGGGTTACTGCATCAGCGGCAGGGCCTCGCGGAGGATTTCGATGAGGGATCCCGCGGCGGATTTTCCCATCGCGGTGACCTCGCCATGATTCAGAAGTTCGCCGGAAAGGCCGGCACCCCAATTTGTCAGGCAGGAAAACGCGGCCACCTCCATGCCCAGGGCACGGGCTTGGATGGCTTCCGGGACCGTGGACATTCCGACGGCATCGGCCCCCAGGCGCTGGAGCATCCGGACTTCCGCCGGGGTCTCGTATTGGGGGCCGCGCATGGCGGCATAGACGCCTTCGCGCAAAATTTTTCCCTGCCGCGATGCGACCTGGTGGAAGAGATTCCGCAGCCTGCGGCTGTAGACTTCGCTCATGTCCACGAAATGCGGTCCGCCCCGCAGCGGGGTTTGGCCGGTCAGATTGAGGTGGTCGGAGAGCATCATCCACGAGCCGGGAGAAAAATCCGGATTCACTGTTCCGGCCGCATTGGTGAGGATCAGCGAGCGGATTCCGATTTGATGCATCAGGACCACTGCGCGCACCACGTCCGAGGCTTTCCATCCCTCGTAGAGATGAACGCGCCCCTGCGCGATCAGAAGCGGGCGGTTTTCCAGGCGGGCCACCACAAAGCGTCCGGCATGACCGGGGACTTTCGAAACGGGCAGATCCAGTCCGGAGTATTCGTGCGAGCCGATGTGCCCCAGGCCCTCGGCAAAGGGTCCGAGGCCGGAACCCAGGACGATCGCCGTTGTTGCCCCGCACCCGGCGAGTTCACGCGGGATGGATTTTTTCATGAGAGAGCATTCAACTCATGGTCCCGGAAGATGCGTTTTTACTCCCCGAGGCGTTTGCCGGGCAGGAGGTAGTTCACGGCATAATCGCGGACCGCTTCTTCGAGCGGGGTGGTCGGCTTGCTGTAGCCCGTGTCGCGAAGTTTGGAAATCCCGGCGCAGGTATAATATTGGTATTGGCCGCGGATGTTCTCCGGCATCTCGATGAACTCGATTTTCGGAGATTGCCCGAGCGCCGAAAAAAGTGCGGTCGCCAGGTCGGCCCATGTCCGGGCCACGCCCGATCCGACATTGAAAAGGCCGCCTGTTTCCTCCTCGGCAAGGTGAAGCGTCATGTCCACGGCATCCTTCACATAGATGAAATCCCGCTGCTGGCCGCCGTCCGGGTATTCCGGCCTGTAGCTTTTGAACAGGCGGATGAGACCGGTCGAGCGGATCTGTTCGTAGGCTTTGCAAACCAGGCTGCGCATGTCGCCTTTGTGGTATTCATTCGGTCCGAAGACATTGAAATACTTGAGGCCGACAATGTCCGGGAGAATCTCCTCGCGCCACGCGTAGAGATCGAAAAGCTGCTTGGAATAGCCGTAGAGGTTCAGCGGGCGGAAGACGCGAAGGTTTTCGCTTTTGTCATCCATCCCCGCGGAGCCATCGCCATAGGTGGCCGCCGAGGAGGCATAGACGAACCTCGCTCCCATGGCCAACGACCATTTGCAAAGGGCCTTGGTATAGGCGTAGTTGTTTTCGAGGACGTAGGCCGCGTCCGTTACCGTGGTGGAGGAGCAGGCGCCGAGGTGAAAAACAGCCGCGAATTTTCCGTAGTAGTCGGGATCGCGGTCGATCACCTCCAGGAATTCCCCGGCGGCCACGTAGTCCTCGAATTCCAGAGGAAGCAGGTTTCTCCATTTCTCGTCTTCCCCGAGAAAATCCGTGACGACGATCTGCCGGAGTCCCCGGCGGTTGAGTTCATGCACCAGCGCGCTCCCGATAAACCCGCCGGCCCCGGTGACCAGGACACGGGCCTTTTCGTGGAGAAGCGTATCGCGCGGAGGGGGGATTTTTGGCGCTGTGGGCCCCGCTCTTTTGACTCTGCCTGCTGCAAATGGTGTGGGTTTCACTTAGCGAAGCTTGATTCCAAGATCCTGGAAGGTTTCATCGAACAAAGCGGTTTTTGGGCCGAAAATATACTGGGCGCCGGTGACATATTCGAGGGCCTTCTTGTTGTTTCCATTTTTGGACTCCCAGGCGGCCTGGCCGTAATACCATGCCGGCGTGTCGCCCGGGCACTTGATGTTCTTCAAGGATTTTGCGGCATCCTCCTTGTTCCCGAGCTGGAGCTGGCAGAGGAAGACCTTGAACTGGAGAAGTTCATTCCGCGGGTCCTTCTGCTGCATCTTCTGGAAATACTCCAGGGCTTCCGCATACCGGCGCTGCAGAAAGAGAAGCTCGCCCACATTGAATTTCGCGGGAAAGAAATCCGGCAGTTTTTCCAGGGCCTTGTCGAAGTGCCTCTGCGCGGTCGCATAATCCTTCTTTTTGGTATAGGCGGCGCCGAGAAGGTTCTGGATGAAGGCGTCATCGGGCATTTTCGCATCCAAAGCCCGAAGCTTGTCCAAGGCGGCATCGTAGTTTTTCGCATCAAACTCCACAAGCGCAGCCTGGATCAAAAGCCTCGATTCGCGTGAAACTTCCGGTGGCGCAGACTGTGCTTTCACGAAAAGAACTCCCGCCAAAAAGGCGGCAAGGATGAGGGTCGGAGTTTTCAAAACGAAGTCATTATGAAGCCGGCAGGGGCCGCGGTCAATCGCGCTTGTCCACCCCGGATCCGCGCGTAACGCCAAGAATGGGAAAGGCGAACCGCGTGAGCCCATATATCGCGGCTCGGACGGAGTCTCGCCCTCCCTCGCGTTATCGATGTGGCATCGATACGTTTCCCTTCCATTTCTCCAAGCCGGTCCGCGCGGGCTCCGCTCTCGATCCAGACCCGTTTGATCAACTCTCCGCATACAAGTCTCACCAGCCCAACGGTGGCCGGGGTCTTCCACCCCGGAGGAGTGCGCCGCTTCGCAGCGCACCAACGCGGGCGGAACGGACTTCTACATCATTTTCGCGCCCATCTCGGCGAGGGCGCTGCGCTCGCCTTTGCTGAGCGAGATGTGGGCGGTGATACTCTGGCCGCGGAGGCGGTTGCGGGCATAGACCAGGCCGTTCGAGCGGCTGTCCACGTAGGGATTGTCGATCTGCGCGGGGTCGCCGACCATCACGAGCTTCGAGCCTTTGGACATGCGGGTGACGACGGTCTTGGCCTCGAGCGGGGTGAGTTGCTGCGCCTCATCGAGGACGAAGAACCGGTTGGGAATCGAGCGCCCGCGGATGTAGCAGAGCGCTTCGATTTCCAGCAGGCCGCGATCGATGAGTTGTTCGTAGGGTTTGACGACCGTGCGGTGGGCGCTTGCCGGGGGATGGGGGCTCGCCTGTTTGTGGTTTTTCCGGTCGGACGCATTGCGGGGCCTGCCCTCGGGCGGCGGCGGGTTCAGCGGCAGAAGCACCTCAAAAGCATCGTAGATCGATTGGAGCCAGGGATGCATTTTCTCCTGGAGGGTTCCCGGCAGGAATCCCAACGTGTCTCCCATCGCCACGACCGGACGGCTGACGGTCATGCCATTATAAACCCTCTGGCCGGTCAGGAAGAGTCCGGCAGCCACCCCAAGCAGGGTCTTGCCTGTTCCGGCCTGACCGTAGCAGGTGATGAGCGAGATGTCCGGGTCGAGCAGGGCATCGAGAAAGCACTGCTGTCCGGGATTCGCGGGCCGAAGCTCGATCCCTCTCGGCATCTGCAAGACCGGAGGCACATTCAGGCGCACGAAATGGCCGTCGCCAAGATGCTTGGCGGGCATCAGCTTGTGGGCGTCCACCGCGAGAAGCACGTATTCATTGATCTCGACGGGACCGGTGCGCGAGGCGTCGAGGTCCAGCGATCGGGAGCTTCCAAATCTCTGGAGTTCATGCGGCTCGACCTGGATCGAACGGGTGTCATAACCCTCCGCATCTTTGGCCGCGACCTTGTCGTTGAGATAATCCTCACACGTCAGCCCGATGGCCATCGCCTTGAGCTGCATGTTGAGATCCTTGGTCACCAGAATCGTCGGATGTTCCTCATGCTCCTGCAGTGCCAGACAGGCTCCCATGATCCGATGATCCATGCGGTCCTGGTCGGGGAAGATCTTCAGGAACCGGCGCATCGCCGGCGTGGCCCCATTTTTTCCGAGCGCCTCATTGATGAGAATACGCACGGACCCTCCACCCACTGTCGCCACTCCACGGGTGACTTTGCGGGAATTTTGTCCGAAGACCTGGTTGAGAAACCGGTGGACCTTCCGGGCATTCGCTCCCCGCTCGGTCTGCTCGTTCTTGAACCGGTCCAGCTCGGACAAAACCTCGACCGGAATAAAGACATGGTTGTTCTCGAATCGGTTGATGCTGTGCGGATCGTGCAGCAGAACGTTGGTATCGACGACAAAATTCTTCACCGTCCCCGCCTGTCGTCGGTTCACCGGCTTCTCTGGACCAGGAAAAAACAGACTTTGTTCTTCGGGGGATTCAATCGCGGAAGGCAAATGCATGGGAGTGTGAAGGGGTGGTGATTGGGAATGTCGGCGAGAAAAACCGGACGTCAGCAGAAGAATGTTCCGAAAGGCGGTGGCTCCAGGAAAAAGTGGTCGGAAGCCGAGGAATTGCGTCTGAGGATCCCGTGGGATTCCCGACACAGATCGAAGCGTTCTGGCAGTCAGAGCGTCTCAAGAGGCTTCTGTATCGCATTCCTTCCGGAAGGATTCAACCCAAAATTTTGTGGTCCGTAAAAAAGCGAACACAATCTGTTGTGGCCAGCGCTCAAAATGAACGCCTTTTCACGCAGAGGCGCGAAGACGCAGAGTTGATGCGAAGGAAAAGATGTCTCCTATGAAGGCGACTTGTCCGGGGAACCACGGCTTTTGTCAAGGCACCGTGCCCTTCTTCAACTGCTCAATGAGAAGCGGTCGGTGATGCTCTGGTGTAGTTCGGCTTTTCCGTGCCCTTTTGTCTAGCTTTTTCTTTCCCCCTTTCTCTATCTGCTCCCGTTGGCTTCAAACCAAACGCCCTGCTTATGGGATCTCCACGACTCGGCCTGCCATTTGGGCTTGCTGCTTCAAAAGGCTGTAAACCGCTCTCGCCTTTTGACCTCCCTCAATCGGCATCGAACCGAACGAATTGACTTCAAAGCCGTATCCGTCTGTGGGCTTCCCATCGTGCAATATTCCGTGCATCACGAAATCCGCATCCCCTCCTCAGCGGGAACCATCGCGGGGCGTGTTTCGTGGCAAGTCCGTGGCAAGCGCCCGAGAATTCACTTGCCCTCTGCTTACCAGATAGAGAGCTGTTTTATGCGTTTTCGCGCATTTCGGCGCGCAACAGCCTGATAGGGAAAAAAGCCATAAGATCCTTTGTTTATCAGGTTCCCCTTGGGAAAATGGGGCATGGGTTGGGTGGGGCTCGAACCCACAACCAACGCCTTAAAAGGGCGCTGCTCTACCATTGAGCTACCAACCCGGCGGGAGGAAAAAAATTAACCGGATCCGGGAAAGACGCAATCCTGAATCTTGGAAAATCCGGAGCGCCGCCAAGGCATTTCTATTTACCTGGCTCAAGCAGGCGGGAGCATGGGGGAAGCAAAAAGAGCTAGCCTAACTTCCCCCTGATTTTTTTCTAAGTGACTGCAAATCAGTGAAACTACACGAAAATGTAGCAAGTAATATATCCACAATAATCAAAATAACTGTTGATTGTATTGTTTTATATCT
>JBAYWC010000101.1:0-9328 GCA_041674265.1 Terrimicrobiaceae bacterium
CTGCACCCTGAACGGGCCGGCCGTCCAAAACAAAGGCATGGCCCTCTTCCCGAGACCGGTGAACGGCCTGTATTGCATGCTGTCCCGCCAGGACAACGAAAACATCCGGATCATGTATTCGGATGACCTCCACTTTTGGTATGAATCGAAGATCCTGCTGCGCCCGACCGAACCCTGGGAATTCATCCAGATGGGCAACTGCGGGTCGCCGATCGAAACCCCGACCGGCTGGCTGGTCCTCACGCACGGGGTGGGTGCCATGCGCAAATACTGCATCGGGGCCATCCTTCTCGACCGCGACGACCCCTCGCGGGTCATCGGACGGCTGAAGGAACCGCTGATCAAACCGGAAGCCGAAGAGCGGGAGGGATACGTGCCAAACGTCGTCTACACGTGCGGGTCTCTCGTCCACAACGGCACGCTGATCATCCCTTACGCCATTTCGGACTCGATCTCGACCGTGGCAACGGTGCCCGTGGATGAGGTCATCGCGGCGATGGCCCGCGTGTGAGCGGGATCGCCCCGCCAGGGATCAGCAGCGGAATCCCGTCCCTGATGGGATAAAGGACCTGCCCGTCCTCGCGGATGAGCCCTCCCGTCAATCCGGGGCCGAACGCTTCGAGTTCTTCGGGCAGAGCCTCCCTCAAGGGCTGGCGGGTCACCGGGCAGCAGAGAAGACTGAGAAACTCGTCGGAGATCATGGCCTCTCTTTGGGAGCCGTCCAGAAATAACAACCTGCTTGTCCTTTTGCCGCCATCCGGCGTTGCTCCCCGGTCACAGACCACCGCGGGTATGCTCCATCGTCGCGCCTTGGCTGGCGGAAAAATTTCTGCCCCTCTTGTATCATGTTATTTCCGGACGGCTCCTTGGTGTCTACAAAACGACGACAAAAACCTGCTCCCGCTCAATATTTCGGCATGGAGGGATCGACTTTCTCCCACCAGTCGCGGAGTCCGTCAGCGAGGTTGAAGGTCTTCGTGAATCCGGCCTTCTGGAGCTCGCGGACCGCCGTCGCGCTGCGCGGACCGAGCTTGCAGATGAAGACCATCTCGTCCGAGGAATCCAGCTCGCTCATGCGGGAAGCCAGCTCGCCGAGCGGGATGAGCATCGAGCCGGGAATCCGGGCGATCTCCCACTCGAAGGTCTCGCGGACATCGACGAGAACGAGTTTGTCCCCGCGGTCGAGGCGGGATTTGAGTTCCACGGCGGAAATTTCCGGGACCGGCGGCTCGGCCTCCTCAGCTTCTTTGGCCTGCGGGATGCCGCAAAATTGCTCGTAGTCGATGAGTTCGGTGATCGTCGGGTTCTCCGAGCAGGCCGGGCACTTCGGATCTTTGCGGACCTTGAACTCGCGGAACTTCATCTTCAGCGCGTCGAAGTGAACGAGCCGTCCGATCAGCGGTTCGCCGATTCCCACGATCAGCTTGATCGCCTCGATCGCCTGCATCACGCCGATCACGCCGGGCAACACGCCCAGAACCCCCCCCTCGGCGCAGCTTGGCACCATCCCGGGCGGCGGGGGCTCCGGGTAGAGGCAGCGGTAACACGGCCCGCCCAGGTGCGGCGCAAAGACCGTGCATTGGCCGTCAAACCGGAAGATCGAACCATAAATGTTCGGCTTCTTCAGAAACACCCCGATGTCGTTGGAAAGATAGCGCGTGGGGAAATTGTCCGTGCCATCGATGATAATATCATAGGGTTCGACCAGCTCCCGCGCGTTTTCAGAGGAAAAAAAGGCATCATGCAGCACAACCTGCACATTCGGGTTGACCTCTTTGATCCGGTCCCGCGCGCTGTTGATTTTTTTCCGTCCGACATCCTTCGTGCCGTGAAGGATCTGGCGCTGGAGATTCGAGTAATCGACGACATCGAAGTCCACCAGCCCGATGGTGCCGATCCCGGCGGCGGCGAGGTAGAGCCCGATCGGTGACCCCAGCCCCCCGGCCCCGATGCAGAGGACCTTGGCCGCCTTGATCCGGCGCTGCCCCTCGAGCGTGACCTCGGGCATGATCAGGTGCCGGGAATACCGGGCGATCTCATCGTTGCTGAATTCCACGGATTCCCACCGGGACGGGTCCAAAATGCTCATGCTCATATCGGTCAATGAAAGGGCGGAAACAATACCGGCCCCGCAGCCGATTGCAAGGACTGCCGGCGCGCGGCCGTGTTCTATCCTCCCCAGCATCACAAAATCGGATTTTGAGAAACCTTTCCCAGCGCCACCCGCTTCGATTCTTCGCGCCTTTGCGCCTTCGCGTGAGACTCAAGTTTCCCGAGAATGATGCGCCGGGGAGTATCACTTGCATCTATTTCCCGTGCGTGCCATCCGGGTCAGGGTGAAAGGGGCGCGAACCCAAAAAACAGCAAGCCTCGCTCACTTGGAATCCGCAGGCCGGGGAGACCGTTGGACCGACCAGACGATGTCCCTTTCCCTTTTGACCTTCCGGGGGGGGGTTCCCTGACTGTCCACGAGGTCGGGACCGACGCTATAGAGGAGAATATTTTCGCCCGTCGCCTTGTTAATGGGGTTTTCCGCCGGTGAATGGATCTGGCGGCAATGAGCCTTCCCAAGGAATTTCAGCCGGGCTTTGCGGGTAATGCCCGTTGGCGATCCGAAATTTTTCCGCCCGGAGCCCGACAAGGGACAGATCGAGCGAGATCTCGATCTCCTGAAGTTTGCGCGCCATGGAATCGACACTGGGCGCGGTCAGCCGGGCCAACAATGCCGTGCGGGGGATTTCTCCGGCCAGCCTCTTGGCCTCCCGCTCACCGGAGTTGGGATCGAGGATCACTTTTCTGATCCCCAGCATGAATCGAAGGTAAGCGGCGAAATCGCAAGGGATATCGCGCGATTTCAGGCCGGCAGGCGCCGGATATCAACGAGGTGGCTGTTGAACGGTGTCCGGCCCCACATCGGTTCCACGGAGACCTTCCATTCCGGGCCGTGGAAGGGAGCGATCGCTTCTTCACGGGTGGGAAAATGGCAGCGCCCGCCGCGGATCCAGCCGGAGGCGCGCACGAAGACCTCCTCGATCATGGTGGCATAATATCTCCAGGAGCCGTCGCGGAATGTCGTGCGGATCAAGGCCCGTCCGCCCGGACAGATGCGCCAGGCGATTTGTTCCAACACGGAACATTGGGCCTCCGGCCCCATGTAGTGAAGGGCATCGAGCATCACGATATCTCCGTGGAAATCCGGCAGGGCGCGCGCATCGCCGAGCCGGAATTCCAGCAGGGGATAGGCCCCCGCGACCTGCCCGGTGGCGATGCGGACCTTGGCGGCATCGGGTTCGATTCCGAGAATCCGCTGTTGGCATCCCGATTCGCGCAGGTAGGCCGCGAGGAGTCCCACCCCACATCCGATGTCGAGGAGCGGGTGGCCCGACTTCCCCAGCAAATCGGCCACGGCGGCATAGGCGGGGTCCCACTTGGCCTTGCCCTTGGCGTAACCATGCAGAAACCGGGCGCGCCGGAACCGCTCAGCCGCCCGCTCTGCCGCCGTCATCCCCTCCTCCCCACCAGCCAGCAAAATGCCCCCGGCAAGCCCCACAGAGCAGACATCAGGTATCCACAGACGGAAATGGAAACAGCAAGCGGAGCGTCCACCGCCGCAAGGTTGCCGAGCAGGAAAACAAACAAGCTCTCCCGCACCCCCATCCCGCCCAAACTCACGGGAAGCCCGGAAATGATGTCCACAGCCGGCATCAGCGCGAGAAATTTTCCCGCGAAAAGGTCCACCCCATAAGCGCGGCCGGAACAATAATAGGTGAGGAAAAACAGCGCCAGCATCACCAGGGAAATCCCGAGCGCGCGCAAGGTTCGCGGCCATTGCACGGCGCACTGGAAATAGACGCCGGAAAGTTCCACCAGCCGTTTGCGGCCGGGCCAGCGGTCCGGGAGCCGCGTGACCATGCCGCGGGCGGAGAGGAAAATGGACAGCGCGATGAGCCCGGTCAGAACGGCGAGATAAACCGCGACCGTGTGGACCAACCCCGCCACGAGCGGACTTTTCGAAAGCCAGGAAAATTGCCAGAACATGAGGGGCGCCCCGAGCAGGATCATGGAAACCGAACCGCAGAGCCTGTCCATGAGAACGGAGATCACGGATCGTCCCACATCTTTTCCCCGGGCGGCCAAAAGACCGACCCTGACCACATCGCCCCCCGCTCCGCCGGGAAGAAACAAATTGCAGAACAGTCCCGCAAAAAAGATCGAGGCCGCCTCGGCCAGGCCGGCCTCGATTCCCGCCATGCGCAAAAAGATTCTCCAGCGCAAAAGGCACAGAAACTGAACGATTCCGGCGAGCAGAAACCCGCCCAGAAGCCAGCGCGGATCAGCGGACAGAAAGACCGAACAGAGATGGGCGCGAAAATCCGGCCTGGTGAACAGCCAGGCGAGCAGCGCGGTGCTGACGGACGCCTGGATGGGCAGAACCATTTTGCGGAAGTTTTTCTTGTTCTCCGGGGACCCGGTCACAAAGGTGGCCGGGCCAGGGGGAACGGGCGTCCCGCCCGTTTGGAGACCGAACCCGGAAGCCGGGCCGGCACCGCACGCGGGCGGGAGGCCCGTGCCCTCCGGGGTTTGCCCGCACATGTCGTTTCGGTTCTTCATCACATCTTCCGCTATCCGCGGGGATGAAATTTTTTCAGCACGGCCCCCAGTCCGCTTTTTTCGACGTGGGTGTAGATCTGGGTCGTGGAAATGTCGGCGTGGCCGAGCAATTCCTGGATAATCCGCAGGTCGGCGCCGCCGCCGAGCAGGTGCGTGGCGAAGCTGTGCCGCATCAGATGCGGGTAGACGTTGATGTCCAGTCCCGCCCTCGCCGCATATTGCTTGATCAGTTGCCAGATCCTCTGCGGCGTGAGCTTTTTTCCGCGGATCGAAAGAAAGATTTCCGCCCCGGTCCTCGGCTTGACGAGAGCGGGCCGTCCCGAATCCAGATAGTCGTTCATGGCGGAAACGGCGGGCACCCCGATGGGGACCATGCGGGTTTTGTTTCCTTTTCCGGTGATGCGGATGAATCCCGCATCGAGGTCGAGATTCTCGAGACGGGCATTGCAGATCTCCGAAACCCGCAGGCCGCTGGAATAAAGAAGCTCCAGCATGGCCCGGTCGCGCAGTCCCTGTGGATCGCCCGGCCCGACGCTTTCGATGAGCCTGCGAACATCTCCAGGGTTCAGGGTCTCCGGAAGATGCCTTTCCGGGCGGGGCAGGGAAAGCGTCTCCGCGGGATTGCGCGGCCAGCCCCGGCGGGAAACCAGAAAGCGGAAAAAGATCCGGATCGCCACGGCATCGAGGCGAACCGACGAAGCCTGGAGCCCGGATCGCTTCCGGAAGGCAAGAAAATCCGCGATGTGCCCGGGCCCGATAGTTTCCCAGACCAGCCCCTGGCGCGATGCCCACTCTGAAAATGTTTCCAGACTCCGCTGAACGATGAGCTGGTAGTTGGTCGAAAGCCCCCGCTCGGTGGCCAGGTAGATCAGGAACTGCTCGATTTCGTCGGACATGGGAAGTCCTCATCTTTTAGCCGCAGATGGAAGAAACTCACGCAGATTCAGGTAGAACGGATCGGGTGGCCCTGACGGGATTTTTCCGGGTTAGGATCATCGTCGGACGCGGTTGAGTAGATAGGATGCGCTGATACTTGCGGCGGCGCTTGTGAAGTGCGGCGAGGTTCGCGAAATACAATCCGCAATCGGGTTCGTCAGGTCTCGTAGGGGGCGAGGCGGGCGCTGAGTTCCGGGGGGACGTGGGCGTGGAGGATCGCGTCGTCACCCTCGTAGCGGATGTCGAGCACGTGACCCGCGCGGTGGATCTCGGCGAGGAGAGCGGATTCATTCGAGGGGATGCGGAATTCCCCGCGCAGCCTCCAGGCGGCGAGGCGGACTTCGAGTTCCTCGATCAGGGAGGAAATTCCATCGCCCGTTCGGGCGGAAATTCCCACGCTGCCCGGATGGCGCGCGAGTTGGTTGACGACGATCTCCGGGTCCGGCACGAGGTCGATCTTGTTGAAGACGAGAATCGTCTGCTTGCCCGATGCGTCGAGTTCGGCCAGGGCCGCGTCCACCGCCGCCATCTGCTCGTGGAATTGGGGATGGCTGAGGTCCACGATGTGGATAAGGAGATCCGCGAGCTGGACCTCTTCCAGCGTGGCTTTGAAGGATTCGATGACGGTGTGGGGGAGTTTACGGATGAAGCCGACCGTGTCGGTGAGGAGGATTTTCTGGCGGTTCGGCAGGGTGACCTGGCGGGTCGTGGGATCCAGGGTGGCGAAGAGTTTGTCCACGGCGAGGACCCCGGCTCCGGTGAGCCGGTTCAGGAGCGAGGATTTTCCCGCGTTGGTGTAGCCGACGAGCGAGGCGACCGGCCAGTTCCGGCGCAGGCGGCCCTCGCGCTGGACGCCGCGGTTTTTCCGGACTTCCTTGAGATCGCGTTCGAGGCGGGCGATGCGTTCCTGCACGCGGCGGCGGTCCACTTCGAGCTGGGTTTCACCGGGACCCCGCGTGCCGATGCCGCCGCTCTGGCGGGAAAGGTGCGTCCACATGCGGGTGAGGCGGGGAAGGAGATACTGGAGCTGGGCGAGTTCGATCTGGAGCCGTCCTTCCCTGGTGCGGGCGCGCTGGGCGAAGATGTCGAGGATCAACTGGGTCCGGTCGAGGACCTTGCGGGAGGTGAGCAGTTCGAGGTTCCTGCCCTGGGCGGGCGAGAGTTCGTCATCAAAAATCAGGGACGTGATCTGGTGCTCCTCGCATTGTTTTGTCACTTCTTCGGCCTTGCCCTTGCCGATGTAGTAGGGCGCGGTCGGGCGGTCGAGGCGCTGGATGACGGTATCCACCACGTCCGCCCCGGCTGTGGCGGCCAGCTGGCGGAGTTCGCTGAGGGAATCCTCCACGTCCCACCGGTTGATGCCGCTGTGCTCGAGCCCCACGAGCATGGTCTTTTCGCTTCCGCGAGGAGAAATGGTCGTCATGAGTCCAAACCGTCCATGAGGCGCAGGGCGGTTTCGATGAGCTCGTTTGGAGAGGTCGTCGGGGTCAAATTGATGGCGGGAAAAGTAAATTGATGGCGGCACCAGGTCAACTGCCTTTTGGCGTAGCGGCAGGTCGAGGTGACGATCCGGTTCCGGCACTCGTGGCGGGTGATCCGCCCGGCAATCAGGTCTTGGATTTCCCGGAATCCGATGGCGCGCGAGGCCCCCGGCCCGGCGTTCTTCGCCTTGCGCACTTCCCCGATGACCCCCTCATCGAACATGCCATCCACATGGGCCGCGACCCTCATCCGGAGGTCGGGCCTGTCCCGTTCGAGAATGATTCCGCGGAAATCCCCGCCGGATGATTTCCAGGTCGTCCGCGACGCGGACAAAGGCCGCCCGGTGGAGAGGACGATTTCCAAGGCGCGACGGACACGCGCCGGATTTTTGGCATCGATTTGGCCTGGAGCGTCCCCGTCGGACTCACGAAGCCGGGCAAGGGCCTCGGGGAGTTCCATACCCGCAATTTTTTTGCGAAGCGCAGGGTCCACTGGCGGCAGATTCGCGAGCCCGTGGGTGAGGGCTTTGAGGTAAAGACCTGTGCCGCCGACGAGAATGGGCGTTTGGCCGCGGGATTGGATTTCCCGAATGGTTTCCGTGGCCATGCGGGCATAGCGCGCGGCGTCGCAGGTTTCCTCAAGTCCCAGAATTCCGACCAGATGGTGGGGGGCTCCGGCCAGAAGCTCCGGTCCGGGTTGCGCCGTCAGGATCGGAAGCCCCGAATAGATTTGGAACGCGTCGGCGCCGACGATTTCTCCCTGGATTTTTCCCGCGAGCGCGACGGCGAACGCGGATTTTCCGACCCCCGTCGGCCCCGTCACGATGATCGGACGGGGCCCGGGAGGCGATGGGGGGTTACTGTTCAGGCTGGCGGGCGCGCTCGCTACGGCGCTCCTCGACGGCCTTGGCGCCGCTCACAACGAGTTTGCGGCCGCCCATGTATTCTTTGTCATGGAGCTCGGCGACCGCCCGCTTGGCTTCCTCGACCGATTGCATTTGGACGAAGGCAAACCCTTTCGACCTCATGGTGTGGCGGTTCATGACGATCTCCACGTTCTGGACCGTCCCGACTCCGCTGAAGAGTTCGGTCAGGTCGCTTTCCGCCGCGTCAAACGACAGGTTTCCCACATAGAGACGGGCGGAAGTGACTTCCACGATCTCCGGCTTGCGCATTCCGGTCGGGCGTTCGCCCCGCGACGGTTTTTCCCGGTTTCGGGGGGCGGGTTGAGCCGTGGCTGTCGGCGCTTTCCTCGGGGCGGCTTTCGGTTTTCCTCCAAAAAACCCGAGTATTTTTTCGACGAGCGTCTTTTTCTTCGCCGGTTTTACATCCTGGCGGCTGGATGTCGCGTGACGATCTCCACGGTATGGGCGGCGACCGCCCCCGCGGGACGAGCGGCGCGATCCGCTCGGTGTGTAGTCAGTTGGCATTATTCTTTTGTTGAATTGGCGGGACCCCGGGACTCCCATCGGAGCCGGAGAACCCAGCCGTTAAGTCCCCCGGCGATGCGCATCCCCCCGCGAATGCGTCGGTTGGCGCGCCGCGAGGAACATGAATGGCGCCATGCATTGACCGGAAAAGCGGACCCAAGAGTCCTGGAATCCGGTTTCCATGAGATTGGCACCTGAGGATTGTGAATATCTTCGCATGTTCGACGCCCCAGTTCAAGAACCAAAAAAGACAGGAAAAACTGCCCGGGACGAGAAAGCCCGTCACCAAATATCGGTCACGACGAATTGCGTCTTGCCTGCCCCGCGGGGATTGTCCTCACTGGTGGGGCATGAAAAGACTGGCCGCCTACTTCGCCGCTCTCGGACGGAAACTCCTGGAACTCCGGGATACCCCGCATGCGATAGCCGGTGGCGTGGCCATAGGGATGTTCATCGGATTCACACCGCTTTTCGGAATAAAAACCCTGCTGTGCCTCGGGCTGGCCTACCTGCTGCGCTGCAACCCGATTGCCGCCGTGATTGCCGTTTCCCTGCACGACGTGGTCACTCCGTTCTGGCCGGTTCTTCTCAAACTCGAATACGACATCGGGGCATGGATTCTGGGGCACTTCAACGAGCTTCCGCCGAGGATCAACATGCACAAATTCCACTTCCAGGACATGTTGAAGTGGACGACATTTTTCGATGTCGGCCTCCCTCTCCTTGTCGGGTCCGTGTTTCTTTCCGCTCCCGCCGCTTTTCTGTCCTATTCGGGCATGTTGTCCCTCCTCCAACACCGCGAGAAAAAACGCCTCGCCCACACCCGGGAGAAATCCTCTTGAAACGAATCTTCTGGCTCCTGTTCTTTGC
>JBAYWC010000102.1:0-9210 GCA_041674265.1 Terrimicrobiaceae bacterium
CCGGCCTGTGGGAACAGGTGGGGAAGCCTGCGCCCAGCGCAGCCCGCGAGGGCGAGACGAGCGGGAGCGAGCGAGGCAAAAGATTCGCAAGATGGGCTGGTTCATCGTGATTTTTCCGGGCTAGACGGTTTTGTATTTCTCGCGGAGATGCTGGCGAAGCACCTCGGCCGCCGTGTTAACAAGGAAGGTCAGCAGAAAAAGCAGAAGGGCGCCCAGAAAGAGCGTGCGGTAGAGGGTCCCGTTGTGCGGGGCTTCGGGAAGCTCGACGGCGATGTTCGCCGAAAGCGTGCGCATGCCGGAGAAGATGTTCCATTCCATGATCGGCGTGTTGCCGGTCGCCATCACCACGATCATCGTCTCCCCCACCGCGCGCCCGAGGCCGATCATCAGGGCGGAAAAAATCCCGGCGGAGGCGGTGGGCAGAACGACGCGCATCGCGGTCTGCCAGCGGCTTGCCCCGCACGCCATCGAGGCCGTCCTCAAGGCCGTCGGCACATTCGAGAGCGCGTCCTCCGCAATCGTGAAAATGATCGGGATGACGGCAAATCCCATCATGAAACCGACGACGAGTGAATTTCTCTGGTCGAAGGGCGCTCCCGTGACGGCCGGCCACCAGTACCGGAAGTCCGCGACCTTTTTCCCCGTGGTCGGGTCGGTCGTGACAAAGGCGATGGACTCGAACGCCGGACCGAGGCTCCAGAGGATGCCGCCAAAAATGACGAGGATCGGGATGAAGACGATCCACTCCGTTCCAGGTCTGATATATTTGCGAACCCGGATCGGCAGCGTGCTCCAAAACCAGCCGAAGATGGCGGCCGCAACCGGCAGCCCCGCGGCGACGAGGAGGAGCGACGGAATCTGCCGCTCGATGAGCGGGGCGATGTAGATGGCCGCAAGGAAGCCCAGCACGACAGACGGCAGGGAGGCCATGATCTCCATCGTCGGCTTGACCACGCCGCGGAGGTTGGGATCGAGAAATTGCGAGGTGTAGAGCGCTGCGAGCAGCGCGATCGGCACAGCGAAGACCATCGCATAGAGGGTCCCCTTCATCGTCCCGAAAATCAGCGGGACCAGCGAATACTTCGGCTCGAAATCATCGCTTCCGCCGGTGCTCTGCCATTCCCACTTTTTCTCCGGGGCTCCCTCATACCAGATTTTCCCGAAGAGCGCCTTCCACCCGGAATCCGGGTGCGGGTCATCCACATCGAAGAAATGCAGCCTGTTCCGATCGTCGAGGAAGAGGATCCGCTCGTATTTTCCGGTAATGACGGCGTTTCTGGCCGTGAACGGGAGGTTTTCCTGCCAGCGGACCGATGTCGTGGTCCGGAAGCGGAGCGAGGCATCCTTGCCGGCGCCGATCAGGAACGCCTTGTTGCGCAGCGTGGTGACAAGGTAGTCGGGCTGGGAGGGAAGCGTCGGAAATTCCTGGGTCAGCCCGAACGTGCGCACGGAGCCGCCCTTCGGATAAAAGAGGCTGAACACACGGTTCTCGCCGGTCTCGGCACCGAAGATCAGGGAAACATCCCCGAAAAGAAAATCGGCAACGGAAACGCGCTGGTTGGCGAGGTCCCCGAAAGGCTTGAACGTCTGGAGCTGCTGGAACGTTCCATCGTTCCGGAGCGTCAGGTAGATGACCGAGCCGTCTTCGGTGGTCGCGATGACCGCGTCGCCGGTCGCGGGAACCAGGATATCCTTCGGCTGTCCCGGCAGGAATGGCGTGAGGTCGAATGCGGTTGCTGTCTCCGCTCCCCCCGCCCCCATGAGCGATCGTTTCCGCTTCAGGAGCTGTGCGGACACGGTCTTGTTTCCCCCGGACTCCTGCAATGCCACAACCAGCTTCTGGGAGCCGGAATCGCCGTAGGCGATGTCGAGGACCCTGGCTCCCGGGATTCCGATGTCGGAAAACTTTGTTGCGGTGGGGCTGGCGGTCACGACCGGTTTGCCTTCCACCGCCGCAGATTTGTATCCGGGCGAGATGAGCGCGTATTTGCCATCCGCAGTTCCCACGATCAATCGCTGCTCGCGCTTGTTGATGCTCGCCGCCGTGATCTCATGGGGCGAAGACTCGCCGAAATCCACCGGAACCTCCGAAACCCCGCCCGAGGCATAGTCCACAAAGAGCATCCGCCCATCGGGCTCGACAAGGAACGGCTTGGCCCCCCATTCGTCCACGCCGAGAATCGGGAACTTCCCCGGCGGAAGCTGGATGGTCTTCAGCTCGTGAACCCGCGCCGCTTGGAAGAGCGGAAAAATCTGGAAGAGGATGAAGAGAAAAATCCCGAAGACAGCCGTGACGACCATGACCCCGCCGAGCTTGATGAGCCAGGTCATCACCCGGTCGGTCAACAGCGTGAGCCTGCCGGTTTCGAACCGCTTGCGATCGGTGGCGTAGGTGGGCAGTGCGGGATCCATGAATTCGGAAGACAAGCTTTCGAAGGCCCCGCTCCAACCGGAAAGGCCGGAGCGGGGAATTTCGAGAGGTGTTCCTCTTACTTGGAGAGGGTTCCGAGATCCTCGTCAATCTTCGCTTTCGGGAGAGGAAAATAGCCGTCCTTCACGACCACTTCCTGGCCCTGTTTGGAGAGGACGTATTTGATGAACTCGAGCGTGAGTTTGTCCAGCGGAGCCCCCGGCTTCTTGTTGACATAGACATAGAGGAAACGGGCGAGCGGGTAGTCTCCGGAGAGGGAATTCTCGTAATTCGGCTCGACAAATTTGCCGTCCTCCTCGCCGAGCGGAAGGGCGCGGACATCGGAGGTCTTGTATCCGATGCCCGAATATCCGATGGCGGAGAGGTCACTGGCAGCACCCTGCACGACAGCCGACGAACCGGGTTGCTCTTTGACGGTCGCCTTGTAGTCCCCTTTGGCCAGGGCTTCGTCCTTGAAGAACCCGTAGGTTCCCGAGGCGCTGTTGCGGCCGAAAAGCGAGATCGGCTTGTTGGCCCAGGCGCCGGTCAGTCCAACCTGCCCCCAGGTCGTGATGTCTTCCCCGCCCATCTTGCGCGAGCTGGAGAAAATCCCGTCCACCTGCTTCATGGTGAGTCCCTTGACCGGGTTGTCTTTGTTCACGAACACCGCCAGGGCGTCCACGGCCACCGGGATCTCGGTCGGCTTGTAGCCGAATTTCTTCTCGAACTCGTCGATTTCGGAAGACTTCATCGGACGGCTCATCGGCCCGAGCTGCGCGGTGCCTTCGATGAGCGCCGGGGGTGCGGTCGAGGATCCCTTGCCTTCGATCTGGATGTTGACGTTCGGGTATTCCTTCTTGAACCCTTCCGCCCAGAGGGTCATCAGGTTGTTCAGGGTGTCGGACCCGATCGAGTTCAGGTTGCCGGTCACCCCGCTGGTCTGGGCGTAGGCGGGGATTGCCGGATCAACGCCGACAGGGGCGGCCTTCAGGGTGGATGTCATCAGGGCGCCAAGGCCCAGGCAGAAGAGGAGTTTTTTCATGGTTCGTTTTATCTTGGTTGTGTTGATAGCTGCGGTAAGCGCGCATGAAAGAAAATCCCGTTCGTGGCGTCAAGATGCCGCAATGTGACAATTTCGTTACAAAGCAAAATGCCGCCTTTTCAAGCATGCCGTCGATTCCCAAAGGATGCGCGGCGGAAAATGAATGTGACAAATTTGTCACACAGACCTGCTTGCATGGTTTTCGACTTCCCGCAATATTCATCGGCGATGAAATCGAAACCATTCTCCCTTGCTTGGCGAACAGGTGCTTTGGCCTTGCTCTCCTCTGTCATGATCACGGGCTTTGCGCTGGCGGAAGCTCCCAACCCGGCTCCCGAAGAGCCTTCCCCGTCGGCTTTCTCTGACTGGTGGAACGGAAAATACATGACCGGACATTGGTTCGGCGCGCGCGACACGCTGGCCGACAAAGGGCTGACCTTCCACGGCAAGTATTACGGCGCCTTTTTCGGCGTGGTGGACAGCCAGCGCGGTGCCCGCGGGTTCTGGGACCAGGGCATCGAGTTCGGGGCCGAGCAAAATTTCGGCAAACTCCTCGATGTGGATGCGCTCAAGGGCGTGAAAGGATTTGCGGCCTTCCGCTACCGGGATTCCCAGCAGGCCGCCAACCCGAATTCCTTCGTCCAGGGCAATGACATGTTCAACCCCACGAACTGGTATTCCGGCACACAGTTCCGTGTGCTTTCGTTCGGGCTTGAGATCGGAACCAGCGACCTGCTGCCCGTGAAAGACATGGTCGTGCTTCGCGGCGGCTGGCTCCAGCCCCAGAAAGAGTTCATCGACCAGCCGCTCTCGAAGCTGTTCCTCAACAACGCGGTGAACAGCTCGAAAGGAGTGGGCGGAAATATTCCGTTCTCATCGAGCTTCTCCACATGGGGAGGCACGTTGAAGGTCAAACCCTTCGAGTGGTATTACCTCAAGGGGGGGCTTTTCATGGCCTACCCCCGCGCCACCTCCAGTGGCAACCATGGCCTCGCGTATCAGGGGTTCGGGCCGGATACCACCCAGAACGGCCTCATGACGATGGTCGAAACCGGCATCACGCCGAAAATCGGCAAAAGCGAACTCCCGGGCAAATACGCCATCGGGGGATACTACTATGGAGGGTCCAAGAAATCGTTCCTTGGCACCCAGGGTTACGGCCAATACGGGATGTATTTGCAAGCCGACCAGATGCTTTTCCGCGAGCCATCCCGTGAGGAACCCGCGCCGCTTGCCAAGGGTCCTTCGGATGGCAAGAGCGTCGCTGAGGGAAAAGACTTCAAGACTCCGGCCAAAACCGAGAAGCCGAAGCTCTCGAACCAGGGCCTGAGCATGTTCAACCTCGTGAGCCTCGCCCCGAAGTATAACAACCTGTTTCCGTTCTACTTCCAGTCCGGCCTCGTTTACACGGGCCTCATTCCGCATCGCGACGAGGATCGCACCATGTTCTCCATCGCGTATGGCAGCTACAGCTACTACAATATCGAGAGCCTCCAGAGCAGCGGCGGGACCAACCAGCCGAACTACACGATTTTCCTCGAAGGCGGCTACCGCATTCAGATCAACGACTGGGCCTTCCTCCAGCCGTTCATCCAGTATGAGATCCGCCCGGCCGGCACGGGGGCCGTTGCCAATGCCACAATCCTTGGTTTCTATACCGGGCTGACATTCTGATTTTCCGGTGGGAGAGCCGGTCGCAGCAAACGCCGCCGGGTGTCATAAACCCGGCGGTCCGATGCGGTTTCGGCGTGCGAGTCGTCAATGGGAGAAGCAAGAACGGGTGTCCCGCCCGTTTGGAGCCTGACCAGCCATGCGAGACCAATGCCCCACACGGGCGGGACGCCCATGCCCCCTGGACTGACATCGCGATCAACCGCCCCCCGCTTTTAATCACACCCGCCTTCAGTTCCCTGTTCCGACGTATTGGGCGGAGTAGGTTTCGAATTTGGCTGTCTGGCCGACCTGCGGGGCGGATTTCAAGTCATAGACATTGTTTCCCACCACCTCGTTGGTTTGGGTGTCAAAAACCATGACGGAGGCCTTGCCTTGGGATTGTTCGGACTTTTCCGTCTGGACGGCGATGTAGCGGGGGGATTTTTGTTTCTTTGCGGCGGCGGGTTGCGCCGCCAGCTGCTTTGCCCGGCGGGCCAGGTAAATGCGCGCGCGTTGCTCGGCGATTTTGCGCTGGCGTTCCGTCGCCTGCTGTTTGGAGATGATGTAGGCGCTCGCGGCCGCGATGGCGACCGCTCCGGCTGTCACCGGGATCGTGATCGCGGGATCCACGCCGGCGACAGCCAGCGGGATGCCGGTGGCAAGCCCTGCGGCGGCTCCGAAGAGACCGGCGTTTTCTCCGGGGCTCAGGTTCTCACAGGCGGTCGTGAAAATGGCGACCCCTGTCACTGCGGCGGCAAGTTGTTTGGTTTTCATGGGATTCCACCGCTGGTAGCGCGACGAAGCCGGAATGGCAAGACGGATTCGCGACAGACAGATTCCCGTCAGGCCTGCTTGAGGGCCTCGCTTTCGAGGACCTCGCGGCGGACACTCTTGCCGCGCAGCTTGGAAGCCCACAGGACGATCGGAGCCGCGATGAAAATCGACGAGTAGGTGCCGATGCCGATGCCCACGAGAATCGCGAAGGAAAAGTCCCTCAGCACCGCGCCGCCAAAGAAATAGAGGGCGCCGACCGAGAGGATCGTCGTCCCTCCGGTGAGAATCGTGCGGCCGAGTGTTTCATTGATGCTGTTGTTCATCAGCGTCTGGATGGTCCCGCGCTCACCCTGCTTCAGCCCCTCGCGGATGCGGTCGAAGACGACGATCGTATCGTTGATCGAATAACCGGCAATCGTCAGAACCGCGCCCACCATGACCAGCGAGAGTTCTCCCCCGATGAGGGAAAAAATCCCGAGGGTGATGATCACATCGTGAAGCAAGGCCACGACCGCGGCGAGCGCAAAGGAAAACTCGAAGCGGAGAGTCACGTAAACCAGGATTCCCAGCATTCCCAAACCGAGCGCCCACAGCGAGCGCTTGGCGAATTCCATGCCGATTTGCGCGCCAACGGTATCCTCCCCGATGACGGAAATCCCGCGGTCGGGGAAGGCCTCTTTTAATTTGGCCACGATCGTCCCGGACGACCCCTGGGCGCTTCGGAAGGACAGAATATCTTTCATGCCCGATTTTTCGACCTGGATCACGACATCCGGATTATCGAGGGCCTTGCGCGCCTCGGAGACGGAAACCGGCTGCGCGGAATCCACCATCAGCAGGTCGCCGCCCAGGAAATCGATGCCGAAATTGGCATCTCCGCGGAGCGCGAAGATTCCAATGGAGCCGCCGATCAGGAGAAGGGAACAGACGGCGGCCATCCAGCGCTTGCCGAGAAAGTCGAATTTCCGTTTCGGAATGAGGTCCAGCATGGTGAGGTTCTTGAGGACTCCCTTGTCGATCATCCAGCGGAAGGTGGTGCGGGTGATCAGCAGGGCGGAGAACATCGACGCGATAATGCCGAGCGTGAGAGTGACGGCGAAGCCCTTCACCGAACCGGTTGCCTGCCAGAAGAGGATCACGGCGGTGATGAGGGTGGTGGCGTTCGCGTCGAAAATTGCGCTGAAGGCCTTCTCGTAGGCCCCGTTCAACGCGGCAGCCAAGGACTTGCCCGCCGCCATCTCCTCGCGAAGCCGCTCGTAGATGAGGACGTTTGCATCCACGGCCATGCCGATCGTCAGGATAATGCCCGCGATGCCCGGAAGCGTGAGGGTGAAATGAAACATCGCCATCGTCCCGAAGAGGATCACGATGTTGATCAGGAGTCCGAAGATGGCGACAAGACCCGCGAAGTGGTAATAGAGGAGAACAAACACGATCACGAGCGCAAGGCCGACCAGACCGGCCACCACACCGCTTCGCACGGAGTCCGCACCCAATGTCGGGGAGACGCTCCGGGTTTCCTCGATTTGCACGGGGACGCGGAGCGGGTTCTCAAGCGCGCTGGCGAGGTCGCGGGCTTCCTTGTCGGTGAAGTGCCCGGTGATCTGGGCCCGTCCGAAATAATGGTCGCTTTGCAGGACCGGCGCCGAGAGGACTTCGCCGTCCAGCAGGATCGCCATCTGGTGGCCTTTGTGCTGGGCCGCGACTTCGTCGAAAATTTTCGCTCCCTCGGCATCGAGTTCCAGAGAAACCCCGTAGCCCTGCTGGTCAAAGAACGGAAAGGCGCGGGTGACATGCTCGCCCGTGAGCGCCGGACGGCGCGTGATCAGGATCTGGGTTTCCTCCTTGGAATCTTTCGCCAGCTTGTAGGACTTGAGAATGTAGGCGGGTGGCATGACTTCTTCGCCCGCACGAATTCGCGCCACGCGTGCGTCTCCGCCGGGATCGGCCATCGCGAATTCGAGCTTGGCCACTTTTTGAAGCTGTTTCCTGGCCTCCTCGATCTGCTTGGTATCGAGTCCGGCGATCTGGACAAGGATCTGGTCTTTCCCCTGCGGGCTGATGGCCGGCTCGCTGACGCCGAATTGGTCGACGCGCTTGCGGATGACTTCCACGGCCTGATCCAAAAGGTCCTTCGTGATCCCGGAATCCGTCTGCGGAATCAGGCGGATGAGGAAGGAAGTTCCGCCCTGCAGGTCGAGGCCGAGGCGGATTTTTTGCCCCGGAGGCCAGACCTGTTCCACGCAAAAGGCCGTGAGCAGGAGAGTCAGGACGAGGCCGAGCCAGCGTTTGCGGAGGGGGAGTTCGGTGGCAAAATACCAGCCGAAGAGCACAAGAAGAGCCAAGCCGAAGAGAAAAGTGAAAACAGGTGACATGACAGGAGGATGGTGAAACGGCGGCCCGGGCCGAAGGGGGAGGTCAGGTGTCGGAAGCGGATTTTTCCACCGTCGCAATGGCCGCGCGGTCGAATTCCACCTTCACGTTGTCCGCAATTTTGATGATGACCGTTTTGTCCTTCACGTTGGAGACGGTGCCGTGGATGCCGGCATTCGTGACCACCTGGTCCCCGGTCTTGACCGCCTGAACAAGCTTCTCATGTTCTTTCTGCTTTTTCTGCTGCGGGCGGATGAGGAGGAAGTAGAAAATGACGAAGATAAAAACAAACGGCATCATCGAAACGAGGAGGTTCTGCTGTGGGGCCGGTGCCGCAGCCTGGGCCAGGACTAAAAATTCGCTGATGTTCATAGATAGAGGCCGGACAGGATAATGGGATGAGGGCGCTTGGCAAGGAGGAACGCTCGACAGGAGGAACGCTCGCTCCCCGGAGGTTCCGCAAGGCATTTCCATTTACCTGGCTCAGGCAGGACTGAGCGTTGCAGAAGTAAAAAAGGCTAGACAAAACGCGCTGCGGCGATAGCGTCGTGGTGGGATGAACAAAAAAAATAAAGCTGGCAATCATCGCCTCGAAAGAACCCAAAACCGAAAAAGCCAAAACCGAGGGGGGGGGCCCACCGCAGCCAAACGCCTTTACCAGAGCACCGACATCCAGGGGGCAACGATCACCGCCGACGCCCTGCACTCATACTACCTGAGCTGCCATCATCCCCGCCGCGCCGAGTTCTTCGCCGGACTCATCCGCGGCCATTGGGGCGGCTGTGAGATCCGCGACCATTGGGTGCGTGACGCCATCTTCGAGGAGGACTCCACCCGCTCAAAAAACGTCACCCTCAACGGCAATCTCGCCATCCTGCGAGGGGCCCTCATCGCCCTCAAATCCCGCCTCGTCCCCGACAAATCCTGGCCTTTCATCCGGGAACTTTCCTCCATGAAA
>JBAYWC010000103.1:0-9188 GCA_041674265.1 Terrimicrobiaceae bacterium
ATCCCGTTCCACCCAGGCCGCTCGCGAACACCGGAGCATCGAGAATCGCAACCATCACAAACGCGACGCCTCCGCCTGGCAAGAAGACCGGCACCGAAGACCACGGGCCGCTCTCGATCTGGCACTCACACGCAATGCCCTGCTCGCCATCATTCCCTTCCAGCAGGGCGAACCCCTCGCACACTTCTTCGAGCTTTACCACCGCTACCCAGCCAAAGCCCTCAACCTCATCCTTCAAGCCCGACCCGTCCTATAACACTTCCAGCCAAACGCCCTGCTCCGTCGCCACACTCCAAAGGTTTCTTCTTGCTTTCCAGCGGGTTTTTGGATTGGATGGGGCTATATGAAAGTTGCCGCCCTCATGCTCCTGTTGACATTCACCGCCACGGCGTTTGCGGATATCCAAGCGCCTCCCGCGTCGGATTACGGTCCGACACGCAAGTTGGGACGTGGTATCGGAAACATCGCATTCGGCGTCACCGAGATCCCGGACCAGATCGAGGTGGTCAACTATGCCGAAGGCAACTCCGCCGCATGGAGCTACGGCCTGGTGCGCGGAGTCGGGCGTTGCCTCGCCCGCTTGGGCTACGGCATTTACGAGGTGGCGCTCTTCCCATTCCCGACAAAAAGAGGCACCTACTATCCTCCTTATCGCAGCGATATTCCTTGGATCAATTCCGGCTATCAGGAGTTTCCGCCTGAACTCGGATTCGACACCCGTTACGATTACTGCCGGACCTATCAGCGCGATCCGAACTGAGCGGATTTCCATTCACTTTCAACGACCGTCCGCAGACAACCTGCCGACGGTCGTTTTTTTATCCCTTGGGAGGCCAATCCGTCTCCACCACCCCGGCAAGATGATTTTCATATCGTCCGAGAAGATAGAGGTAGTCTGAAAGCCGGTTCAGATAGATCATCGTGATCCGGTCGATCCGTGCGGAATCCTCAACGGCCAATGCCTCGCGTTCGGCCCGTCTTGCCACCGTCCGTGCCAAGTGAATCTGGCACGCGGCAGGGGAACCTCCGGGAAGAACGAAGTTTTTTTTTTCTGGAAGCAACGCGGTGATCCGGTCCATCTCCTGTTCGATTTCGCGAACGGCTTTCTCCGTAATGCGCTGGGATTGACCGGCTTGAAGCACGGTCGCCAGATCCGCGCACAGATCAAATGTTCGATTCTGAAGATCGAGCAAGGCTGTCCGCACGGGCTCGCATGGATGGGCGGCGACCGCCGCTCCAAGGATCGAGTTCATTTCATCCAAGGTGCCATATGCGATGACACGGGGGTGCGTCTTGGGGACCCGCTGCCCGGAGAAGAGACTCGTTTCACCACGGTCGCCGGTGCCGGTGTAAATTTTCATGGACCGCTTCTGCATCGCATGCCCTGGCGCGAATACCAAGCCGGAAATATTGCAACCGGAGGATCAGGATGGGCTGTGAAAATACGGGATCCAAAATGTGGAACACCCGCGCGATAGCGCTTTGTGCCTGCCGGGGGAGGTCGAAGGTGTTGCCGGGGAGGCAACCGGAGCGGCAGCGGAGCAATTGGGCCGGTTTGCGTCCGCGCCCAGCCGGAGGCCGGGTTTTCATTTCGCATTCCCCATTTCGCATTCTCCTCCGAAAGCGGCGGATTCCCTTGACCGCAGCGTTCGGGCAAAGGAAAACAACGGAATCATGATTTCCTTGTCAGTGCCGGTTTACAATGAGCAAGACGCCCTCCTGCCACTCTTCGAGAAAATCAGGGACGTCATGGACAGACACGGGGAGCCGTGGGAGATCATTTTTGTCAACGATGGGAGCGTGGATGGCAGCGCCGATATCCTCGATGGCCTGGCAGCCGAAAACCCCCGGGTGAAGGTTGTTCACTTCCGCCGGAACTTCGGGCAGACCGCCGCCATGATGGCCGGATTCGATTTTGCCAGCGGCGACACCATTATCCCGATGGATGGAGACGGGCAGAACGACCCCGGGGACATTCCCCGCATGCTGGCCAAGCTCGACGAGGGGTATGAGGTCTGCTCCGGATGGCGCAAAGACCGGCAGGACAATGCGCTCCAGCGGAATTTTCCCAGCATCATGGCCAATAAATTGATTTCCGCGGTCTCGGGGGTTGACCTGCATGATTTCGGCTGCTCCCTCAAGGCCTATCGCGCGGAGGTGATCAAGGGAGTCCGGCTTTACGGCGAGATGCACCGCTTCCTTCCGATTTATGCCAAATGGCACGGGGCCCGCATCTCGGAGATTCCTGTGCATCACTTCGCCCGCGTTTCGGGAAAATCCAAATACGGCCTGGAACGCGTTCTGAAGGTTCTGCTGGATTTGGTGACGGTGAAGTTCCTCGACAAATACATGCTCAAGCCGATGTATCTTTTTGGATTCTGGGGGCTGATCTTTTTTGCCGCCTCGGTTTTTTTCACGGCATGGACGTTTTACATGCGCATGCAGGGATATTATTTCACGGCAACCCCCCTGCCGATGATGGCGGTCTTTTCGTTCATGACCGGGATGATCTGCGTGCTGATGGGCCTGCTGGCCGAGATGATCACCCGCACGTTTCATGAATCGCAAAACAAATCCATTTACATTGTCAGCCGGACCCGGAACCTGAACGGACCGTCGGAGGATCGCTGATGTGCGGGATTGCCGGCTTCCTCGGTACCGGGGATCGGGGCGATCTGGAGGCCATGACCGCGCGGTTGACCCATCGCGGTCCCGATGCGGAGGGGTTCTTCATCGACCCGGGCCACGGGCTTCACCTCGGGCACAGAAGGCTCTCGATCGTGGATCTCGGCGGGGGAGGACAACCGATGTCCTCTGCGGACGGACGGCTCGCGGTGGTCTTCAACGGCGAGATTTACAATCACGCCGAGCTCCGGGCACAATTGTCCGCAAAGGGGCACGAATTCCTCACGGACCATTCGGATACCGAGGTTCTCCTTCACGGGTGGAGGGAATGGGGGGAAGGACTCGTCGGGCGGCTGAACGGCATGTGGGCCTTCGCAATCTGGGACCTGGATCGAAGGTGCCTGTTTCTCAGCAGGGACCGGTTCGGAAAAAAACCGCTCTATTATTTTCAGCGGGCGGGAACGTTTGGGTTTTCCTCCGAGCTGACCTCGCTCCTGAAGCATCCGGCGGCGCCCCGCAATCTGTCGGAACTCGCGCGCGTGAAATTTTTTGCGCACGCGCTGATTCCGGCCCCATGTTCCGCAATCGAGGGCATTTGGAAATTGCCGGCGGCGCACAATCTGGTCGTGGAAGAGAACGGTCCGGCCTGCCGGGTGTCCCGGTATTGGCGGTATGTGATCGAGCCTGTCGAGCCATCCGCGACAGACGGGGAGCTGGCGGAAGAGTTGCGCGGGCTGCTCCTTCGCGCGACCCGCCGCCGCCTGATGGCGGATGTTCCCCTTGGGATTTTTTTGAGTGGCGGAATCGATTCCTCATTGATTGCCGCGTTGGCGGCGGGCGAGATCGGCGGGCCTGCGCTCAGCACGTTTACGATTGGCTTCACCGAACCCTCGTTCGATGAATCCGTCCCGGCGAAGCGGATGGCCGGACACCTCAAGACTTCCCACCACGAGCAAATCCTCGATCTCGATGCGGCGCTGGGCCACCTGCCCCGGATCTTCGACCTCCTCGACGAGCCCCAGGGTGATGGCTCGTTGCTGCCGACCTGGCTTCTCGCCCGGTTTGCCCGCAACAAGGTGACAGTGGCGCTCGGCGGCGATGGCGGAGACGAGCTTTTCGCCGGCTACGATCCCTTCCGTGCCCTGCAGCTTGCGGGGCTTTATTCCCGCGTCGTCCCGCGGCCCGTCCACGAGGGCTTGAAGATGCTGGCGGGGTTTCTCCCTGTCTCGCATGCAAACATCAGTCTGGATTTCAAAATCAAGCGGACACTGCGCGGGTTGAGCCATGACGCCCGGCTCTGGAATCCGGTCTGGCTCGGGGCGCTCGAACCCTCGGAACTCCAGTGCCTGACCGATTCCCACTTTGACATCGGGGACATCTACAGCGAGGCGATCCATGCGTGGGAAACCTGCCACAATGACGATCCGGTGGACCGCACACTGCAATTCTACACCGAGATTTACCTGCAGGATGGAATTCTTCAGAAGGCCGACCGGGCCAGCATGATGAATTCGCTGGAGGTCAGGAGTCCGTTTTTGGACATCGAAGTCGCGGACTTCGCGCGAAAACTTCCCCACAGGTATAAACTGCGGGGCAATACGACAAAGTATCTTCTGAAGCTGGCGGCAAAGCCTCTCCTGCCGGAGGTGATCGTCCGGCGCAAAAAGAAGGGATTCGGATCTCCGGTTGGAAAATGGCTGCGCACCGGACGCATTGCGCCACAGCCGACGGACGGCATGGTTCGCGAGAAGCTGGCGCGCCACCTCGGCGGGCAGGCGGACGAGCGCCTGTTCCTCTGGTGCGAGTATGTTTGGCAGGAATGGCAAAAGAGACAACAGTCACTATGAGATTCAAAAGCCAAGTGATCAGTGATGAACGCAGGTGGGTGGACCCGGGATGGCTGGAAGAAAATGAAACTCGCCGTCAGGCGGGCAAGCTGCAATTTTCATCCAAATGACCAGAGAACAAAGAATCGAACGGCTTCTCGCAGCGATTCCGGAACTGACAAATTACCGCCTCCAGCTTGTTGACAAAATTGTGTGGATTTTTCAGCAACCCAAGGAATTCGTTTGCAATCCGACCTCGACCCTCATTCCACAAGAGGTTCTTGAAGACTTCGGCGATGTTCTCCGAATGCACCACAGTTTTTCAAGAGAACCGTTTTCAAAAGACAAATTTGAATATGCGCTGGAGCGTGTGCTGCTTGAATCGGCGATTCCCGCTCAAATGGCACCAAGGGGAACAAGAGGGTTTGATATTGAAATCGCTGGAGAAAAATACTCACTCAAAACCGAAGCGGCGAAAACCATTCGTGAGAACACGATTCACATCTCGAAATTCATGGAACTTGGCGGGGGGACATGGGGGAGTGATCCGAAGGATTTGATTGGGTTGCGCCAGCAATTTCTCGCAAACCTGAATGGCTTGAATCGGATTTTGATTTTACGCGCTCTGAAGAAGGGGAATCCTGTTTTCAAATACGAACTTGTGGAGATTCCAAAAAAAACTCCTATCAAAGGCGGCAAAAGGCCGCTTTGAAATGATGACAGAAAGCCCACAAAATCCGAAGCCGGGTTACTGCTTTGTTGAAGAGAAGGGCGAAGGCCTTTTCAATTTGTATTTCGATGGCGGCGGCGAACGAAAGCTGCAGATCGAGGGATTGCAAAAGGCCCTTTGTGAAGTTCATGCGACTTGGCAGTTCGAGAGCCCTGCTCCGTAAAAAGCAGCGATGGGGAGGCGTTGACGCGGCTTTTCGCTATATCCACATATTCAGGCTTCGCTTCCACCCCCACGCATCTCCGGCCGGTCTCGATCGCGACAATGCCCACGGTGCCGCTGCCGAAAAATGGATCCAGCACGACCCCGTTGGAAGGCGAACCCGCAAGAATGCATGGGCGCACCAGAGCGCGCGGAAAGACGGCGAAGTGGGCTTCTTTGCATGGCTCGGTATTGATGGCCCAAACGGTTCTCTTGTTTTTTCTTCCCAGGCCATCCGCAGTTGTCTCTTTGATGGCCTCTTGGTCGAAATAGTAATTTTCATTTTTCGAGAACATGAAGAGGTATTCATGCGAGACGGTCACGCGATCTTTGACCGATTCCGGCTGGCAATTCGGCTTATGCCAGATGATGTCCGAACGGAGATACCATCCATCCAGTTGCAGCGCCATCGCAACCATCCAAGCAACTCCGATCAAATCCTTCGGCTTCAAGCCGTCCGGGGTATCGGGACGATAAGACATGGCACGGCCCTTGTTTTTCATGTCCTTATCCCTCCACGCCCTTCCCCCGGATGTGTAAGTGTTGCCGATATTCAGCCAGAACGTCCCGTCGGCGCGCAGGACACGACGAACCTCCCGAAAGCATGACGCCAGACTTTCCACATATTCTTGGAGGTTATCCTCGGCCCCGATCTGGCCGAGGTGCCCGTAGTCTCTCATCCCCCAATACGGGGGAGAGGTGATGCAAGTATGGAAAGTCTGATCCGGGATTTCCAGCAGCTTCGAGCGGGAGTCGCCTGAGATGATCTGGACAGGCTCATCCTTGGTGCATCGCAGCGGCCACGCCTGAGAACCATTGACAAAAGGTGATTTCATATCACATGTCCGTTTGATGTTTTTCCACGATAGACCCCGGGCTCCTCTTGTATGCGCGCTGAAAGAGTGTCGATAATCAGCGAGTGCAGCGTTTTGTCTTCTTTGATTGCCATAACCTTCAGTGTCTTGTGAAGCTCGTCTTCAATCTCCAAGGGAAATGTTTTGGTGGTTTTTTTTGACTTTTCTGCTTGCATGAGTGACGGGGATAACAAAACTTACCTAAGTAAGTCAAATGAAAAGATCTAAAACTTCCCCAAGGTGGCGGATTCAGCGGCGAGCCTTGAGTTACCTTGGCCGATGAAAAAAGTTTTGCATGTCATCGACAGTCTTCATCTCGGGGGTGCCCAGGAGGTGGTTTTGAATCTTGCCACCTGTGGGAATCGAAAACGCTTCTCCCATGAGGTGGCAACGATGCACGGACGCGGGGTTTACTGGGAACGCATGGCGGAGCAGGGGATTCCGCTCCACTCGCTTTCGCCCCACAAATTTTTCCCGTGGTATGCCGTAACCCTGCCGGCCCTGCTTTTGCGCGGGAGATTCGACATCCTCCACTGCCACCTTGTCGCATCGAATATCATTGCCAAACCATTCGGGCGGCTCTGCGGGGTGCCGGTCATTTTGAACCACGACCACACGAATGATGACTACCGCGCAAACCAGCGCATCCGTCTCGCCCTGGACTCGCTCTCCAACCGGCTGGCTTCGCACCTCATTGCCGTCTCGGATTCCTGCCGGAGGTTTCTTGTCGATCGCGAGCGTGTGCCGGCGGGAAAAATCTCCCTGATCCAAAATGCCATCGATCTGCGCCGGTTCTCGACAACGTGCGGGACCAGGAGCGCAGCCAGAAAAATACTGGGGCTCCCGGAAGCTGCCCCGGTCGTTGCCGGGGTCGGACGACTGAACCCACAGAAAAATTTTTCCCTCTTCATCCAGATTGCCGCCGGAGTGCTCAAACATCACCCCAAAACGGTTTTTCTTCTCGCAGGGGATGGGCCGGAGGAAGAGCGTCTGAAAAAACTCGCGCACGAATGCGGCGTGGGGGAACGATTGCATTTCTGCGGATATGTGCCCGACACCCGGCAGATCTACCTGGCGGCGGATGTCCTTCTCATGCCTTCGCTTTTCGAAGGCCTGCCCATGTCGTTGCTTGAGGCCATGGCGATGCGGGTGCCGGTTGTGGCCTCCGCGCTCGATGGAATTGCCGAAGTCGTCGAGGATGGCCGGGATGGGTTTCTCGTTCCATCCGGCGGAGCGGAACTTTTTTGTGAGCGGGTCTGCAAACTGATCGCGGACCCCTCTCTCGCCGCGGAGCTTGGGGCAACTGCCTCGGAAAAAATCAGACGAAGGTTTTCCTCCGGACGCATGTGCCGTGAGGTCGAGGAGATTTACGACCGATATCTGAATCTGGGTGAGGAATGAAACGACATCTCCGAGCAATGCCAAGGGGGCATGGGCGTCCCGCCCGTGTGCGGCGCTGTCCTTGTTACGAAACTCAGTCTCCAAACGGGCGAGACGCCCGTTCCCCCTGTTCTCCCGTTCAGAATCCGTGCGATCCATGGTTTGAACTGTTTTTGTTCGCTTAAGATGAAGATCCTCACCCTTTGTTACGAATACCCTCCGGTCGGTGGCGGAGGGGGACGCATGGCCCACAACGTCGCTTCCGCACTCGTCCGTCGCGGGCACAACGTCCGTGTCCAGACAATCCGGATGACGGATCTCCCCGCGCGGGAAGTCCGGGATGGCGTGGAAATTTTCCGCGCGCACGGATTCCGCCGCCGCGCCGATCTTTGCACCGTTCCGGAAATGTTCGCCTACGTTGCGACTTCATTTTTTCCGGCGCTTGGCCACATCCGCCGTTGGAAACCCGACATCGTGCATGCGCATTTTGCCGTTCCGACCGGTGCGCTCGCGTTTGCCTGCAAGGGACTCACCGGGATTCCTTATGTTCTGACGGCCCATCTCGGCGACCTGCCTGGCGGCAATCCCGATCAGACAGACGGGCTTTTCCGGATCATGAATCCATTGATCCGTCCGATTTGGAAGAATGCCGCCGGTATTTCCGCCAGCAGCAGCTTCGCCGCAGGATTGGCGCGCGAGGCATACGGTGTTGAGCCGCGGATCATTCTGAATGGAATTTCCATGAAGGGAAAACCCGCCGGGGCCCGTCCGCCAGCGAGTCCGCTGGAACTCGCCGCCATCGGCCGCTTCAATCCCCAGAAGAATTTCCCCTGGCTCATCCGGACTCTCGGCGGGTGTGATTTTCCGTGGCGGCTTTCCTTGATCGGGGATGGCAGCCAGCGCGAAGAGATCGAAGCGGCGATCCGGGATGTGGGAGATGGAGACCGCGTGAATCTCATGGGCTGGGTTGCCGAAAGCTCCATGCGGGACGTCCTCGCCCGGTCGGATGTCCTCCTGATGCCGTCCACCTCCGAGGGCAATCCCGTGGCCGCCATCGAGGCTCTCAAGCATGGTGTGGCCATCCTTGGAAGCGACATTGGCGGCCTGTCGGACCTCATCGAAAATGGCAAGAACGGCTTTGCAGTTTCCATCGAAACCCCGGCGATTTTTCAGGAGAAACTCGCCGTCCTCGCCTCCCACCCCGACATCCTTCATAAGATGAAAACACAGAGCCTCGAACTCGCAACCCGCTTCGATCTGGAAAATATCGCCACCGATTTCGAATCCCTGCTTCTGGATTCCAGCAGGCGTCGCCGGTGAATCCCCGTTCGCTTCGTGGAAGCCATCGGCAGGCTGCCGATGCCACGGTTTTGATTGCCCCGGAGCATTTTCTTCGTTCCCTCCGCGCCTGCGTCTTCGCTGGTGTAACAAACAATCCAGTCCTGTTGGCAAGGCATTTCCATTTACCTGGCTCAAGCAGGCGGGAGCATGGGGGAAGCAAAAAGAGCTAGACAAAACGGGCTGCGGCGATAGCGTCGTGGTGGGATGAACAAAAAAAACGAAGTTGGCGAC
>JBAYWC010000104.1:0-9181 GCA_041674265.1 Terrimicrobiaceae bacterium
CAACGCCGCGCCACCACTGGAATACCGGCCTACTCCCCGCGGCAGGAGCCTTCCCGCATATCACGATCCGGCGAAAAATGCAAAGTTGCTCCCCTTTCCACATCCGGCCGCCGGGTTCTTTGCTGAGCAGTTACTTAATATGTTTCTTAAATCATCCGCAGAGCCTTTATTTATGCGGTTTCCATGCTGATTTGCCACTCGAAATGAGTGGCGGAGTCTACGGGGCTCGAACCCGCAACCTCCGCCGTGACAGGGCGGCGCTCTAACCAATTGAGCTAAGACTCCTTGAAAAGGGTTGGTGATTATGACGGACAGAGGAGGGCTTGCAACTTTTTCTTTACGGTATTTTTCTTTTGGACGAAAGTCCGTGAAAATCGGGAGGAGTGATGAACATGACAAAATCTGGCAACACGCAAATGGTGGTGGTAGTGGAGGCGGGATGATCGTTTTGCTCGGTGCCGGCGGCTATGTCGGAAGCGCGGTAGCCGCAAGGCTCCGGCAGCTCGATGCCGCGTTTTTGGCCCCGGCACACAGCGATCTGGATCTGACCTCCAAGGATGCCGTGTCGGCATGGTTCTCGGACAAGAAGCCGGAGTTTGTGATCAATGCGGTGGGATTCACCGGGAGGCCGAATATTGATGGGACGGAGATCGAAAAGTGGCGGTGTCTCCAGGCGAATACCGTCGTTCCCGGGGTGCTCGGCGAAGTTCTGGGCAGGAGGGGAATCCGGTGGGGGCATGTCTCTTCAGGGTGTATTTACAGTGGTGCTCGCGCCGATGGGTCCGGGTTCACGGAGGAAGACGAGCCGGAGTTCGTGATTTCAGACCCCCGGGCCGGATGGTATGCGCACACCAAGTGGATGGCGGAAAAATTGCTGCGGGATGCTCCGGGCGTCGTCATCTGGCGGCTCCGGATTCCGTTCGATTCGGTGGACAACGAGCGGAACTACCTGTCGAAGCTGATGCGGTATGACCGGCTGCTGGAGGTGCGCAATTCGATTTCCCAGCTTGAGGAATTCGCCGCGGCCACCGTCCAATCCCTGCGGGAGCGGATTCCGGATGGAATTTACAATGCCACAAATTCGGGTTCGATCCTGACCAGCGAAGTTGCGGAGGCTCTGAAAAGGCATGGGATCTGCCGGAAGAAATTCCAGTATTTCTCCGATGAGGCGGAGTTTATGTCCGCTCCCGGCCGGGTTTACCGGCCAAGTTGCATTCTCGATTCCGGAAAACTGGCCGCGCATGGCGTCCGGATGCCCGACGTGCATGAATCTCTCGAAAGAACGCTGCGGAAATGGACGTGAGCCGGGGGGGGCGTGTCATGGAGAATCCGCCATTTCCACAACCGCTGCCGCCCCCGTGCCGACGACCGCTGGGTGATAAGAAAGAGAGTTGAGATTCCCCGGAGGACAGGGCATTCTTTCCGTTTCCATCGCCTGCGGGCGCGCAGAACCATTCCACATGAAGATCTATATAGACGGACAATTTTACGACAAAGAGAACGCGAAAATCTCGGTGTTCGACCACGGCTTGCTCTACGGCGACGGAGTCTTCGAGGGGATTCGCTTTTACAATGGAAGGGTCTTTCGCCTGGAGGAACACATGGCCAGATTGTTCGATTCGGCAAAGGCGATCTGCCTGGACATCGGAATGGGGTACCAGAAATATCGGAGGCGCTCCTGGAAACAATCCGCCGGAACGACCTCCGGGACGGTTACGTGAGATTGGTTGTGACTCGCGGCTGCGGCGATCTGGGGCTCAACCCGACCCTCTGCCCGCGGACCACGGTCTTCATCATCGCCTCGAAAATCACGCTCTATCCGCCGGACAAATATGAAAACGGCCTCCATGTGGTGACGTGCGCCACGAGGAGAATCCCGCATGGCGCCCTGAGCCCGATGGTGAAGTCCCTGAATTACCTCAACAACATTCTCGCAAAAATCGAGGCCCAGCAGGCCGGAGCAGGCGAAGGGCTCCTGCTCAATGAACAGGGCTATGTGGCCGAATGCACGGGCGACAACATCTTCACGGTGAAGAATGGCCGGATTTTCACGCCCCCGATCTCCTCGGGCGCGCTCGCCGGGGTCACCCGCGCGGTGGTCATCGAGATCGCCACCGAGCTGGGAATCCCGATCAGCGAGCCCGAAATGACCCGTTACGACATCTACACAGCGGACGAATGTTTCCTCACCGGCACCGCCGCGGAGGTGATCCCCGTCGTGCGTTTGGACAACCGCGTCATCGGCACCGGCTCCCCCGGACCGGTGACCAAACGCCTGATCGCCCGCTTCCATGAGTTGACAGTGGCCACCGGCACGCTGATTTATAAGTAGTATGCAGTGCGATGTCTGCCAATCCAAGGAAGCCACTGTCTTTCTCACCCAAATCGTCGAGGGAAAGATGCAGAAGGTCAACCTCTGCGAGTCCTGCTCGAAGGAAAAGGGCGTGAACGACCCCACCGGCTTCGCCCTTGCCGATCTGCTCATGGGGTTGGGCGCCGCCCAGGAGATCGACAAAAATCCGGGTTCCCAAAAATGCCCGGTGTGCGGGTTCACCCATGCGGATTTCAAGAAAACCGGACGGCTCGGCTGCAGCGCCTGCTACGGAGTTTTCGCCGGGGGACTCTCCGGCATGCTGAAAAATATGCACAAGGGCACCGCGCATACCGGCAAATCCCCGGCGGCCTTCCATAAAATCCGCGAACACAGCGAAAAAATGAAGTCGCTCCAGGACCGGCTCAACCAGGCGGTCGCCGCCGAGGAATACGAACGGGCGGCGGATCTCCGGGACCAAATCCGCAGGATCGAGGCCGGGACCAACGCATGAAATTCTCACGCATCGTCGCGAATACGGGGGAATGGCTCTCGGGGGACGGCCCTCACAGAAATATTGTCGTGAGCAGCCGGGTCCGCCTCGCCCGCAATCTCCGCGAAAAACCCTTTCCCGGCTGGGCAAAAAAGGCCGAGCGCCTCGATGTCATGCGCCTGGTGAAAGATGCCGTGGAGCACCTTCCCGAGATGGCGGAGTCCTACTCGGAGAATCTGGAAGCCCTTTCGCCGCTGGAAAAACAGGTCCTTGTCGAGCGGCATCTGATCAGCCGCGAACACGCGGCGAAAGGCGTCGGCAGCGCGGTGGTCATGAACTCCCCCCAGACCCTGAGCGTCATGATCAACGAGGAGGATCACCTCCGGATGCAGGCCATTTGCTGCGGCCTCCAGCTGACCAAGGTCTTTTCCATGATCGACCGTGTGGATTCGGAACTCGAGGAAGTGCTCGATTATGCATTCGATGCCGATCTGGGCTACCTCACCGCCTGCCCGACCAATGTCGGCACCGGCATGCGGGCCTCGGCCATGCTCCACCTGCCGGGCCTTGTCATGAGCGAGCAGATCAACAAGATCGTCAACTCGGTCAACAAAATCGGCCTGGCTGTCCGGGGCCTCCACGGGGAAGGGACCGAGGCCATGGGCAACCTCTTCCAAGTCTCCAACCAAACCACGCTCGGGGAAACCGAGGAAGAGATCATCGGGCGTCTCAACCGGGTGATCGAACAGATCCTCGAACACGAGCAAAATGCCCGCGCCCTCCTTGCCCAGCGGAAGGCGGTGACCCTTTACGATCAAATCGGACGCGCCTACGGGGTTCTTTCCCATGCCTACTCGATGAGCTCGAAAGAGGCGCTGAATTTTCTCTCGGTGCTCAAACTGGGCGTCGATCTCGGGGTTTTCCCGGAAACCTGCCGTTTCCCCGTCGACGAGCTGTTTATCGAGACCCAGCCCGCCCATCTCCAAAAAGGGGCCGGCGCACAAAAAATGTCGGCGGACGAAAGGGACTCCTTGCGCGCGGCGATAATCCGCGCGAAATTGGACCAGGTGGCGGAACCGGATATCGCGATTTTAAAGGCGCGGACTCCGGAACCCCCCGAAGAAAGACATGATGAATAACTTCACTCCACGCGCCCAACAGGTTCTCGCCCTTGCCCGCAAAGAGGCGGACCGGTTCAACCACAACTACGTCGGAACCGAACACCTCCTCCTTGGCCTGATCAAGCTGGGCAACGGGGTGGCGGTCAATGTCCTCCAAAAAATGGGCCTGGATTTGGAGACCGTCCGCATGGAGGTCGAAAAACAGGTCGGCTCCGGTCCGGAGACGAAGATGGTGGGAAATATCCCCTACACCCCGCGTGTCAAGAAGGTGCTCGCCCTCGCCGGCAAGGAAGCCAAAAGCCTGCAGCATTCGTATGTCGGGACCGAGCATATCCTCCTCGGCCTGCTCCGCGAAGGCGAAGGCGTCGCGGCACGGGTCCTGAAAAATCTCGAAGTCGATATCGAACGCACCCGCAACGAAATCCTCCGGGAACTCGATCCGAATTTCGCGCCCCAGGAGGAGGGCGACGCCGTACCCGCGGAGACGGGTGGCAAGAAGGACGGCAAGACCCCGGCCTTGCGGGCATTCGGACGCGATCTCACCGAACTGGCGAAAAAGGGCGAGTTGGATCCCGTCATCGGACGCGCCGACGAGATCGAGCGCGTCGTGCAAATCCTCTGCCGCCGCACCAAGAACAATCCCGTCCTCATCGGGGAAGCCGGCGTGGGCAAAACCGCGATCGCCGAAGGGCTCGCCCAGGAAATTGTCTCCGGCAATATCCCGGAACTCCTGCATGACAAGAAGGTCATCACCCTGGACCTCGCCCTCATGGTTGCCGGCACGAAATACCGCGGCCAGTTTGAAGAGCGGATCAAGGCGGTCATGGATGAAATCCGCCGCAATAAAAATGTCCTCCTCTTCATCGACGAACTGCACACCATCGTCGGAGCGGGTTCCGCGGAAGGCGCCATGGATGCCTCGAACATCATCAAACCCGCCCTCAGCCGTGGCGAACTCCAGTGCATCGGCGCCACCACCCTCAACGAATACCGGAAATACATCGAAAAGGACGCCGCCTTGGAGCGCCGCTTCCAGACGGTCAAGGTCGAAGCGCCGTCGGTCGAGGAGACGATTCTCATCCTCAAGGGCATCCGCCCGAAATACGAGGCCCACCACAAGGCCAAGATCCTCGACGAGGCGATCGAGGCGGCCGCCAAGCTGACCGACCGTTACCTCACCGGCCGCTTCCTGCCGGACAAAGCCATCGACGTCATGGACGAGGCCGGTTCGCGGGCCCGCATCGCCGCCATGTCCCGGCCGCCAAATGTGAAGGATGTCGAGACGGAAATCGAACGCATCCGCCTGGAAAAAGAGGCCGCGATCAAGTCCCAGGACTTTGAGAAAGCCGCCGCCCTCCGCGACACCGAGAAACAGGCCAAGGAAAAACTGGACGCCATCCTCGGCGAATGGAGGGCGAACAAGGACGAAAAGGAAGTCGTCGTCACCGAGGACGAAATCATGCACGTCATCTCGAAGTGGACCGGCGTTCCGCTGTCGCGCATGGAACAGCAGGAGAGCACGAAATTGCTCGCGATGGAATCCGAGATGCAGGGAAAGGTCATCGGCCAGGACGAGGCGGTCACGGCCATCAGCAAGGCCCTGCGCAGGTCCCGCGCCGACCTCAAGGATCCCCGCCGGCCGATCGGCTCGTTCATTTTCCTCGGGCCCACCGGCGTCGGGAAAACGTTTCTCGCGCGCACGCTCGCGGAGTTCATGTTCGGCGATTCGGATGCCCTGATCCAGATCGACATGAGCGAATACATGGAGAAGTTCACGGCTTCCCGTCTCATCGGTTCGCCTCCCGGATACATCGGATACGAGGAAGGCGGCCAGCTCAGCGAAGCGGTGCGCCGCCGCCCGTATGCCGTCGTGCTCTTTGACGAAATCGAGAAGGCCCACCCGGATGTGATGCACCTCCTCCTCCAGATCCTCGAGGAAGGAAAAATCACCGACTCGCTCGGCCGCAAGATCGACTTCCGGAACACGATCATCATCATGACCTCGAACGTCGGGGCCGAGTTGATCAAGAAGCAGACCACCCTCGGGTTCGGCGCCCCGAATCTCGATGACAACTACGACGCGATGCGCGGGAAGATCCTCGAGGAAACCAAGCGGGTCTTCAAACCCGAGTTCCTCAACCGGCTCGATGACATCATCGTCTTCCACACGCTCGCCAAGCCGGATCTCATCAAGATCGTGAACCTCGAGATGAGCAAGGTCATCGAGCGGATCCGGACGAAGGATGTCCACATCACCCTCGTCACCACCGCGCAGGAATTTCTCGTCGAAAAAGGCTACGATCCCACCTACGGGGCCCGCCCGATGCGCCGCGCCGTCGAACGCTACCTGGAAGACCCGATGGCCGAGGAGATCCTCCGCGGAAAGATCAAACCCGGCGACTCCGTGACGGTCAAACGCGATGGCGAAAAACTGGCTTTTTCCGTGGAAAAATCCACAGCGGAAGCCGTCGGCAAAACCGCCGGCTGACGGGCTGTCCAGGGGAGGACTCGACAAACCAACCCGCAAAAGCCATTCTGCGCCCATGCCAGAGATGCGCCGCTGCTCGATTTCCCAGCTGAGACAGGACTGCCGAACCGGACCTCTGGGTCGCCGGATTCGCGGGCAGGTGGATGAGATCAACAAAAGGGGATCCTCGAACGGAAAACCCTTCTGGGAACTCAAGCTGCGGGATTCTTCCGATGCCTTGACCCTCCGGGCCTGGACCGATACCTCAGCCTTTGACTCCTGCGGGGAAACGGATCGTGGAACCTGCGTGGAAATCGAGGGAGAATTCCTGATCAACGGAGCCTTCGGCCTCGATGGGCGGCGCTGGAGAATGAGACCGCTCACACCGGAAGAGGCAAAAGAACTCTTTGCGGGAACACCGCGGGAAACCGCCGCGGTTGAACGGGATTTCACCTGCCTCCGGGATGTTGTCGATGGCATGGCGGACCCGCGGCTCAAGGCGCTGTGCGGGAGTTTTCTCTCCGAATACGGCGAGAGATTTCAACGGGCCGCCGCCGCGCGCTTCAACCACCATGCCCACCGTGGCGGGTTGCTCCGGCATACCGCACAAATGATGCGGGCGGCATCGGCGCTTTGCGGGGTTTATCCCCACCTGAACCGGGAGCTTCTTCTGGCGGGCGTTCTTTTTCACGATTCGGGAAAACTCTGGGAAATATGCCCGCCGGAACTCGGCTTCGAGATGCCCCGCGAGATCCGTGGCGAACTCCTCGGCCACATCAGCATTGGAATCGAGTTGATCAATTCCCTCTGGAGGAAGCTCCCCCTGGAGGAATGGAAATCGCTCGCCCCCGCCTCCGAGGATGTCCGCCTTCACCTGCTTCATCTCGTGGCCGCCCATCATGGGGAACTCCAGTTCGGATCACCGGTCGAACCCAAAACCCCCGAGGCGGCCCTGCTGCACTTTGTGGACAACATCGATGCCCGCCTCGAGATGTTTGCGTCAGCATATGAAAAACAACCGGAAATCACGCCGGGGATTTACGAGCGCGTGCGGACATTGAACACCTCACCGGTCCGCCCGTTGGCCCGACTGGAGCCGCCGACGGAAACTCCAGAATAGCCAAACGCCAAAAGTCTCATGTCCCCAGGTGGAGTCGAACCACCATCTGAGCTTTAGGAGAGCCCTGCTCTATCCGCTTGAGCTATGAGGACGTTGAAAATCAGCTACTTATGTGTTGTTGAAGTGTGAAAATAGCGAAAGTTCTACCAAAAGTTCTACTTTGTGCATCCACGTCCAGCAACGTTTACCCTTGTCCTCCCCACCTCGCAAGCCTCGTTTTCTCTCCCGCGTTTCCCGCCTTGCATATCATCACCGGAAGGGCAATGTTTCCACCATGACGCTGAAAATTGAAATCGAACGGGAGGAAGATGGCCGTTGGATTGCAGAAGTTCCCTCGCTTCCCGGCTGCCTTGGCTACGGGGTAACGAAAGAAGATGCTGTCCGTTCCACGGAGGCGTTGGCTTTGCGCATCTTGGCAGAACGTTGCGAAGCGGGAGATGATTCTTTCGCCCGCGATGCCTTTGCGGTCCCGGCGTGAGCTACTGGCCCGCATGCAAGGCCCGGAAAGTTCTTCGGGCGCTGGAAAGTATCGGATGGGAGGAAGCGCGTCGCACAGGCTCCCATCGCATCCTGAAACGGGATGGGTTTCCTGATTTCGTGTTCGCCTTCCATGAGGGGGAGGAAATCGGCCCGCGAATGCTGGCCCGCGTTGCAAGGCATACCGGGTTGAAACCAACGGACCTTTGAGCGAGTGAGGCACAAACGCCCATCGCCGAAACCCGCCGCAAGCGAAACCTCCCAGCCGGTTGCCGTGCCTGAAAAGCGGAATCCGGGGGAGGATGCTGGCCTGCTACCGTTCGGGGCTTCCAAGGAAATGCTGGTGACGGTTTCCGCCCGGCTTCTTGCGGGGATGGGGGCTGTCGAGTTCCCAGCGCCGGGGGCGGAAGTCTCGAAAACGACGGAAGACGCGGAGTGCGACCCACACGCGGAATGCAACTTTCCTTGGCAGCCGCCCGTGTCGGATGTCCACAGGCAGGCCGCGAGGGGTGCAATGAATCTCCTTCTCGCTTGTGAGGAAGTGGCGGGGGAATATCGCGATTTTCTTTGTCAACGTGAGGAGGCGGAGAAGCACAGGCAACGCATTGCGGCTTCCTTGCCGAAGCACTGTCTCTTTGAAGAGGGGGTTGCGGCGGATCGTTCCGGCTGGAAAAGGGCCGAAAAAACGGGAAAGGGAGTATGCCCGCTTCCTTGACAGTTACCTTGAAAATCGGCGCTTTCGCGACCCGGAGGTAACGACCGAAAACATTCTCCAACACGAACAGGAAGCCGGGTTTTTCCCGTTCCTTGCTGGAAAGGCGCATGGATGCATATCAGCAATGGCACATATCGGACGTGGCCAAAGAGCGAAAAAAAGCCGGAGCACGCGGGGGAAGAAAAAAAAGAGCAACAACCTCATTTTAGGCAGTGAGACTTTTCTGGTAATGGAGCTTGGCGGAAATGGCTTCGGACAATACGACCAGCTTTTTGTCGGCGGGGCGTTCAATGTGGACAGCACCGCCCACCTCTCCATTTCTTCGGTAAATGGTTTTTCTCCGGGACAGGGAGATGGGGCAGGCCGATCTCTATCGGGTCGACGGCGAAGACCTTGGCCGTGCGCTCGTCGTGGCGCCCGTGGTCGGGATCTGACGTGTCGCAGGTAAAAAAGGGGAGGCGGAGGCCGCGATTTTTC
>JBAYWC010000105.1:0-8802 GCA_041674265.1 Terrimicrobiaceae bacterium
GACTTCAGCCTTTCCGGTGACGCAGTCACTGATGAGCGCGGTGCGCTTCTCCTTCAGCCGCTCGATCAACTCCCGCTTCTTCGCCACCAACCGGTCCACCCGCCCCGTCTCCCGGTCCAGAAACGCCGCGATGGAACGTTGCTCGGCGGACGGTGCGATGGGCAGCACACAGTTGCCGATGAAATCCCAACTGGCTCGCGGCATTTTCGAGCCGTAAGTGGACGAGTCCACGAGCTTGATGAAGCCATCACTGAGCAGCGCATAGCGGAGAGAGTCGCGGTCGAATTCGATGCCATTGAGCACGAGCAATTCGGTCGAGCAGAGTCCGTCGAAGTCAGGATTGCACGCTTTTGCTAAGTAAGGCCGCAGCTTCCCGAAGAGCGTGTGCCCGGCCTTGAAAGCGTTGGCCGTGCCGGTGGGAACGACATCTGGGTTGATCGGCAAGAGTTGACCTGTCCATGACTCGATGTTTTCCATCCCGATGTAGGGGACAGGATTTTCTTCATCGGCTTCGACTTTCTTGTCCGTCAGACTCGCAGCCATCTTGAGCCGCTTCACCTCCCAATGCGCCGGCACGTCGCCGAGCCATTCGACGCCGCTGGGTTTGGTGCGCGGGTAGGCGGGGAGTTTCATTGGGCGGAGAGGACTTTCCACATTGGGCGGTGCAGCCAGTCGGGCGGGAAGCCCATTTGCGGAAGATATTTGGGATCGAGCAACCGCACTTGCTGCAGCAGGCGTTTCGACCAGGAGGAGTCCGGTTCGATCACTCCGAGCATGTGAACCAAAAGCACCAGGGAGTTGTAAATACGCCTCTCTTCCGCCGGATTGAGGTTGGGGATCACCGCGACCGGCGAGCTTTGCGGCAACTGGACCGTGATGGTGAACCGCCTGTTCCAGACCCGCGAGTGGTGGGCGCAGAGGTTCCTGATGTAAACGCAGTGTTCGAGCAGGGATTTGAGGATGTCGATCGAAAACCCATACGTGTTCGCGATCTGCTTCTTGTCCCGGTCGCGTTTGATATTTTCATAAAAGCGGCTGAGCAGGCCGAATGACATCACCTCGCAGGCGGCCCAGATGGGAGGCCGGTTCATCCCGTACCGTTCGCGGTAGTGGGTGACAAAGACCTCGTCGCTGCGTTCAAGTTCCTCATCGAGCTTGGCCAGTGCGCCGGCATGGCGATGGGGATTTTTGAACAGCTGCGGACTCTCGTAGGCATGTGCCCCATACGCCTGGCCAAGAACGTAGGCCCATCGGGCGCGCACGGAGATTTCCACCCGCTTTACCGCCTCGCTGAGAAACTGCCGCAGGGTTCTGTCGAAGTGATAAAGCCCCCAGAGTTCGTCGAAGGTGGTGCCGGGAAGGAACTGGTCGGGAGCCCCCTGAACCGTCAACGGAAAACGGTAGGCCGAGATCCGGTAGTAGTTGTGGTGCTCCAGGCAATGCAGCGCTCGTGGCTCATCCAGGACGACCAGACCCCGGTCTTTGAGAATCTGCAACTGCTCCAAATACGTTTGGGGCGGCTTGTTGAAATTCATGCCAGCCCCCCAAAAAAGAGAAACCCGCCGATTTGGGCATTGTAAAGAGGCCTGGCGGGTATTGTTAATTCAAATAAAAACAGGGATTTTCCGCCGGTCAAGAGGAAATCAAAGCACTTGGGTTTCTCGCAAATCCGCAGGCTCACGCCGTGACCTCCTTCAGCATGGCGAGAATTTCGCCTTCGAGCTTCTTGATGTCGGTCTCGATGACTTCCAGCGGGCGCGGCGGCTCGTAGCGGTAGAAGTGGCGGTTGAGCGGGATCTCGTAGCCGACTTTGGTCCTGGTGGCGTCAATCCACGCGTCGGGCACATGGGGCAGGACCTCACGTTTGAAGTGGGCCTCGATGCTTTCCTTGAGCGGCACGGTCTCGGTGTCGCGCAGGTCGGCGTCCGGCTCGGGCTGGCCGTCGCGGGCGCGGCAGATTTCGGCGGTCTCGTCGCGTTCGCCGAGGGCGGCGACCACGGCCTTGAGTTCCGGGGCGCTCAGGCGGGGATCTTTAACCGCAGATTTCGCAGATTTTCGCAGATGGGAGAGGAAGGCTTCGCGGCCCTTGAAAAGTTTGTTGCCGAGGATGCGGAGGAAGGCGCGGATTTCTTCCTGACGCTCTTTTCCGGCTTCGATTTCCTGCTGGCGGATGGCGGGGTCTTTCTTGGCGCTGGTGGCGAGGTTTTTGAAGGCGCTCTCGTCGTCGAGCCGGGCGATGCGTTCGGCGCTGGCCTGGAAGTTCAGCCGCAGCGGACGCTCGACGGTGATCTTGTGGTAGCCGAAGTCTTCGTTGTCGAAAACCTTGCTGACGACGCGCTGGCGCTGGACCGGCTGGTGGGTGATCGGGTCTTCCTCGGTGAAGGCGCGCGTCTGGCCGGCGCGGAAGTCGCCGAAAATTTTGGCGAGTTCGCCGATGTGGTCGGGGTCCTTCTCCTTGTCCGACGGATCGCCGATGCGGCGGCGTTTGTTGCCGAGGCTTTTTTCCATCTGCACCCAGAACGGGCGGGCGTCGATGAGCTGGACCTTGCCCTTGCGGGGTTTTACCTTCCGGTTGGTGAGCACCCAGAGATACGTGGAGATGCCGGTGTTGTAGAAAAGCTGCTCGGGCAAGGCGACGATGGCCTCCAGCCAGTCGTTCTCGATGATCCAGCGACGGATCTCGCTTTCGCCGCCGCCCGCGTCGCCGGTGAAGAGGGGCGAGCCGTTGAAGACGATGGCGATCCGGCTGCCGCCGTCCTGCGGCGCGCGCATCTTGGCCAGCATGTGCTGGAGGAAGAGGAGCGCGCCATCATTTACCCGGGGCGTGCCCGCGCCGAAGCGTCCGGCGTGGCCCAGCGTATCGCGCTCGTTTTCGATATACCTCTGCTGCTGCTTCCACTCCACGCCGAACGGCGGATTGGCCAGCATGTAGTCGAAGGTCCATTTCTTGCCGTCGGAGGTGCGGTCGAATCCGTCCTTGGTAAACGTGTCGCCGAGGATGACGGCATCCGCGTCCTCGCCCTTGATGAGCATGTCGGACTTGCAGACGGCCCAGGCCTCGTCGTTCCAATCCTGCCCGAAGAGCTTTGGCTGGGCGTCGGCGTTGAGGTCGCGGATGTATTTCTCGGCGACCGACAACATCCCGCCCGTGCCGCACGCGGGATCGTAGATCGTCTTCACCACATGGCTGCGGGCGAGGTCTTTCTCCGGCGAGAGGAGGAGATTGACCATGAGCTTGATCACCTCGCGCGGGGTGAAGTGTTCCCCGGCCTCCTCGTTCGATTGCTCCGCGCCGATCCGGATGAGTTCCTCGAAGACGTAGCCCATCTGGACGTTGTCCACGCGATCAGGAGAGAGGTCGATGGCGGCGAACTTTTTGATGACGAGAAACAACAGATCTTTCTCCGCCATCTTCGAAATCTGGGCATCGAACCCGAACCGTTCCACGATGGATCGAACATTCGGCGAGAAGCCATTGATGTAGCTGTTGAGATTCGGCGCGAGCTGGTTCGGATCGTCGAGGAGGCGCGGCAGATCGAGCTTCGAGAGATTGTAGAACGGCACCTTGGTGATCTGAGAAAGCCGGTGACGGATGATATTTTCTCCCTTGGCCTTGATGGCGGAGTGTTCCTTCAGAACGGCCGCCTTCGTCGGGGCAAGGATGCAATCGAACCGGCGCAGGACGGTCAGCGGCAGGATCACCTTGCGATATTCGTTCCGCTTGTAGGGACCCCGGAGAAGGTTGCAGATGCTCCAGATGAAGCTGGCGATTTGGGAATGGGTCTCGGTCGACATGAAAATTTATGTGGAATCTCGTCGGGGCAATACGACCATCTCGGCACCGGACTTGGCGTGGAAGGATTTGGTTCGGGAGAGAGTCGGTTGGGGCACGGTGCCGGGCAGACTACCAAGAGGGGTGGGACATTTGCAGGCCCATTATCAGAAAATATGAAGTTTTTTCGGCGCGGCTATCGTCCGGGCGATCTGGGCGCGGATCTCATGGCCGGGGTGGCCGACGGCATGACCGGCGACAGGCACGACAGCAACACCGAACTGATCGCGCAGGGCGTGGCGAACATCGTCTGTCCGTTCTTTTGCGGCCTGCCGGCCGCGGGGGCGATCACGCGGCCATCGGCAAACGTTACTAACGGGGCCAGATCGCCCATTTCAGGAATCATCCGCAGTGGAACGCTCCTTCTGAGCGGTCTTCACCGCCAGCCGCTCGACATGCTCCGCCGGGCGGGCTTCGTCGAAGTGATCGGCCGCAAAAATCTCTGCGCGCATTTCGACGACGCGCTGGCCAGGGCGCGCGAGATTTTGAAAAGCTGAAACCTACAACGGAGGAGCGAGGATGCGCACGGCGGGATCTTCCTGGCGCTTGGTGCTGAAGATCCGGGCCGGGGCGGCGGACTTCAACTCGTATCCTTTGAGGAGAAATTCCGGGTAAAACTGGTCGCTGGCGGGCTCATAGACGAGCTGCCCCGTGAACCCGCCGATCAAGCGGTATTCGCAGTTGTTGTCCGTCCCGAGTTTTCCCGCCTCGCGATCCGGCGCGAGCTTGATCTGCTCGTTCATCATGACGAGTTTGGACGTTTTCCACGGCTTTCCCGGTTCGCGAACCCAACCCCACATCTTGTAATCCTGTTTATACATCCGGCGCCCGACAAAATAATCCCCCGGCGGCTCGCTCAGGATGGCGGCATTCATGGCCGCCCTCGGTCCGGCATCGACGTCCACGGTCTCGCAACCGGTAAACCCGACGGCCAGCAACACGGCCATTCCGAATTCCCACTTTCGAATTTCGAATTTCATGAAAATCAGACCCCCGCCCGCTGAAGGAAGGGCTTCAGCCAACTGGCGAGGGCGGTCTCGGATTCGATCTGGGCTTCCCCGGTGATCGGGAAAAGATACCAGTTTTCCGTGTGGGAGACGGATTCTCCCGGTGCCAGGGCGGCCAGCGGGCTGAGGGACTCGATCTCGATCATTTCCTCGTTCGTGAATGTTTCGAAATTGCAGCCTCCATCCGGATAAACCGCGCCGGTCACATGATCGAATGTCTTGATGAAGAGCGAATCCTCGATGACGTAGGCGATCCACTTCTCCCGGTGCGCCAGCCCGATCTTGGTCGGTGGAAATCCCCCGCTCTGCCGGAGGGTGAAAAACTCCCGTCCCAAGTGCCAACGGGGGTCGCTGAGGTCGGTGTAGGGCCAGAGGACGATGCCACGATTGGGAAGGAGGTCGCGGGGGTGCTCGCCCTGCGGAGGCTGGGGAATGATCTCCACGCCTCCCGGCTTCATGACGCTCAGCCCCCACGAGGCAATTTGGATCGACTCTTCGCCGTCATTCCTTGCCGTATGGCGGACGGTGACATGGGAATCATTGTCCGCCAATGTGACGCCCAGGGTTTTCATGATGCGTCCGGACTGGGTCTGGAGCGAATCGATGACGATCTCCTCGGTGAATTCCTCGATCCGGTAATCCACCGGATGGTTGTCCTGATGGTAGGAAATGCCCTCGTCCTCGGGAGCGATCCAAAACCGGTGGCCGCCCCGGATCATGAACTCCCCTTCTCCCGATGAAGCCAGTTGGGCATCGTAGTTTTTGAAGACGTTTTCGCCGTCCGGTCGCTTGTAGCAGAGGATGCGCGGGCCGACGTCGAGAGTGACGATGACCTCCGCGTGATCATTGGCCAGATAGAGATTGCGGTTCCAGCCTGCGTGGGAAATGACTTCTTTTTTCATGGAATGGGAATCACCGCGACCTCCGGGTGAATGCGGGGATTCTCCACGAAACTTTTGTTTGCTGCCAGCGTTTTCGGATCGATGGGAGAATCCCGGGTGCATGACGGGAAGGTTCCCTTTCGCGCAGAAGGGTAGGGACAGACCTCTGGGCTGTCCGGGAAGACCCTTCGCGGCGGGCCGGGACGTCCCGCCCCACCATGGGAACTTTCCTGTCATGCACCCGAGAATCCCCTTCCTGGGATCACCCCGAAGGACCCGTCAAGAAAGCGCCCCGGAACTGGGCGCTCCACCCCAGAACCGGGACAATCGCACTCCCGGCGCGTTTCAACCGGAGTTCCTGCCATGCACAAAGGCATTGCAGAAGGCTCGATACGACGAAGGCTTCGCCGGCAAAACGCCGGGGTGAGAGCAGGCGGGATTCGGGGAAACACTCCCGGACAAGGGATTCCTCCACGACCCCGGGCCATGCCCCGGATGCGGAAAGCACGGCCAGATCCGGAGTTTCCCCGGCGGCCAGTTCCCCGAGAATACGACGGATCGTTTCCCTGGCTGTCGAGTGACGGCGGAGGATCCCGCCCGGATGAACCCGGTCGATCCGCACATGGGCGGGCGATGGCGGTCCCAAAACCAAAGCCACCGCCCCCTCGGTGAGGACCGCTCCCTTCTGGAAACCGGCAGCGGGCATGGCCAGTTTCCACCGCCGGTATCCCTCGGAAGAGACCCCATCCAGTTCCTCGGCAGCCACGACGAGGCAACGGTCCGCCATCCCGGAATGAATGAGTTCGGAAGCGGTGGAGAGGGCATCCATGCCGGCGCCCGAATCATTCACCAGGGTCAAGACAATTCCATCCAAACCAAGCATCGCGGCAACATGGCTGGCGGGCGCGTTGTAGACAGTCTCCGGAAAAAGGAGCGGGCTGCCTGCTCCCCGCTCCACGACTTCTTCAAAAAAGCGGCGCGTGTAGGTCACCGCGCCATCCGTCGCCGCAAAAACCAAAGCCGTCCGCGCGGAGGGAAGCGGACCGGCCTGTTGAACGGCATCTGCGGCCGCCGCGCAGGCAAAATACGAGATCGGGCCGGATCGCCTCAAACGCGCGCCGGCGGCGGACGGAACATCGGGCAAGGCGGTTTTATAAACCCCGACAGGAACATGGCATCCGGGTCCCCGCACGGCCTCCCGCTCCGGTGTTTCCCCGTCACGGATTCTTTCCCAGACGGTTTCCCATTTCCGCCCGAGGGCGGTGACACAACCGACGCCGAGAATGGAAACGGGGGTCATGGCCATTTTTCCAAAAGAACCGTGGCATTCGATCCGCCGAAGCCGAAGGAGTTCGAAAGCGCGCGATCCAGCCGGGCCGGACGGGCCGTGTTCGCGACGATATCCAGTCCGGAGTCCGTTTCGCGGAGGTTGATATTGGGAGGCAGGAACCCCTCCTCCATGGCAAGAATGCAGAATGCCGCCTCGATGGCACCCGCGGCACCGAGAGCATGTCCGACCATTCCCTTTGTGCTGCTCACGGGAGCCGAAGGGCACACGGACCGGATGGCTGCCGCCTCGCTGGAGTCGTTGTAAAGAGTCCCCGTGCCGTGTGCATTGATGTAATCCACATCGCCCGCGGTCCATCCGGCATCCGAGAGAGCCCGCTCCATCGAGAGCCTCGGCCCCGTGCCGGACGGCTCCGGCTGGGTGAGGTGATGGTTGTCATTCGCAAACCCCCAGCCGGCCACGGACGCGCGCACGGATTCCCGGGGCGCGTCATCCAGCGCCTCGATGAGAAAACAAGCGGCTCCCTCCCCGAGAGCGAGCCCCGTGCGGCCCGAGTCAAAAGGACGGCACTTTTCCGTCGTGGAGGCCCGGAGGCAGTCAAAACCAGCGAAGACCAATTCCGCCAGCGCGTCGAAACCGAGGGCCATGACCCGCTTCGCCCGTCCGCTCCGGACAAGCCCGGCGGCAAGGCAGAGGGCATTGGTGCCGGACGCGCAGGCGTTCGAGACGATCCGCACCGGGGCGTCAAAACCAAAGCCTTCCATCGCATCGAGGACCGGCTGCTGGGGCACGTACCCGCGAACCCGCCGGCGCGCCGCCCGCTGCGTCATCCCGGAATTTAACCCCCGAAAAAACGATTCGCCAAAGTCCATGCCCCCGCTCGTCGTCCCTGCCACGACAATCTCCGGGACGAATCCGGGCCGCGAAGCGAGGGCTTCACGCATCGCCAAAAAGACAAACTTCCCAGCCCTCGAGCAACCTGCGCCGGCGGCCTGCGTTTTTTCGAAAAGCGTCTCGAATTCCGATGGCACCTGACCCGCAGTCCGGGATTGAAACGTGTCCACGGAGAAAAGCTGAACCGGGGAAATGCCGTCCCGGCCTTCTTTCAAGGCAACGCGGGTCGATGGAACATCACACCCCAGCGGGCTCAGGCACCCCAAACCGGTGATGACAGGAAACAGCCGGCCTGTCGCAGGAAAATACGGATTCTCCCCGGGCATTTCAGTTTGCGGGAAAGCAGGCAGCATGACCGGAGTCTGCCACATCAAGCCCAATGACGCGAGCTTTGCCCGACCAAAATGCTCCGAGGACGAAGTGGGCGGCATCAACGAAAAAAACGCGGCGTGTTCCCTCGCGGGCCTCCTCGAGGCGAGGGATCAGCTCCTCTTGGAGAAATACGAGTTGCATCTGGGGATCGGCCCCGCCGGGAATGGGGGCGGTTTTGCGGTAAGCCAGGCCCACGCGCTTCATGATGCGGCGCGCCTGGTCCTCGGAAAGTTGCACGCCCGTGATGAGCTCAATCCGGCGAGCGGCCTCTTTGGCAGCTGCTACCGGGCTATCGGCCAGCGAGCGGGTGATGTTCTCCAAGAAAGGCTCGACGCTGCTGGTTTAGCATCTGGGCTTTTCCGATTTTATGATGCCGGGGAGTATAATAGCCAATCGCCCATCGGCGGTTAACCTAACTTCCCCCTGATTTTTTTCTAAGTGACTGCAAATCAGTGAAACTACACGAAAATGTAGCAAGTAATATATCCACAATAATCAAAATAACTGTTGATTGTATTGTTTTATATC
>JBAYWC010000106.1:0-8640 GCA_041674265.1 Terrimicrobiaceae bacterium
AGATATAAAACAATACAATCAACAGTTATTTTGATTATTGTGGATATATTACTTGCTACATTTTCGTGTAGTTTCACTGATTTGCAGTCACTTAGAAAAAAATCAGGGGGAAGTTAGGCTAACACCTTTTTGGGCGGATTCCAAGCATCCATCGGCAGCTTTGTTGCAAGGACGATACGACCGAGGATGCGGCCATCAATCTTGGAAACATGCACATGGCGGGGCTCGTGGTCTCCGATCCACCACTCAAACACATAACCGCCACGACGAATTTTGCCCATGACTCAGGTCTTGTAAAGTTCACGGAAAGCCACCTCGTCGAGGATCAGGACTCCGAGTTCACGGGCTTTGTCGAGCTTGCCGCCGGCCTCCGCGCCCGCAAGCACATGGGTGGTTTTTTTACTGACGCTGCCGGTGACTTTTCCGCCGCGCGCACGAATCATTTCCGAGGCTTCATCGCGGGGGATGGAGAGTGACCCCGTGATCACCCAGATCGTTCCGGCCAGTGGATTCCCCACAGCGGTTTGATTTTCATCCGCTTCCCCGAAATTCAAACCATGAGACCGGAGGGCTTCCAGGACTTCGCGGGTTGCGGGAGCCCGGAACCAGGCGGAAATGGCATCGGCCATGATGTCCCCGATGTCGTGAACCTTCAGCAGGCTCTCCCGGTCGGCCCCGGCGAGGGTGTCAAGGGTCCGATAGCGCGCGGCAAGGTCGCGAGCGGAAGCCACCCCGACATGCGGGATTCCGAGTCCGTTCACCAGTCTCCACAGCGGTCTGGATTTGCTCTCGGAAATGGCTTGCAGGAGGTTGGAGGCGCTTTTTTCTCCCATGCGTTCAAGTTCCAGAAGCTGTTCCTTGGTGAGGGAGTAAATATCCGGCAAACCCTTCAGCAGGCCGGCTTCGACCAACTGGCCGACAAGCGCTTCTCCCAAGCCCTCGATATCCATGGCCCCGCGCGAGGCAAAGTGTTCGATTCTTCGCCGGAGTTGGGCCGGGCAGGCCGGGCTCACGCACCGCCAGGCGACGCCGTCCCTGATGACTTTCGATCCGCAGGAAGGACAGGTGTCCGGCATTTCGAATTCTTTTTCCGAACCGTCGCGCAGATCTTTCCTGACCCCGACAACCGCGGGAATCACCTCGCCGGCTTTCTCCACGAGGACGGTGTCTCCGACCCGGATGTCCTTCCGCAAAATTTCCTCTTCGTTGTGGAGCGTGGCTCTTGAGACGGTGCTGCCCGCGACAAGAACCGGATACAGCCCGGCAACCGGCGTGAGGACACCGGTTCGTCCGACCTGGATGGTGATCGTACGGAGTCTGGTTTCCGCCTGTTCGGGTTCGAACTTGTATGCGATCGCCCACCTGGGGGCTTTCGAAGTCGAGCCCAGTTCGTCACGAAGGCGGATGTCGTCAAGTTTGATGACGGCTCCGTCGGTTTCATAGGCGAAATCATGCCGCATCCGGCCCAGTTCCTCCACCGCCGCAACAACATCCCCGTCCGATTCGGCCACGAGCACTTTTTCCGAAACGGGGAGCCCCCAATTTTGGAAAAGTTTCAGAACCAAAGAACCTTTGGGTGGCTTGGGGCCGGCCCATGCGCCAAATCCGTAGAAGATGCCGGCCAGCCCGCGCCCGGCAACCAATGCCGGATCGAGTTGCTTGAGCGAGCCGGCCGCGGTGTTGCGTGGGTTCGCGAATGCCGGCAGCCCCTGCTCGTCGCGTTCCCGGTTGAGCCGGATGAAAACCGACTTGGGCATGTGGATTTCGCCCCGCACTTCGATTCGTTCCGGAGCGCTTCCCTTCAGCGTCGCGGGGATATTGGAAATCGTGAGGATATTTTGTGTGACGTTGTCTCCGGTGGTTCCATCGCCGCGGGTGGTTGCGCGGACGAGTTTCCCGTCCTCGTAGAGGAGCGCAATGGCCACGCCGTCAATTTTTGGCTCGATGGTGAACGACAAAAGAAGCTCGCCGGCCAACTTTCGGACGCGGGCCAGAAATTCCAGGAGTTCCGTCGCGGAATACGTGTTGTCCAGGCTCTGCATCGGAACGACATGCCGGACATTCTCGAATTGCAGGAGCGGCCGTCCGCCCACGTGTTTGGTGGGGGAGGGGGCATCGTCCGGATGAAGGGCTTCGAGTTCCTGGAGTTCTTTGAGGAGGGCGTCAAATGCCCGGTCGGAGATCTCCGGGGCCGCCTCCTCATAATAGAGGCGGTTGTGCCTCTCAATTTGCTTCCGGAGTTCCTGGATTCGCGGTTTCTCGGGGTCGTTTGGCATAGAAAGTTCGAAGGAGGGCAAGACCGCAGCAGGTGCCGGTCAGGTCCGCGAGCCAGTCGAATGGATCTCCACCGCTCCGTCCGGTCACAAACAATTGGTGGATTTCATCCGCGAGGCCAAGGGCGCCGAGGGAGACGATCACGACAAGAAAGAGGCTGGTCCAGCGGATGCCGAAGGTCGCGCGAATGGCCGCGCCCAGGGACAGGGCTCCCGAACTGAAGAACAGAAAATGCAGCGCCTTGTCTCCGTGGGGAACCGGGAGATCCGGACAGGCGCTTCCGGGTTGGGAGGAGACGCAGAGCAGGATCCCCACCCAGAGGAAAAATATCAGCCAGAGGGTCGGGACGAAAATTTTCCACGGAGGAAGGAAGAGTGGAATCTGGCGTGAGCGCATCGGAAGAGACTAGACGAAATCCTTCCCGGAAAGCAAACGAGGCGTGCGGATGGACCGCACGCCCCGCTTTGTGGGGAGATTTTTCTCTTCAGAACTTGCCGCCGTAAACGGCTTCGTCGCCCAGCTCTTCCTCGATCCGGAGGAGCTGGTTGTATTTGGCGACGCGGTCGGTGCGGCAGAGCGATCCGGTCTTGATCTGGCCGGCATTCGTGGCGACCGCGATGTCGGAGATCGTGGTGTCCTCGGTCTCGCCCGAACGGTGGCTGATGACCGCCGTGTATTTGTTTTCCTTGGCGAGTTCGATGGCGTCGAGTGTCTCGGTGAGCGAGCCGATCTGGTTGACCTTGACGAGGATCGAATTGGCCACGCCCTGGTCGATGCCCTTGCGGAGAAAATCGACGTTCGTGACAAAGAGATCGTCGCCGACGAGCTGGACCTTGTCGCCGAGCGCATCGGTGAGTTTCTTCCAGCCGGTCCAGTCGTTCTCCGAGCAGCCGTCCTCGATGGAGATGATCGGGTATTTTGCGACGAGCTTCCTGTAATATTCGACGAGCTGGTCAGCCGAGAGTTTCAAGCCGTCGGACTTTTTGAAGATGTAGGATTTCTTGGTGGCGTCGTAGAATTCGCTCGACGCGGCATCGAGGGCGATGAAGACCTGTCCGCCGAATTTGTAGCTGGCGGACTTGACCGCCTTGGCGATGGTATCGAGGGCGTCCTCGGCGGAAGTGAAGGCCGGCGCAAATCCCCCCTCGTCGCCGATGGCGGTCGAGAGGCCGCGCTTCTTCAACTCGCCCTTGAGCGCGTGAAAGATCTCCGTTCCCGCGCGCAGGGCTTCCGAGAACGTCGGGAAATCCTTCGGGACAATCATGAATTCCTGGAAGTCGATCGGCGCGTCGCTGTGGGCGCCGCCGTTGACGATGTTCATCATCGGCACCGGAAGCACTTTCGCGTTCGGCCCGCCGAGATATTTGTAGAGGGGGACGCCGATCTGGGCGGCGGCGGCTTTTGCGGCGGCCAGCGAGACGGCGAGGATGGCATTCGCGCCGACCTTTTTCTTCGTCGGGGTGCCGTCCACGGCGAGCATCGTCTTGTCGAGGCCGATCTGGTCGAGCGCATCGAGGCCGACGACGGCAGGAGCCAGGAGCTTGCCGACATTGGCGGCCGCCTTGGTTACGCCTTTCCCGAGATAAAGGGTTTTCACCCCGTCGCGGAGTTCGACGGCTTCATGCTCTCCGGTGCTGGCTCCGCTGGGAACAGCCGCGCGCCCGAGGACGCCCCCGGCGAGCTCCACGTCGGCTTCGACGGTGGGATTCCCCCGGGAATCAAGGATTTGACGGGCACGGATGGCGGTAATGGTGGTGGCGGACATAGTGGTGGATGGTGTGATTTTTGAAAACGAACGCGGCTCAGAATCTCCACACTTCTGCGGCTGACAAGCAGAAATGCGGGCAAGCTTTGACCATGGTCAAATGGGAAGGGCTCAATTCACGACCCGGACGGGAGTTCCCAACGAGACGTTGTCGAAATAAATTTTGGCCATTTTTTCCGGCATGCGGATACAGCCGTGGCTGTCGGGAACGCCGGGGAGAAACCCCTGGTGCATGCCCACGCCGGAGTTGGTGAGCCTCATGAAAAATGGCATGGGAGCCCCCGCGAAGACCGCGCCGGGCGGCTTGGGGTCTTTTTTGACAGCTACATTTCTCACGAGCACATTTCCGTTGGCATCCACGTAGTCACCGAAAAGGTTGGAAAGGTGATGCGGCTCTTTCCCGATCAGCTTGTAATTCCCCACGGGGGTCCCGAACCCCTCGCGTCCGCTGGAGATCGCCGACACCCCGACCAATTTGGAGCCCTTGTAGAACGAGGCCGTCTGCTCGGAGAGATCGATCAAAATCGAGGGTGCCCCGGAGACACCGTCCCCGTCCCAATACGAGTTTTTCTCCGCGAGCGTCGAGGAACTCGACCGGGAGATGATCGAGCCGTCCTGGCCCAGGTATTTCGTGGCGGTGCTTGTCAGCCGGGGATCGTAGGAGGCGCAACCTGCCAAGGCGGCAAGCCCGAGGACAAGAAAGGTGAAAGGCAAACGGTTCATGGTTGAAATTCTGGCCAATAAGCCCCTGATGGTGTCGTCCGTCAAGTTCGGATCAGCGGAAGACGAGGCGGATGACCTCGCCGTTGTCGTTGGAGCTGACGCTGAGTTCCCGGATTCGCCCGGATTCCTTCCAGACGGCTGCCCTGTAGCTGTCGGTGTGGACTTCCTGGCGTCCGTCCCTCGCGGGGTGGGCGCCCCGCCAAGCGGCTGCCAGGGCGGTCCAAAGGCTGAAACGCAACGGGGCGCGGGATGCGTCGCCCGACCAGCCGCCGCCGGCGAGAGGTCCTGCGGCCGTGAATTTTCCATCGGCCATCGAAGTGATCTCGAGGAGAGGTTTTGGCAGATCCTTGGTCAGCCGGATCGCGACATTGCCGCGCACGTCGTTTGTGATGTCCGCATCGCCCGCGAGACTCCCGCCGCGGTGTTTCCAGAGAAAGGAGGCGCGGGAGTTCTGAAGGGGCGGGGTCCAGCGGGTGGCGTCCGGCTGCGAGGCGCATCCGGCGAGGAGCAGAACGAGGAACAGGAGTTTTTTCATCGGCAGGAATTCCGCGGCATCACATTGCGTTTTCTCCTCCGGTCTCCCGCCACCTGCGGGCATTCGGGGAGGGGACGCCGATCTGGTCGAGAATCCTCCAGACCACGGTGTCGGCGAGTTCTTCGAACGTCTTCGGCCGGCTGTAAAACGATGGCATGGCGGGGAGCAGGATGGCCCCGGCTTCGAGGACCGTCACCGCATTTTTCGCATGGATCAGGCTCCAGGGGGTTTCCCGAGGCACGAGGATGAGTTTGCGGCGTTCTTTTAGAAAAACATCGGCCGCCCGCAAAATGAGTGTTTCGCTCGTGCCGGCCGCAATCCGGCCCAGGGTTCCCATCGAGCACGGGCAGACGACCATCGCATCGAAAAGCGCGGACCCGCTGGCAAACGGCGCATTCATGCTCTTGTCCGGATGTTCGGTGAGATTCGTTGGCAGCCGGAGGCCCCCGGTTTCCTCATGGACGACCTGCTTCGCATACGCCGTGAGCACCAGGTGCAACTCGTGCTCCGGACCCGAGAGGTAATCCAGGAGCCGCTGCAAATAGAGGGTGCCGCTGGCCCCGGTCGCTGCAAGGACGATGCGCATTACAGGAGATCCTTTTCGTGAAGCGCCCCGCGGAGGAGACGGGATTTTTCCAGCAGGCCGGCATAGTTCCCGGTATTTTTTTTGTCAGGCTCGACACGGATGGACTCATCCAGTCCGACGATTCTCGAGCAGATGTCCGGGAGTCCGCCGCTTCCTTCGAATGCCCACTCTGCCGGGTCCTGTTCCATGGCCCCCGGTGGAGGGTTCGGCAGGAAACCATAGGACTGATGGGCAGAGGCCACGACGGCTCCGGTTTCCCAATCCAGAGCGATGGTCTTGGTGCTCTGTGTTCCGCAGTCGATTCCGAGAAAGATCATAAATGGTGGAGGATCAGGGCTTCATCATAGCGTCCGATCGAATCCCGTCGATGAAGAGTTCGATCCATAAAAAATGCAGGCCGCCGCAACGAGTGTTACGACGGCCTGCTGTTCCCCCCAGAACAAGGGCGACCATAGAGATAATCGCGCAATGATCAAGAACTTTTTCAATTATTTTTAAAAAGAGAAGAAATCAGTATTTTTCATTCAAGGTCACGGGTGGAAAATCGTCCGTGCGGAAGGGCGATGCCGGAAGCCCGGCACCATTGTAGAGGTTGCACGTCGGGTTGTCCGCCCAGGCATACCGGACGGCGGCCGGTGCGGGCACCTTTTCCGACGACACAACCACCGTATTCCCGTCGATTTTGGCATCGGCCCAAACCCACTTCTTATCCTCACCGCAAATGGCGAAGCCCTCGAGTTGGCTGCCTGGGCTGTTGCGGACGAGGGGGGCGGTTTTCTTGGCCCGGGAAATGACATCGTAAGTCTCCGGCAGTGGCTTGGCGACAAGTCCGCCCTCCGTGTGCTTGAAGCGGAGGACGGCTTTGCCGCTTCCGATTTTCATGGAATCGTAAACGGGGCCGGAATACGGGATGGATTTTCCGTAGTCCCTGGCCAGAGCGATGAGCGCGAGGCGTTCCCCCACATCCTTCTTGTTGCGGGGGTGGATGTCCCCGGACTCCCCGATGTCGATCAGGACGGCCTGTCCGGTATTCGGGAGGCTGAGCGTCGATGACTGGGCCTCGCGCAACTCGGCCCAGGAACTTTCGCACGGGTCGGATTTCTTGGCCATGAAGTTCGCGATCTGGCAGAAATAGAACGGAAAATCGCCCTGGTTCCATTGCTTGCGCCAGTCGGTGATCATCAGCGGGAACGCCGTGCGGTATTGGTGGGCGCGGTCCGCATTCGATTCGCCCTGATACCAGACGGCTCCGCTGATCGCATACGGCAGGATCGGGTGGATCATGCCGTTGAAAAGGTAACCGGCGACGTTTTGCGGGCCGGGGGGGGTGGTGGGTAGCTGCGGGGCGGCGGCAATCTTCTGCGGATCCAAGGCGGGGAATCCAAATTCTGCTTTGGCCAGCCATTCGCCTCCGAGGGACATCGGGCCGGCTTTCGGTTCTCCGAAAATTTTCGCCGGCCCGACCGGCTCGTAAAGCCGGATGGCCAGGGTGTTCTTCCCTTCCTTGACCTCGCTTGCAGGAATATTGAACGGTCCGTAGCGGCGGACATTGCCGAGACCCGGGAAGTCCTGAAATGTCGTTTGTTTGAGGAGTTTGGCGTTCCAATAAACGCTGTCGAAACCGTCGATGGGCAGGATGAGAGGGAAAGCTGTGACGGTCTTGCCCGGAACATCGACTTCTTTGCGCAACCAGACGGCCCCGGCGGCAGGGAGCCCTCGGGCGATCACGGGCCCGGGGATTTTTACGGGAACCCAGCCATCCGTGGAAACATCCCCTCCCGCGAACGCGGCGGCATCGACGACCGGCTTGTCCTCGCGGTTGTTTTCCTTGAGCCAGGCACCGAACCCACCGGTGAAAGCCTTCTTTTTTTCCGGATATTCCCTGAGGACCGCCCAGACCCGTTCCCGGGAGGCCTTGAGGTCGGGGATGCTGTCGGTCGCCTCCACGCTTGTCCATGCTTCGGAGGGAGTGCCGCCCCACGAGGTATGCACCAATCCCACAGGAACCTTCAACTCGTTCTGGATTTTCTTGGCGAAATAATATCCGACAGCGCTGAACGTTCCCGTTGTTTCCGGAGAAGCCGCCATCCAGCTGCCCTCGGTATCTTCCGCGGGTTCGTTCGTGGGATTCTTCTTCACGAGAAACTGGCGGAGGAGGGGATTCGCGGACTGCGCGATTTCCTTTTCGGCGTCGAGGGAATTTTTCAACGAAAACTCCATGTTGGACTGGCCGGATGCGACCCAGACTTCCCCGACCACGACATCGGCCACGGTCAGCTTGTTCTTCCCTTCGACCGCCATTTCAAACGGTCCTGGCGCCGAGTCCTTCAGATCCAGGGTGGTGATCCATTTTCCATCGGCACCCGCTTCGGCCTTGGCGGATCGTCCGTTCAGGGTCACCGTCACTTTCTCGCCGGAGTCCGCCTTTCCCCAGATCGGCACCCGGGCGGATTTTTCCAAGACCATGTGGTCGGAGATGATGGCGGGGAGCTTGACATCCGCCCATGCGCATGACGTGGAGGCGGCGATGAGGACGGCTAACCGGAGAGAAAAGGAGAACTTCATAAGTCAAACCGGCAGCATTCAATGGCCCGCACTTTTCGTGCAAGCTTATTCCATGTCCGTCTGAGTTCGCGGGCGCATCTGCGATAGTTGCAATCGGCGATGGATGGCCAGGGAGCATGGGCGTCCCGCCCGTGTAGGGCGCGGCGGCCCGATGCGAGAGCCTGGGCCCCAACAGGCGGGACGCCTGTTCTC
>JBAYWC010000107.1:0-8608 GCA_041674265.1 Terrimicrobiaceae bacterium
ACTGGAATACCGGCCTGCTCCCCGCGGCAGGAGCCTTCCCGCATATCACGATCCGGCGAAAAATGCAAAGTTGCTCCCCTTTCCACATCCGCCCGCCGGGTTCTTTGCTGAGCAGTTACAATTATCTGGCGAAAACTCCGGTAAATTCCCGGTTCGGTCGTAGCGTATCTCAGGCCAGCAAGCCGTTCATGTAGTCCGATGGCTCGAATGCCTCGATCAGGACCTTCGTTTCTCCGTTTCGGAACATCCTGGCCTGCGTGACAAGGATTTCCGGGGTCTTGTGGGGAGCGAAGAGGATATCGTCGTGGGTCGCGTTCTTGTGGTCCGAGAATTTGTCGGGCGTGAGCGATCCCCCGAGGTGGTCGCTCCTCCCGGTGGCCACGTGGATCGTGCCGCGGATTTTCTCGTCCTGGATATCGCGCCCGGAGACGGGGAGAATCTGGGTTCCGAAGCCCAGCTCGCCGAGTTCCCCGGTGACCGGATCGGAGGCGAGTTTTTCGTTGTGGGCTTTGACCGTGGACTCGTCGCCGGAAAGCAGTTCCGCCCTCCGGATGCGTCCGCCGGTGACATGCATCAAGCCGATCGTCCCGTCCTCATATTTCATCGGGAACTCCCCTTCCGCTCCCATGGGAACAAAATAGATCTCGCCCGCGGGCAGGTTCGCCACATCGGGTTCCTTGCCGCGACACAGGCCGTGGCTCTTCTGCGCCTCCTGCTTTCCCAACTCCAGGCGAAGCGTGTGGGTTTTTCCGGCATGCAGGAAATCGATCTCGACCCAGTCGGCCCGAGTCATTCCCAGGCGGAGCTTCTCGGCGTCCGCGCTCACCTCGTCGTAATCGACCGATAACCCCGATGAGAGAATGACCTGGTTGAGCCCGTGAAGGGTCGCCCCGCGAAAGCCATATTTCTTGGCAAATGCCGTCAGGGGAGCGGTCGCTGAGTAGGTCGAAACGCAAAGAATGATGTCGTAATTCGGATAGACATCGCGCTCCAGGCTGACTTCTTTTCCATCCGGAGCCACCGCCTTGTCCGGAAGGTCCAGGTTGCTGCCGCCGGTGACCTGATAGGCGAAGATTTCTCCGCCCTCCAGGCCGAGTTCGCTCATCGCTCCATTTTTCAGCCCTTCGTAGATGAACATGTGGGCGTTGCGCTGGATCGAAAGACCGGGATCGTTCAAAAAGGCGAAGCCCTTGATGGCCTCGGGCAGATCCAAGTCAATGAGAACGCAAACCCGTTGGCCCGGGGTGGGGGCGAACGTTCCGCGCAGCAACCGGGCAAGATTGAAAGGCGGGAAATTTCTGGCGGAGGCTTGTTCGGAGATCGTCATGGTGGCCAAAGCGTAAATCCCCCCAGTGCGCGCTGCAACCCCGATGCGTCAAATATTTTTCCGATCCGGGGAGCAAAACCGGGTGGTCCGATGGCGCTCTTTTCTTCTCCATCTCGGCAATGCCGTTGACGAGGATAATCCGCGCGATGAACTGGTGGCGAGCAAATATTCGCGAAGCGTTGGACAAATCCGGCATCCTGTGATTGCGTGGGTTTGCTTATGAAACTCACCTACTTTGGACACTCGTGTTTCCTCGTGGAGAGCGGCCGCGCCAGGCTGCTGTTCGACCCGTTCATCACTCCCAACCCGCTGGCCGGGCACATCGATATTTCGAAAATTCAAGCGGACTTGATTCTCCTCTCCCACGGCCATGTGGACCATGTGGCCGACGTGGTCGCGCTCGCGAACCGGACCGGAGCGCCGGTGGTCGGCAACTGGGAAGTTTCCGAATGGCTCGGTCGGCAGGGGCTCGTGAATCTTGTCGCGATGAACCACGGGGGTTCGAAACGCTTCGGCTTTGGCCGCGTGAAGATGACCGGCGCGATCCATTCCAGCACGATGCCGGACGGCTCGGCGGGAGGAAACCCCGGCGGCTATGTCGTGGAGTTCGGGGAAGGGGCCTTTTACTACTCCGGGGACACGGCGCTGGCCATGGACATGAAACTGATCCCGGAGGAATTTGCGATCCGTTTTGCGGTGCTGCCGATCGGCGACAATTTCACCATGGGCGCCTCCGATGCCGCCAAGGCCGCCGGGTTTGTCGACACCAAAATTGTGGTGGGTGTCCACTACGACACGTTTCCGCCGATCAAGATCGTCAAGGAAGCAGCCATCGGGACCTTTGGGAAAAACGGATTGACGCTGCTGCTGCCGGCGATCGGGGAAACTGTTGAGGTTTGATCTTCCCGTCGCCGGGCGGCTGGGCGGACGTCTTTTGGAACGAGCGTGCGAATATCAAAGCGAGATCCGGTTGTGAAGTTCCTGACGAAGGGGGCGCGGATTTGCAGCTTGCATGATTCGTGCATCACCCCGTTGTCCACCAGCACCACGTCTCTTGGTCTTGCGCGTCGCGACCACAAACGACGCGGGGCGAAAAAATGCAAGCGGGAAGCGACAATGAGCGGAATGGATTGGGGAGACGACTGTCGTTCGCGTTGCCTCCATCGGAATTCTGCCCCTCATTTGGACCCGACCTGGCATTGTCCTGCCAGCGCTTTTTTTGGGGGGGGGCGTCATCCAAACGCAGGAAGGCAACTTCTGCAACTTGCCACTTGCAAAACATGCTGTCTCGAAATAAATACGTGAACACTCCCTTATGTCGCGGCCTCGAAAATATGACGATCCCGCGATCCTCGAAGCTGCGGCCGCAGTTTTTCTGGAGAATGGCGCCGGGGCCAGCACTCTCCGCATCGCCGAGCGCGCAGGGGCTTCGGAAGGAATTTTATTCAAACGATTCAAGACAAAGGAAGCACTGTTCGAGGCGGCGATGACTGGCGGGACAGGCTCCGATCAATGGCGGAAAGTTCTGCTCGGAAGTGTGGGAAAGGGATCGCCCAAGCACAACCTGAGGATCGCCATCCTGGCCCCTGCTCGAAAAACTGGAGAAGCTCATTCCCAAATTGGTGGTTCTCGAAGGCCAAGGTACCCGACGTCCTCCTCCCTCCGGCCCCAAGGCCCCGCCGCTGGAGGACGCGGCGGCGATCTCGACCTATTTGAGGAGGGAAGCTAAACGCGGGCGGATCCGGCTGGATCATTTCGATCTGCACGCCCACGAGATCATCGGGGCCGTCGTGCACTACACGATGATGACTCTGCGCCACCAAGCGAAGATCTGTCCCGCCGAGCGTCTGGTGGAAGTTCATTTGGGAGGACACGGAAACCCGACAGCGGAAGACCGAATTTCAAGGTGAAAAGAAAACACCCCGTTCGTCTCTGTTCGTGCGCCCATCGCCTTCCTCTTTTCCGCCGCTGTGGGCATCGTCTTTGGATTCACCCCGGCCCGCCGGGCCGCTGCGCTCGATCCAATTGACGCTCTCCGCCATGAATAACATCCCCTCCACGGAATCCCTGGGATTCACGCGAAGACTGGCGTGGACCCTGGGGGTGATGTCGGCGTTCGGTCCGCTCGCGATTGACATGTATCTCCCCGGCTTCCCGGGGATCGCCAAAGATCTCGACTCCTCCATGGGATCGGCCCAAATGACCCTGGCAATTTTTCTGGCGGGACTGGCTGTGGGCCAAATCCTCTGGGGAACCCTCAGCGATCACGCGGGAAGGCGGATGCCTCTACTGGCAGGCTGCCTGCTCTCCAGTGGCTCGGCCATTGCCTGCGCGACGACGCATTCCATTTCCACATTGATCGTCGCCCGCTTTTTCATGGGTTTGGGCGGTTCCGCCGGCGTCGTGGTCTCCCGGGCTAGCGTCCGTGATCTATTTGAGGAAAAAGAGGCGGCCGGATTCTATGCGATGATGATGATGATCGGCGGCATTGGCCCCATCGTTTCTCCCTTTTTGGGAAGCCTGTTGCTCGGCCATTTTAGCTGGCGGGCAATCTTTTGGACCATCACGATCTTCGGTGTCCTCTGCCTTGCTGCCGTCCTGCGGAACATCCCGGAGACCCTGACTCGGGAAAATCGCGTGCGCGGGCATCTTGTTGAGGTTTTTCGGGGATATGGGCGGGTGTTTGTCCAGCGCCGGTTCCTCGGACCTGCGTTGGCGATTGGCTGCACTTCAGGAATTTTGTTCACCTACATCGCCAACTCCTCGTATTTGTTCATCGGGCTGTTCGGAGTCCCCGTGGCGTATTTGGATTCCTGTTCGCTGCGAATTCCATCGGGCTGTATATCGGCGGCCAATCCAATCGCTGGCTGCTCCGGCGGTTTACCTCCGAGCAACTTCTGCGCAAGGGAATGCGGGTCAATGTTTGTGCCTCCCTGTTACTGGTCGGCAGCGCCTGGACAGGATTCGGCGGCTTCCCTCTATTGTTTTTCCTCCTGTTCCTGTGCCTCAGCACCTCGGGAGTGATTTTTCCGACCGCGACCGCGATGGCAATGCAACCCTTCGCCTTTGAGGCAGGCCGAGCTTCGGCTCTGTTGGGCATCATCCAATTTATCCTCGGAGCCTCCGGTGGCGCGTTGGTGGGAGTCTTTCAGAACGGAACAGCGCTACCCATGGCTATTCAGATTGCCTGCTATAGTTTGGTGGCACGGGGGATCTTGCTCATGACCCCAAAACGAGCAGCCAACAAAGAACTGCCGAAAAACGAATCATGATGAATGAAAAGGACCTTCGGACTCCGCGAGCCGGAGGAACGCTTCGGCGACTTGCCTTGGTTCAATATCGGCCGTCACTTTCGTGTGGGCCTGCAGAACCTCGCGCTGCGGGGTCCAAGGATGCCAGCGATTGACCGACGAATACCCGAAGAGGGCGACAACAGGCAGCCCGCATGCTGCGGCGAGATGCATGGCTCCCCCGTCGCTGCCGATGAAATAGTCACAGGCCGCGAGGGCATCGATCTTCTCCTGGAGATTTGGCGTCGGATGGAAAACCGCAGGCATGGACCCGTTGAGGTTTTCGGCCAGAGCAGCAGCCTTGTCGTCATCGCCGGGATGGCAGCGGTTTTTTGCTCCTCCAGGAGCCCAGAAAACAACAAAGGCGAGCGAAGGATCGTGCCGATGAAGTTGGCGAAAGAGTTCCGCAAAATGAAGGACGGGCCATTTTTGAGAAGCCTTGCGTGAACTGAGATGAACCGCCACAAGCCGGCTCGGCCGGGCCGGAAAATTGCCGAGGAACACATCGCGCAGCCGTGCTGGCCGTTGGGAGGCGGGATAGACACGCACCGGCGGGGGATCCCCCGACAGTCCGAGAGTTTTTCCAAATTCCCAGACACGCTCGACCTCGTGTTTTCCTTTGAAGCACGCTGCGGGAATGTCGCCCGGCTTGTAGGCTGTGTCAGCCGAACGAAGAAACAAGCGGGGGGTGATCATCCCGACCAAGCTGTTAATGCGGGCACTTGATGGGGTCGAGGCTGCAATGGCGACATCAAATCGCTCATTCCGCAGACGCCAGATGAGAAGTGTTTTTTGAAGCGACCCGGCGACCAACATCCGCAGGGATCCGTGGTGGCTTCGTTTTGTATAGGTAAAGATTTCGCTCATGTAAGGGTTTCTCTCCAGCACTGCACGGTTGTAGGACGTGCATATAACCGACACACGAACCATCGGGAATTGTTCTCGAAGTCCTTGAATCAAAGGCGTTGTACAAACGAGGTCTCCGATGTTGTCTTGGCGGACAATGAGCAGCTTCCTGATCGAGGAAACAGGGATGCCGGCAAGGAACGGTGCTGGTCGAGTGTTTCTCATCCTTTGCGCAACGGGAAGAACCTTTCACACTTCAAGTCCGTCGGAATGGTTTTGTGGTTCCCGGGCAACCGGTGATCTTGGTTTCACGCGGAACAACCGCAGAACGACCAGAAAGAACAGCGGGATGAAGAGAATGCCGAAAACCGTCGCCGAGAAGGTGCCACCTATGACCCCGGTGCCGATGGCGTTGTGTCCCCCGGAGCCGGCACCGGTGGAAAGCGCCAGGGGCAGGACGCCGAGCATGAAGGCGAAAGAGGTCATGAGGATCGGGCGGAGGCGCTGGCGGGAGGCCAGCAGCGCCGACTCCATGAGCCCCATGCCCCGATCGAAGTTGGTCTTGGCGAACTCGACGATCAAAATGGCGTTTTTTGCGGAGAGCCCGACGATCGTGAGCAATCCTACCTGGAGGAACACATCGTTCGACAAGCCCCGGCCCCAGGTGGCCACGACAGCGCCAAGAATGCCGAGCGGCACGGACATCATGACGGACGAAGGGATGGACCAGCTTTCGTAAAGGGCCGCCAGGCAGAGAAAAACGACCAGAAGCGAGATCACGTAGAGGGAACCGGCCTGCGCGCCGGCGGCGCGTTCCTCGTAGGAAAGCCCGCTCCATTCGAACCCGACTCCCTTTGGCATTTTGCGCGCGAGATCTTCCATTTCCTTCATGGCCACGCCGCTGCTCTTCCCGGGCACGGCCTGGCCGAAGATCTGCATGGAAGGATGGCCGTTGAAACGCTCCAGGCGCGGGGAGCCGTAAGTCCACTCCCCGGAGGCGAAGGCGGAAAATGGCACCATTTTTCCCGCGGCGTTGCGCACATACCACTTGCCAAAATCGTCGGGTTGCATCCGGGAGGAAGGTTGGCCTTGGAGGAAGACCCGCTTGATCCGCCCGCGGTCCTCGAAATCATTGATGTACGCCGCTCCCCACGCAGCGGAGAGGGTGTTGTTGATGTCGGCGACCGACACCCCCAGCACCCCGGCCTTTTCGTGGTCGATCTTGATCCGGTATTGGGGTTCATCGTTGAGCCCGTTCGGGCGCACGAGCGCCAGGTTGGAACTCTTGGCGGCCATCCCCAGGAGCTGGTTGCGCGCCTCCATGAGCTTTTCGTGCCCGACGCCCGCTTCGTCGATGAGCTGGAAATCGAAGCCTGTGGCATTGCCAAGCTCGATGACGGCCGGCGGCGCAAATGCGAATGCCAGGGCCTCGCGGAACGTCATGAAGTGTCGCATCGCCCTCCCGGCGATGGCCTGGACACGGTTTGCTTTTCCGGGCCGCTGATCCCAATCCTTGAGGCGGATGAAGGCGATGCCGGCGTTCTGCCCGCGCCCGCCGAGACTGAACCCCGCCACCGTCATCACCGACTGCACGTTGTTCTTTTCCCGGGTCAGCATATACTCCCGGATCTTGTCCAGGACTTTTTCCGTGCTGCCGAGCGGAGACCCTGGCGGGGTCGTGACCTGCGCGAACACGATTCCCTGGTCCTCGTCGGGCAGGAAGGACGTGGGAAGCCGTTTGAAGAGCACCGCCATGGCGGCGATGATCGCCAGGTAAATGACGAGGAACCGGCCTCTCCGGCGCAGGATGTAATGGACGGTGCCCTCATAGCGGTTCGTGCCCCAGCGGAACGTCCTGTTGAACCATCCGAAAAATCCGCGGGCAGATTCGTGGTGGCCCTTGGGAATCGGCTGGAGCATCGTCGCACAGAGGGACGGCGTGAAAATCAGCGCGACAACGACCGAGAGGGCCATCGCCGAGACGATCGTGATCGAGAACTGCCGGTAGATGACTCCTGTCGATCCGCCAAAGAAGGCCATCGGCACGAAGACGGCGGAGAGAACCAGGCCGATGCCGACCAGCGCGCCCGTAATCTGGGACATGGATTTGCGCGTGGCTTCCTTCGGGGACAGCCCTTCCTCCGACATCACCCGCTCGACATTCTCGACCACGACGATGGCGTCGTCGACCAGAAGCCCGATCGCCAGCACCATCCCCAGCATGGTCAGGGTGTTGATGGAAAAACCGCAGGCGGCCAGCATGGCGAAGGTGCCCAGCAAAACCACCGGCACGGCAATCGTCGGAATGAGCGTCGCCCGGAAATTCTGCAAAAAAAGATACATCACGCAGAAAACCAGGAGCACGGCCTCGAAGAGCGTCTTGACCACCTCGTGGATCGAGATCTCGACGAAAGGAGCCGTGTCGAAAGGATAGACCACTTCCAAGCCGTGCGGGAAGGTGGGCTTGATCCGCTCCATCGTGGCCCGCACCGCCTCGACCGTCGTGAGCGCGTTGGCGCCGCTCGCCAACCGGACGGCGATGCCGGAGGTCGGCTGGCCGTTGTATCGGGCGGATATCGCAAAGTTCTCTCCATCCAGCTTGATCTCCGCGACATCCTTGAGGCGGATCTGTCCGCCGCCCGCGTCCACCCGCAAAAGGATCTGCCCGAATTCCTCCGGCGTCGAGAGCCGCGAGGGCCCGATGACCGTGGCATTGATCTGCTGGCCATCGACCGCGGGCAGTCCGCCGATCTCGCCCGAGGCGACCTGCACGTTTTGAGCCGCGATGGCATTGCTCACATCCATCGGCGTGAGACGGACATTGTTGAGTTTGGCGGGATCGAGCCAGATCCGCATCGCGTATTGGGACCCGAAGACCTGGAAATCCCCGACGCCCGGCGTGCGGCTGATCGGGTCCTGGACGGTTGACGCGACGAAATCCTGGAGATCCGCGGCGGTCATGCTGCCGTCGGTGGACACAAACGCGACGATGACCAAAAAGTTCTTCGTCGATTTTGCGACGCGGATCCCCCGCTGCTGGACCTCCTGCGGCAGCAGGGGAACCGCCAGCGACAGCTTGTTTTGGACCTGGACCTGGGCCACGTCCGGGTTCGTGCCCTGGCGGAACGTGAGCGTGATCGTCATG
>JBAYWC010000108.1:0-8592 GCA_041674265.1 Terrimicrobiaceae bacterium
ATCCACGGAGCTTCGTTGCCGCGATTGCTCGCGTCGCCGTCCGCTTCTCTACATGCTGGATATTCAGTTGGCATGATGAACACTTTTCAGTTCATTGGTTTGGTTGGCGGTGCTCGCGCACCAAAAAGGCACAAAATAAGCAGAGCGCAGCATCTTTTCAAAGTCCTGCCACTTCACCTTTCGGATGAGTGCTTCGCATCTTTCAACTCTCTCTTTTTGTGCGTCTTGTGCCTTTTTGTGGCCGTTCATTTTCCTTTATAGCCCCCGTGACAGGTCGTCCCTCCAAGACCCCACGATGGAACCTTCCCCACAAATCATTGATGCGATCGCATCAATGATTTGTGGGGCGCAGGAGTTTTTCCGCAGCAACGGCATCCTCCGGGGTGTCGATCCCCGGACCCACGCTTTTAGTGATGAGGACACGGATTCTGGCGCCGTGTTCGAGGGCGCGGAGTTGCTCGAGTTTCTCCACTTTTTCCAGGGGAGTCTGCTTCTTTTTGACAAAATCCAGGAGAAACGACCTCCGGTAGGCATAGATGCCAAGGTGTCGCAGGCGGAGGGGGGTGGAACCGCCATCGCGGTCGCATGGGATCGGGCTCCTGGAAAAATAGAGCGCATTCCCCGCCAGATTGCAGACGACTTTGACGACGTTGGGGTTCTCCAGATCGGCGGGATCAAGCGGGCAGGCGGCGGTGGCCATCTGGGCGCGCGGATCGATCTTCAATGCCTTGATCAATTTTGCCGCCAGCCGGGGGTCGAGGAATGGTTCATCGCCCTGAACGTTGAGGAGAATGCCTGTCGAGCGGAGATTCTTCGCGACCTCCGCGATCCGGTCGGTGCCACTCGGATGCCGGGCGGATGTCAGCGCCACCTCCGCGCCGAAAGAAAAACCGGCTTCCAGAATCCGCATGTCGTCGGTGGCAACGATAATGTCATCGACCCCGGGGATGGATTTGCAACGTTCCCAGACGTGTTGAATCAGGGGTTTTCCGGCAAGCAAATGGAGCGGCTTTCCGGGAAAGCGCGTCGAACCCCACCGGGCTGGAATAATAATGGCGGCGCGAGACATCAGGTTTGCATTTGAATCGCTAACATACGCTAGAAGTTACTGGTCGATAGAGTATTCCATATCAATGGTTAAGTTTGTACGAGGCGCGGCGCGATTTTCTTTTTCAGCGGGTTCCCAAAATGATGTCCACAGCCTCGCCAACGTCAGCAGCGATGAAATCGGGACCGGAATCGATGTGGAGCGATCCATACCCGGTCCGGACAAGGAGGGTACGGCAACCGGCGGCGCGTCCGCATTCGATGTCAATGTCCTTGTCGCCAACCATCCAGGATTTCGAGACTTCAATCCCGAGATCCCGGACCGCCTCTTCAATCATCCCGGTGCCCGGTTTTCGTCGTGGTGTTGGAGCCGAAGGGGCGTCGGCGCAGAAATAAACCGCATCCACGAGGCCTCCGAGTTGACGGTTGAGTTCGGCTTCGACCGCCCGATATTGGGAGAGAGAGATTTTCCCCGAGGCGATGCCGCTCTGGTTTGTGACCACCACGTTCAGCCATCCGGCTTCATGAAGCCTTTCGAGTCCGGCCCCCGCCCCCGGTAGCGCCCGCACAAGACCGGGATTGCTGCAATAATGGACCTCCTCCATGAGCGTCCCATCGCGGTCAAAGAATACCGCCGGCCTATTTTCCATTCTGCTGGAAGCTCATGACAAGTTCATCGGGCACGAGGGTGGCGGTGCCGAGTTTGGCCACGACGACCCCGCTGGCGTGATTGGAAATTTCCGCGGCCTCATGGGGCGTGGCTCCCGCGCAAACCGCCAGGGTATAGAGGGCAATGGCGGTATCCCCGGCACCGGAAACATCGAACACCTCCCGGGCTTTGGTCGGAGTGTGATACGGAGGAGATCCCTTCTTAAAGAGAATCATTCCATATTCCCCTAACGTCACCAACACCCCGTTGAGGTCCCACTTTTGCAGAAGGAGCAATCCCACGTCGAGGAGAGGGGCATCCCGCAGCGGATCATCCGCGGCACCGGGATCGATTCGCCCCGCCATGGCAAACGCCTCCGAACGGTTTGGCTTCAAAAGATCCACTCCACTCCAATCCAATGGGTTGCAGGGATTTGGATCGGCCGTCAGAAATTTTCCGTGCTCCTTCGCCAGGCGACAAACGCTGTCCTTGAGAGTTTGGCAAAGGAACCCCTTCCCGTAATCCTCCAAAATAACCCCATCCACCGAAGAAATGAGTTCCGCGACAAGCTCCCCGGCCCGGCTGGTCATCCCGGCGATGGAGGCCCGGTTTTTTTCGCGATCCACGCGAACGAGCTGTTGCTGGCGGGCGATGATGCGGGTCTTGACGATCGTCGGGATCTGCGGGCTCGCCACCAAGGCGGCGGTTTCAATCCCCTCCTCGAAAAGAAGCCCCCGCAGTGTCGTGGCGAAGGAATCCTCCCCGACCGCGCCGCACAGCAAAACGCCGGCGCAAAACGGACGGAGGTTCCGCGCCACGTTGGCGGCCCCGCCGGGATAAGAGGACTCCGCCTGCACCTCGACAACCGGGACCGGAGCCTCGGGAGAGATGCGCGAGACGCGACCCCACACGAATTCGTCCAGCATCACATCGCCAACAACCAAAATCCGCCGGGAAGCCGCGTTCTGAAGAAGATGTTGTAATCTTGAGAGATTCATCGCATGGTTGTGCCCTGTTCTAGACCGTCTCTATTCCGGCAACAAAGCTCATTTTTTCACATGACCAAGAATATCCCGTCGGTTCTGGCCGCAATCTGCCTTGTCCCGCTCCATCTTGGCGCGGCGCAGGCGGTCCCGGAGAGCATCGATCTCTCGAAATTCCCGGCCGCGGAGGTCGACAATGTCGTCGTTCCCGTGCCCAGCGAGGTTTTTTCCGTTCTGGACAAGCTTGGAACCCCGAACTGGCGGGCGGAACTCAGGGACACCCTGGGAAAAAACACCGGCAACCGAGCCCAGGCGGCACTCCTTTTGGGCACGGTGATTGCCGAAGGCTTCATTGCCGTCGAGGCTGAGGATTCCGAAAGGGTCAAGGAAATCGGCAAAGAGGTTCTTGTGCTGGCCGAGGCGATCAATGTCCGCAAGGCGGTGATCGCGCGAAGCAAGAGTATCATGGAGAAGGCCGAGGCCAAAGACTGGCGTTCGGTCCGCAAAGAATTCGATGGCGCCCTCCAGGATGTCCGCACGGCCATGGAGGAACTCGGAGACGATGATCTCGCCCAACTCGTCAGCATCGGGGGCTGGCTCCGCGGCACGCAGGTCCTGACCTCGATCGTTTCGAAAAGCTATTCCCCCGACGGCGCGGAGCTTCTTTACCAACCACAGCTTCTGGACTACTTTACCAAAAGGCTCGACGGGCTGAAAACCACGCGCCTCGGCAAGAATGAACTGGTCGTGAGGATCCGGAAGACACTCGTCGGAATACGTCCGCTCATCGGCAAGGAGGACGGCACGAAAATTTCCGCGGAAAACGTCCAGCGCATCAACAAGATGACCAGCGAAGTGGTTATCGCCATCACATCCAAGGAGGCCTGATCCCGATGGCCAAAAAAATCCTCCTTCTTCTCCTTCCGGTGGCGTTGCTTGTTCCGGCCTTCGCCTATGTGAACGATGCGCTTTCGTTCGCCCACGAGGCGGCCACTCCCTACGTCAAAAAAGGATTCAGCGTACGCGAGGATGCCTGGGGTGGCGACCTCGGAGTCAAGGACCAACAGGCCGTCACCGCGCAACTTTTCAAAGGCAACGAATACTGGTTCTGCCTGGGCACAGAGGTCAAAGGTGCCGTGGTGACCCTGCATATTTACGATTCCCAGGGCAAACTGGCCGAAGCGGAATCCTGGCAGAAAGGGCGCTTTGGAGGAGCCCGTATCGTTCCAACCAAAACGGGCACCTACTACGCCATCATCACGGTGGAGAAGTCCCCGCAGGAACGCACGGGATGGGCGGTCGTCTACGCCTACAAATAACTCCTCATGGAGAATTTCACGCTGGAATTTGAAAATGCCCGGGCGTTGCAGGCGGTGTATGGAGGAGATGAGAAGCTGCTCCGCGAGCTGGAATCCCGGCTCGCCGTCCGGGTTACAACGCGGGACGGATGGCTGCGCATCGAGGGGGACGAGCAAAATCTCGCGCAGGCACGGGCCGTGATCGAGCAGCTTCAGGACGCGGTCAAGCGCGGGGTGGCCGTCAAGAGGCACGAGTTTCAATACGCCTTGAACTCCGTGGGGGGGACATCCGCGGGGAATGAGGGGCTCGGGAAATTGCTCGAAACGCGCATCCAGTGCTCCGCGCGCAAGCCGCCGATCGTCCCCAAGACAGCCGGGCAAAAAGGTTATCTCCAGGCCATCCAGTCGCACGACATCACCTTCGGGGTCGGACCGGCGGGAACCGGGAAGACCTATCTCGCCGTGGCGCTGGCCGTCGCGGCGCTCAAGCAGGAAAAGGTCGCCAGGATCGTTCTCACCCGCCCGGCGGTCGAGGCGGGCGAGGCACTCGGGTTCCTGCCCGGCGACCTCCAGGAAAAAATCCTCCCCTATCTCCGCCCCCTCTACGACGCCCTCTACGACATGCTGGAAGTCGAGGAAATCCAGAAATTCATGGACCGTGGTGTCATTGAAATCGCTCCCCTCGCCTACATGCGCGGGCGGACCCTTTCCAATTCGTTCGTCATTCTGGACGAAGCTCAGAACACCACGGCCGAGCAAATGTTCATGTTTCTCACCCGCCTTGGCACGGGATCGCGCTGCGTGGTCACCGGCGACCGCACGCAGATCGACCTCCCCCGAAACAAACTCAGCGGGCTGATCGAGGCAGTCGAGGCTCTTCGCAACGTTCCCGGAATCGCCATGCACCTCTTCAGCGAGCAAGATGTCGTCCGCCATCCCCTGGTGCAATCGATCATCCTGGCTTACAAGGAACACCGGGGGGCAAAGGAAAGCCGGATTTGACAATACGATGTGGGACTTTTTCAGAAAACGACGTTTGGTTGGCAAGGGGCTCGACTGCGGAAAGCGCCGCCGCACCATCGAGCAGAACGAGTTTGCCGAATCCCTCCAATCCGGATGGATGGCCAGGTCGGTCCTGCTGGGGGCCTTCATTGTCGGCCTTGCCATCCTGATTTTCACCGGCCAGCAGGACGAACCGGCGAAGAAATTCCTTTTGTGCCTGCTCATCTTCGTGACCGCGGTCGTGCAGTTGTGGATCAACCACCCGCAAACGCTGGCCGTGAATTCCCGGCTTTGCCTGTTGCTCGGGGTTTTTCTTGTGCAATTGACGGCGATCAAAATGACGCTTTTCCAGGCGGCTTCCGGGAATATCGACATCCAGCTGGCGCCGCTGCTCATCCCCTACGCATTCGCCCCCCTGGTGCTCTCCGTCCTGCTGGGCCGCAACCACGGTCTCTACGCCGCGATTTTCGCGAGTCTCTGGGGCTCGCTCCTGGTCGGCCGTATCAATCCGGTCTTCCTGGTGATTTCGCTCATCACCGGATTCATCGCGGTCTATGTCACGTTGCAGGTGAGGCGGCGCAGCCGGCTGATCCGCGCGGGCGTCTACGTCGGAATCGCCACATGGATCCTTGCGGCGGCGTTCGGGCAGATCGGCCCGGTCATTTGGGAGGCTCCGGCGCAAACCGACTGGAGAATGATCGGTCTCCAAAGCCTCGCCGCCATTGCAACAGGGATCGGCACCGCGGTCATCGTCAGCGGGATTTTGCCCATGCTTGAGCCGTTGTTCAAAATCACCACCGACATTTCCTGGCTGGAAATGAGCGATCTGAACCATCCGCTCCTCAAGCGCCTGGGACTGGAAGCCCCCGGCACATATCATCACAGCCTCGCCGTGGCAAACCTCGCGGAAGCGGCGGCAGAGTCCGTCGGAGCGAATCCCACCATCTGCAGGGTTTGTTCCTACTTCCATGATATCGGCAAGCTCGTGAAACCCGAATATTTCACCGAAAACATGCTTCCGGGGCACAATCCCCACGATGACCTGACGCCGACCATGAGCGCGCTCATCATCATTGCCCACGTGAAAGAAGGCGTCGATCTTGCCCTGAAGCACAAACTCAACGGCGAGATCACCGACATCATCCGCCAGCATCATGGCACCTCGCTCGTCGCCTACTTCTACAAGCGCGCGCTCCAACAGCAGGAAGACGCCCGCTTGGGCGGAAAAATCATGAACATGCGCGAAGACGACATCCCCGAGGTAAGGGAGGAAAGCTTCCGCTACCCCGGCCCGCGCCCGAAGACAAAGGAAGCGGGGATTGTGAACCTCGCGGATTCCATCGAGAGCGCATCACGGAGTCTCGAGCGTCCGACCCCCCAGAGGATTGAAGACCTGGTCAACGACATCGTGGAAAACCGCATCGCCGAGCACCAGCTCGACGAGTGCCCGCTGACGCTTGCGGAAATTTATCGCGCGGCGGAGAGTTTCCGCTTCACCCTTGTCAACATGCTCCATGCGCGAATCGCCTATCCGAAGCGGGAGGAACCGCCGGCTGCCGACAAACGCGATGAAAAATCCGTCGCCTGAAATCTCCGCGCCGGATCAGGATGCCTGACATTCTTGTCATTTCAAGGCAACGGTCGGTTCGCTACGACCACGCCCGGCTCGTCTTGTTCGTGCAGAAAGCCTTTCCCCTGTGCATGGAGGTGGCCGGGAAATTGGGCGGCCCGCTTTCCCATCTCAACCGGATCGAATGCACCGTTGTCGGCAACCGTCCGATGGCCCGGATCCACCGGGAGTTTCTCGGCATCCGTGGCCCGACCGACGTGCTCACATTCCCATACGGAGAGATTCTCGTTTGTGCCCCGGTGGCCATGTCGCGCGCGAAGGAGTTCGGTCATGATATCACCACTGAACTCGCCCTTTATTGCATTCATGGGCTTCTTCACCTTGCCGGACATGACGACTTGGATCCGGATTCCGCCGGGCGCATGGCCAAGGAACAGGCCAAAATTACCAAAGCGGCAAGACTTTTCTGACTTAAAAAAAGGAAGATGGTTCCGTTGACCTACAAAAGGAAAATGAACAGCCACAAAAAAGCAAGACGCACGAAAAGGGAGAGTTGAAAGATGCGAGGCGCTCATCCGAAAGATGAAGTGGCAGGACTTTGAAAATATGCTGCGATCCGCTTGTTTTGCCTTTTTGTGGCCATGCCAATTGCGGAATTTAGGGTTGATGGCCGAACCCACCCCCTTGGGTGAGTCTCGATTCCGGCGTAAGCCGCTCGCTTTGAGCCCATCAACCCTCATCCATCAACCTTCAACCCTGTTTTCAGGTTAGGCTGGACTTCGAGGGATAAAAAAGACGGAGAGGCTCATCCATACAGGGATTGCGGGTCATTTCCTGCAAACGATTCTGCAGGTGCCGGGATTCCTCAAGAAGCAGATCCGACCGTTTGCCTTCGATCTCAAGCGATCGGTTCACCTCCTCGTGCCGGGCGAGCCCCCGTCGCAATTCCCGGTTCGAATCCGCCAGCTCCAGAATGCGCCTGGCAAGTGCGGTCAACTTGGTTTCTTTCATGGTTGTTGTCGGAAATCAAAGCGGCCCACAGAAAATGCTGGATGCCGGATCGACTCTGTAAACACAAGGCAGCGTCCTTCACTTGTGGAGGGCAGTCTATGGGGTGAATCCCTACCCGGCACCTCGCCGGCCACCGACAGGGGTTGAACGTTCCATCGTCTCGGGGTTACACCTCTCGGCGATGGGGTGAGGCGATGGCTGTGGAAGAAACACGCCAAGACCCGAGCGCAGTATGGGAACGCCTACAGCGCCGAACGGCCCCACGATCACTGCGGCTTGGCCAACATCCCCATGCACACCAAATGGCAAACCTCATGAAGCAAACCGAAGAACGGCACTCCGAGAGCCGGATGCGGGCAATCCGCACGTCCGGTTCGATGAGGGGGAGTCCCCCAAGGCGGTCATTGGCCTTCGCGCCTTTCAGCCCGTTTGGGTCTCCCTACTCTACTGAGCCCTCTCATTCCTTCGCCGTGGGAAAGAATTTGTGCGTGGTGGTTTCCCCGCGGATCCGGCGGACTGTTTCCTCGGTGACCGGGGGAGCCCCCGGGCTCCATCGCGCATAAAGATCGTTGATGACGGCGGCGATTTGCCCGTCCGTGAGGTCGAATCTCCACGACGGCATGATGCCGTTGTAAGTTTTGCCATTCCGGACGATGGCGCCCTTCATGCCGAGAAGCAGAATCCTGATCAGATCCTCCGGCGAACCTTTCAACCGGGGGGAGCTTGCCAATGGCGGACAAATGGCGGGAATGCCGCCGCCGTCCGCCAGGTGGCACGCGATGCAGCGTGCCATGTAAATCTGGCGGCCGGAAAGCGGGGCAAGCTCGATGGCGGGCTCCGCCACGGGTTTGCAGGAAAGGGGGATGAAGGCCAGCAACAGCAGGAGGCTCCTTTGCATCGGAACTCTAACCCGGATAAATCACAGGGGGGCGGCTCAGATTGCAGAAGATTTTGACTGTCAGCGGGTGCCGTCGACCAAGGCATATCCCCTGGGATCTGGTGCGGGAGGCGGAACCCGCTGGCGGGCACCAC
>JBAYWC010000109.1:0-8565 GCA_041674265.1 Terrimicrobiaceae bacterium
AGGAGCCCGACCGTCTTCGCCAGCGACGTCCACACGAGAAAAACCTCCGGGACGAACAATGCGCTCAACATTTCCATGAAAATGGCTTATCCGCTTCCCTCATCTCCTGTCGAGAATCAAAGCTTGCGGAGCTTGTTCATCTGGAAATCACAGGCCGGCGGATTCCCGGATCTTCCGCCTCGCGGCGAGGCGGGCGGTGACAACATCCCAGATGAAGAGCGTCAGCGGATACATGATCACCGCCAGGATGGCCGCCGCCGGAAAGGCGCCCACCAAAACCGGGACCGGCGCCTTTTTCAAGATCTCCCAAACGTCATGCGTCGGCACACCGGAAATGCCAGAACCGATGATCAGGCAGCCCAGGCGATACTGCGCGTAGACACAGATCGGGAAGGTGAAGGGGTTGCTGATCCATGTCCCTGCAATGGCCGCCGGGACATTGACCCTCGTGATGTAGGCGATGAGTCCGGCGGCGAGCATTTGGAACGGCGCGGGCATCAGGGCAAAGAATGCGCCCACAGCAAATCCCGCGGCAAACCGCCGCCGCGTCGGGTGCCACAAATCCGAGCGGAAGAGCCGGTCCCCGAGCCGGCGGTGCAGCCATGTCCCGCGGATATTTTTCACACGCGGCATGTGCCGCAGGTATTTTCCGAACCGCGACCGGCGCCAATGGATGGGTTTCATGTTATCTTTTCAACGATCAGGCTTGCCAAGCGGCTCTTCAAGGGCTCTTAATGGCCGACTTATGAAGAAGATCGAGGCCATCATCAAACCCTTCAAAATGGAAGACGTAAAGGAAGCACTTGCTGAAATCGGGATTGAGGGGATGACCGTCACCGAGGTCAAGGGCTTCGGGCGCCAAAAAGGACACACGGAAATCTACCGCGGAAGCGAATACACCGTGGACTTCCTGCCCAAGGTGAAGTTCGAGGTCGTCGTCACCGACGCCATGGTCGAGAAAGCGGTTGCGGCGATTTCCGCTTCCGCCAAAACCGGAAAAATCGGCGACGGAAAAATTTTTGTGCTGCCGATCGAGAATGCGGTCCGCATCCGCACGGAAGAGGTCGGCGAAAACGCGATTTGAGGATTTCTCCCCGGGTGGCCTGATTTCATGGATCTCATCCAGGCGCTCATTCTCGGCCTGGTCGAGGGGGTGACGGAATATCTTCCCGTCAGTTCGACCGGCCATCTTCTCCTGACCCAAAGGCTCATGGGGATCGGGTCGAGCGATGCCGCCGACGCTTTTGCGATCTGCATCCAGGCCGGGGCGATTCTCGCTGTTCTCGGGCTTTACCACCGGCGGGTCGGGGACATGGCGCTCGGGGTGCTGGGCCGCAGCGTTGGCGGGCGCAGGATGGCCTGGAACATTCTTGCCGCATTCCTTCCCGCCGCCGCGCTGGGATTCGTGCTGGAGAAGACGATCAAGAAGTATCTTTTTGGGAATGAGTGGAGCCTTTGGCCGGTCGTTGCCGCATGGTTCGTGGGCGGGGCCGCGATTCTCGCCGTTTCCTTTCTCCGCCGCGACAAGCCGGGCCACGGGAGCCGGGGGCTTTCGCTTGACGACCTCACGGTGCGGATGGCGGTCATCGTCGGGGTGGCCCAGTGCCTGGCCATGTGGCCGGGGGTCAGCCGCAGCCTGATCACGATCGTCGGAGGGCTGCTCGTCGGGCTCTCGCTGCCGGCGGCCGTGGAATTCAGTTTTCTTCTCGGTGTCCTCACCCTTTCCGCCGCGACCGCCTACGATGCGCTCAAGCATGGCCGGGAGATGCTCCATGTCTTCGGGCCGGTTTCCCTGGCCGTGGGATTCGTGGCCGCATGGATCTCCGCGATGCTGTCGGTGAAATGGATGGTCGGCTACCTCAACAAGCACGGGATGGACCTCTTTGGCTGGTACCGCATCGGCCTGGCGATCTCCGTCGCTATCTGGCTGTGGAGGGAATAACCCGGCTAAGGAGGCGTTCCCTCACTCCCGCGCGAGCATTTCGCGCAGCGAGGCGAAGGAGGCGGCGATGTCCTGCTCGGCGACCGGCTTGTTGACGATTTCCTCGTAGCTTTCGACCAGCACCCCCTCGCCCTCGATTTCCTGGAGGAACGGGCTCGGGCGGCAATACATGGCGCTGCCGAATTTCGTGCGGTGGAGGCAATGGGTGATGGTGAGGGATTTCATCGCGCGGGTGATGCCGACGTAGAAGAGCCGCCGTTCCTCGTCGACTGTGCCCTCGGATTTCGAGCGTTCGTGGGGAATGAGCCCGTCTTCGGCGCCGAGAAGAAAAACGTGCGGAAACTCGAGACCCTTGGCGGCATGGAGAGTGATGAGCGTGACGCCTTTCGCGTCGTCCTTTTTGTCTTCGTCGCGTTCGCGGTCGAGGGTCATTTCGTCAAGAAATCCCTGCAATCCGGATGACGAGCGTTTTTGGTGTTCGGCCAGCGCGCGGAGGACCTCCCTGGCTCCGCTCTCGCGGTTGAGCTGTTCCTCCGGGGTCTTGCACGAGCGCTTGAGATCCTCGAAGAATCCGGACTCGCCGAGGAACTGCGAGACGATGTGGGCGGCATCGGCTCCCGGGGTGAGAAGATGGATGCGACGGGAGGCGAGATCTTCGCCGAACGTGCGGATCGCCCCGGCGGTCTTGCGCGAGACCTGCTCCGCAAACTCCGGTGCTGTCAGCGTTTCAAAGAGGCTCTTGTGGGCTTTCGCGCTGTGTTCGAGGGCGAGTTCCACGGTCGTCGCGCCGATCCCGCGCGGGGGGGTGTTGATGATGCGGAGGAGGGCGACATCGTCGGAGGGATTGACCAGGCACGCCATCGTGGCGAGGACATCTTTGACCTCGCGGCGGTCGAAGAAGCTCTTTCCTCCGACAAGGCGGTAGGGAATCCGGAGCCTGCGGAGGCATTCCTCGAGCAGGCGCGACTGCGCGTTCATCCGGTAGGCGATGGCAAAATGTTCCCAGGGCAGGTTGTTGGCGGTGCGCAGGGCCCCGATTTCATTGACCACGAATTCCGCTTCTTTTTTGTCGTCGGGGACCGAAACCACATGGACCGGATCGCCGCCTTCCTGCGGGCTCCAGAGATTTTTCCCGCGGCGGCGGGGGTTGTTCCTGATCAGGCGGTTGGCGGCGCCGAGGATGGCATTCGTGCTGCGGTAGTTTTGCTCGAGGCGAATGATCTCGGGATTTCGGAAGTGCTTTTCAAACTCCAGGATGTTCGAGACCTCGGCCCCCCGCCAGCCATAGATGCTCTGGTCGTCGTCGCCGACCACGCAGACATTCGGGGGCTCGGCGGAAGCCAGGAGGCTCACGAGCCGGAGCTGCAGGCTGTTCGTGTCCTGAAACTCATCGACGAGCATGTGGCGGAATCTCGACCGCCATTTTTCACGGACACCCGGATGCTCGTCGAGCAGCCTCACCGCCTGGACAAGCAGGTCGTCGAAATCCATGGCGTTGAGCGCGCGGAGTTCGCGGTTGTAGCGCGCATAGACGGCCCCGATCACCGTCTCTTCGTCCTGCGGGGCCGCCCAGCCGTTGTTTTTCGCCTTGCTGATCATGGCCTGCGCGAGGCCCGGATCGGGTTTTTCGTCCTGTGCGGTGACGCGGTTGATGATTTTTTTGATGAGCCCGAGCTGGTCGCCCTGGTCGAAGATGCTGAAGTTGTTTTTGTAGCCGAGCTTGCCGGCATCGGTGCGCAGAATCCTCACGCAGAGCGCGTGGAATGTGCTCGCGGTGATCTCCGAGGCTTTTTCGGAATCCAACATCCCCGCGATGCGTTCCTTCATTTCGCGGGCGGCTTTGTTGGTGAACGTGACGGCCAGAATGCTCGACGGCGGAACCCCCTGCGAAACCAGCCATGTGATCCGGGCGACAATCGTCCGGGTTTTCCCCGTGCCCGCCCCGGCCAGGATGAGGAGCGGTCCGGATTCGTGGGTGGCGGCGCGTTGCTGTTCGGGATTGAGATCCCACAGCCGGAACCGGCTCATGGAAGATCCCCCGAGGCGAAGCGCGCGACGACGCCGGGGTAGAGTTTGTGTTCCTCGACCTGAATCCGCGCATGGAGCGACTCCGCCGTATCACCGGGCAGGACCGGGACTTCGGCCCGCGCGATGATCTCGCCGCTGTCCATGCCGGAATCCACGAAATGCACGGTGCAGCCGGTCTTTTCCACGCCGGCCTCCAAGGCCTGCCGCCAGGCTTCGAGACCGGGAAATGCGGGCAAGAGCGAGGGGTGGATGTTGATCAGGCGGCGGGGGAAGGCGGCGAGCAGCGGGGCTTTCACCATGCGCATGTAGCCGGCCAGCACCACAAGCTCCGTGCCGGCCTCGCGGAGCGTGGTCACCACACCGGCTTCAACCTCCGGAGAAAGCTTTGTGCGGAACTTCGGCTCGCGGATCACATGCGCGGGGAGACCCGCTCCGCGGGCGAGATCGAGGATCCCGGCAGTTTCCACATCCGACAGGACGACGACAGCCTCCGCATCCAGCCGTCCGGCTTGGATCTCCGACAGGATCGCGCGGAAATTCGATCCTTTCCCCGAGCCCAAAACTCCAATTTTCAAACGTCCCATGGCACCGGGGATCATGCACGCCGCCGGGTTCATGGCAAGCCGGGTATTGCGCCATTTCAAAGCCCGGATGTGATTGAACCCAGAAAACGTTTTGAACCACAGAGCATAGGAGAACACAGAGGAAATGCCCCAGAGAAAGAAAATCCATTTGTCCCAAGCCGATCGGTTGTTTGTTGTTGGTATATCCGCGCTCTCCGTGTCCGTGGTGAACAATCGCCGGATCCGGGTTGAAACCAATAAGGCCGGGAACGGAAATGCTCCCGGCCTCTATGGCGGAGATGCGGGAGAAACAACCTTACAGTTTTTTGAATTCCTCCTCGTCCATCCCGGCCTGTTTGAGGATGGAACGAAAGGTCCCCTTGGGCACGTCGCCGGGGTGCATCGCAACATACGTCTGCCTTCCGTCGGCATCCCTTCCGATTCCTCAACGGGCTCGATCAAGACGGCGTATTTCACGACCGGAACGTAACACCGGAATGCCGATCTGTCGAGATGCAGCGCGGGTTTCCCCAATCCCAACCAATCTGAACCGCAGCCAAGGTGCGGAGCAAGCAAAGCCCAGAATTGCCAGCAAGCCTGACCCGCAAGAATATGCACGGACCCCGAGGCTTTTACAGGGTTCGCCGGTATCCGATTCCGACCGGTTGCTGCGCCTGGAATCCCCCGCTACCCCAGATCGTTTTCCAGAACGATCCGGTAGCGGGCTTTTCCGGCCCGGAGGTGTTCGATCGCCTGGTTGGCCTCGCTGAGTTTGAAACTCTCGGTGATGGGGGCAACGCCATGACGGCCACAGAAATCGAGCATCTGTCCGGTGGTTGCGGGACTTCCCAACGGAGAGCCGCCGATGCTTCGTTGGGCCGCAATGAGCGGGAAGGCGTGAAGGGCAATCGGCGAGGGAGGGACCCCGACGAAGTGCAGCCGTCCCTTCGGGGCGAGAAGGTTGAGATAGGACGGCCAGCCCAGATCCGAAGCCACGGTCGAGATGATAAAATCCAAACTTCCCGCAGCCTTCTCCAGCGCGCCGCTGTCACGGGTATTGAGAACCCTGCGGGCTCCCAGGGACACCGCTTCCGCGGCCTTCGCGTCGCTGGTGGTGAATGCCGTCACATCGCACCCCCACTTGCAGAGAAACTGAAGGGCCAAATGCCCGAGGCCCCCAATGCCAATCACTCCCACCCGGTGGACCGGCAGGACGCCGAACTGCAGGATCGGATTGAACACCGTGATCCCTCCGCAAAAAAGCGGGCCGGATTTCATTTGATCCAAATTCGAAGGAAGCGGTGTGGCCCAAACCCAGTGGCATCGCACGCGGTTCGCGAACCCTCCATGCCTGCCCACGATCGTTTGCTCGTTCGCCGCGCAGAGGTTGTGGTTGCCGGAGAGGCATTGGGAGCAGCTCATGCAGGATCTGGAAAACCAACCCAGCCCGACATTGTCGCCAACTTTTGCCCGTTTCACCTCGTCGCCCGCCTCAACAACCCGCCCGATGACTTCATGCCCTGGAACGAGCGGGAAGCGGGTCGTGCCCCATTCATTATCCAGCATCGAAAGGTCGGCGTGACACACCCCGCACGAGATGACCTGGATTTCCAATTGCTCCCCGTCCGAGCGGACCGGGCTGAAATTCAAAGGGGTCGAGTTTTCCCCCGGCAGAACCGGCGGCCATTGCGTGGAAGGTGGTCGTGCTCATCTTGGCGACCACGTTGGACCAGGTTTCAACAGTTCGCAACAGGGGGATGTTGTTCACAGGCCGACCGCTTTGCGGACGCGGGTCATCACGGAATCGGAAACCGCCCGGGCCTTCAACGTGCCTTCGGCGAGAACCCGGCCCACGAGACCGGCATCCGCAAGGATCTCCTCGCGGCGCGCGCGCTGGACGGAAAAATATTCCCAGATCCCGGCAAAGAGCCGCTTCTTCAGGTCCCCGTAGCCGACGCCGCCGTTGAGGAAGCCGGCCTCCATGCTTTGGAAGTCGGCCGGGGAGGCGACGAGTTTGTAGAGCCCGAGGATCGAGGAATTCTCGACCGGCTTCGGCTGGTCCACCGGGGTCGAGTCGGTCTTGATGCCCATGACTTTTTTCTTCAGGACAGCTTCCGGAGCGAAAATTTCGATCGTATTGCCGTAACTCTTGCTCATCTTCGCGCCATCCAGTCCGGGAACGATCGCCGTATCCTCCCGGATGCTCGGTTCCGGAAGCTTGAAGATTTCTCCGAAGGTTTCGTTCATTTTCACGGCGATGTCGCGCGTGACCTCGAGGTGTTGTTTCTGGTCGCGGCCGACCGGCACCACATCGCTGTCATAGATCAGAATGTCGGCGGCCATCAGGACCGGATACGCGAAGAGCCCGTGCGAGGCGCCAAAGCCGCGCGCGGTTTTGTCCTTGAACGAGTGGCACCGCTCGAGCAGTCCCATCGGTGTCACCGTGCTCAGAATCCAGGCGAGCTCCGTGACTGCGGGGACCCCGGACTGGCGGAAGAAGACCGAGCGCGAGGGGTCGAGCCCGCAGGCAAGAAAATCCACCGCGAGTTCCCGCACATTCGCCCGCAGAACCGCCGCATCCCGGACGGTTGTGAGTGCGTGCAGGTCGGCGATGAAATAAAAGGCATCGCCTTTCTCCTGAAGTTCGATCGCCGGCTTCATCATGCCGAAATAGTTGCCCAGATGGGGGGTGCCGGATGGCTGGATGCCTGAGAGAATGCGCATGGGGCGGAAGACTAGCGGGGAAGCGGCAAAAAGGGAATTCCTTCCTCCGGGAGGGAGCCATCCCAAGAAAGCGAACCTCCGGGTGAGCCGACCAGTATGGGTTCGGACGGAGCCTCACCCTCCCGCTTTAGGATTTTTTTCGCGGGCTTGCCGGAGGATCCTCGGCAACGCGCAGCAGGGCCAATGGCGCAAGCGCGTCGTGATAGCTTCCCGCCAATCGCCGGATGAACGGCGATAGGTGGTTCATGTATTTGAGGGAAAGCAGCTCCTCCAGCATCTTGTCCCCTTCCGCTTTTGTGAGGTAGCCGTCTTTTCCCAGCCAGGCCACGAGCTTTTCCAAAAGGGCATCACTCGGCTGGCGCGTCCCATTCTCGATCTTCACCCATCCAGGCGTCGAAACAAACCCCTGCGCTCCAATCGCCTCTTGGGAAAGCTCCAGCGACAGACGCAACTCACGGAGACGTTTGTTGACCAATTTCAAACTCACCTCTCAAAGAATAGGGAAAAAATCCGAATGGTTTATCTTTTCTATTGACCCACCCATGAGTGGGTTATTAACTGTTCCGCCACGCATGAACCTCACGACATGGCCGGTCAACTGCAGAGACAAGGGCCGTTTTTTCAAAACAATCGTCATCCTCTGGACGCTTGTCTGTCTGATCGGTTGCACTTCGACGAAGCAATCCTCAATGACCCCACAACAGAGGAGAGAAGCGGACCAGCGGAGCACGGTGAGGCAGGGAACCACCATCGGTGCCATCGCGGGGGGGCTCGGTGGCTTGGTGCTCGCCACGGGTGCCGTCGTGTTGGTTGCCGCCCTGACCGGGGACTCCAAAAAGGCCGCCAGGATCGGTGCCGTTCTCATCCCGGCCGCCACTCTGGCTGGCGGAGTGATTGGGGCCAAGAAGGGACAGGAATGGGGCAAAAGGGTTGCACGGAAAAAAGCCGACTACGCCAATACCGAGGAGTATCTCCTGGCCAATCTCGCCGACGCCCGGGCATTGCGGGTCAAGGCTCAGGCGGAGACGGCACGACTCGGAAAAAGAATGCAGGAGCTCACTCTCCAGACAAACCAATACCGGCAGGGCCGGGCGTCAAGGAACCAGATCGCGAAACATAACGCCGCGATCGCCAGTGAACAAACCGAAGTCAGACAGCGTATCCAGCGACTGAATGAGGAAATCATCGGACAGCAGGCTGTGGTCAAAGACACCGCCCAGAACAGCAAAAACGCCCAAGCCCTGCGGGCCATCGAAGCCGAGGTGAGCGAACTCAAAAAGGTCAAACAAGAAATGCTCCAATACAGCA
>JBAYWC010000110.1:0-8518 GCA_041674265.1 Terrimicrobiaceae bacterium
CCCCCGGCTGGCAGCAGGACACCGAGCCCACGCCCCTGCAGGAAAAAATCCTCCAACTTTTACATGCCCACCCGATGAGTAGCCAGTAGCAGGAAGTTCAAAATCGCCGCAAAACCCAGTGTTTATGCGGCTTCCTGCTTGTTCTGGGCTTGGAACTTCTGGCTAGGAAGCACGTATTAAATACGTATAACAAACCCATTGTCAATACCCTTCTCTCTCGGGATGGGGAAACGGATGTCCATGCAAGCTGGGTCGGGCCTGCAAATCCCTGCTCTTGCCGGTCAGTTCCGGGTTCCCGCCCGGAGAGAGGTGCCGTCAGGTGGTCCTGCCCCGGCGCCGCTTTTTGACCGTCACCGGTTGGGGCTTGCGGATGGCCGAAATCTTTGGCGGTCTGGATTCCCATTCCGCTTCGATGAGATCTTCAAACAGCTGGGAGAGAGATCTTCTCCTGCTTGCCGCCATCGTCTCGGCGACTGCGCGGATGTCGGGGGCGATTGTCAGATTCAATTTCTTTTTCACGATGCGAAGGAGAGGTTCCAGAAAAACGATGCTTATCGGCTTGGTTTTTCTCCTGCAATGATGAATTTGTCATTTCGATCGAACAAACCCGGCGTGGGCGGATGCCTCTTCCGTATCCTGCATGCCTTGCGGACTCATTTGTGCGGAAACGGAGTGGGGTGCGCCTGCTTCCCCGTTTTCATGAGGCGGGCGACGCGTCCGTTTCCATTTTCGAAGGAAATCCCTGTCGGATTTTTGCCCCGTGTTTTTGGAAAGGAGCTTCTCGAAATTGAGTTGGCGGGAGCGGGGATTCGGATCGCTGAAGGCGAGACGGTTTACAAAACATCCCCAAGATCTGCCGCGCAGATTTTGGAGACCCTGCAGAAATTCCATCCGAGTGATCGGGACGTGATCGCGGACATTATCGATTCCTGTTTGAAGCTCAAACCCGTTTTCTACAATTTCGACGCTCGTGAAAAGTAAAGAGGCCCTCTAAAAACGGCCTTTTTCACAGCCTCGCGTTTTGTGGAAAACTCGAATGGTTAATGGGGGAGCGTGTCGTCGAGCGCGGAGAGGAGGGCGGCGATTCTTTCCGGGGTTTCGTCGCCCATGTTCGAGATCCGGAATGTCTTGCCTTTGATTTTCCCGTATCCGCCGTCGATGACGAACCGGTGTTTTTCGCGCAGTCGCTTGATCCAGGCGGCGGCATCGATCTCGCGATTGTTCTTCACGCATGTGAGGGAGAGCGAGCGGCAGCCTTCCGGAGCGAAAAACTCAAATCCCCGCGCAGTGACCCAGTCGTGGACCTGGGCGTTGAGCGCGGCGTGCCGGGCATAGCGGTTTTGCAGGCCTTCGGTGAAGATATCCTCCAATTTCGAGGCGAGGGCATTGATGAGCGGGATCACCGGGGTGCTCGGCGTCATGTCCTGCTCCTGGTTTTTGGCAAACTCGACAAAATCGAAATAATACCCGCGGTCCGGAACGGAGGCCGCCCGCGCGAGGGCGCGCTCGGAAACAGCGAACAGCGCGAGTCCGGGCGGCATGGCGAGCGCCTTCTGGCTGCCGGTCAGGAGCACATCGATGCCGAGTTCGTCCATGGGAATCGCCTCGGTGGAGAAGGAGGACACGCTGTCCACGATGAACATCACCCCGGGGAAGTCGCGGAGCACCGCCGAGATTTCCCGCAGGGGATTCCGGACGCCACAGGAGGTCTCGTTGTGAATGAGGGTGAAGGAATCGAAATCCCCGGAGGAGAGCTTCTCGCGCACCATCTCCGGCAGGATGGCCGAGCCCCAGGGGACCTGCAGGGCTTCCGCCCGCTTCCCGCATCGCTGGCTGACGTCGAACCATTTGTCGGAAAAAGCCCCGCACATCGCATTGAGAACTTTTGTTCCTGTGAGGTTCCGGATGGCCCCCTCCATCACTCCCCAGGCGGAGGATGTCGAAAGAAAGACCGGACGCCTGGTCCCGAACAGTTCCTGGAGCCGGGGCTGGATTCCCCCGTAAAGTTTTTTGAATTCCCCCCCCCGGTGTCCGATCATCGGCGCGCACATGGCGCGGAAAGTTTTTTCAGATACTTCAATCGGTCCCGGAATATACAATTTGATATGCGAATCTTCTGGCATGGCAAAACGATCCTACGATGATCACCGCCACTTGATCGAAGAAAAAATATTCCGGTTCCGCGATCCGCCCGGAATCGCAGCCGTGGCACCGGGCAAAATTGGGCCTTGATTTGGGGCGGCGGAAGGAGGAAAATAACGGACATGATTGAATTGGAGGTCTATGCAGCCGGGGTCCGTCATCCGGACAAGATGATGGGATTGGCACTTGAACTCGATGTGCTGCCGGGCCTTCGCTACAAGGTGGATACGAACCATGACATCATTTACATGGAATTCAGCGGGGTGGCCCCCGCGCAGCACGATATCGAGTCCATCTTCCGCAAACTGGGCCTCGAGGCAAAGTTCGTGGGGCAGTTGCCGCCCGGGGTGAGTTCCAAGAAGAAAACCGAACGGATCACTTGAGTCCCGGTCGTCACCAGCCGTTCCGGCTGTCGCTTCCCATGCAGTTGCTCTCGATCGTTCAAGGGCTGTTTTCCTCGCTCCTGACCGTTCTTGGCGAGTTGGCGATCCTGGCCGGGGAGACGGTTGCCTCGATTTTCTGCGGGAGGGTGCGTGTGTGGCTGACGTTGCGGCAGATTGCGGAGATCGGATTCGGTTCGCAACTCGTCGTCGTGGTCACCGGGGCCTTCACGGGGGCTGTTTTTACGGCGCAGGCGTATTTTCAGTTTGCCAGCCTGAACATGGAGACCGCGGTCGGGCCGGTGGTGACATTGGCGATGTTCCGCGAGCTGGGACCGGCCCTGACGGGCTTGATGGTGGCCGGCCGGGTGGGCGCGGCGATGACCGCGGAGATCGGCACGATGAAGGTGACCCAGCAGATCGACGCGCTGCGGGCGCTGGCGGTGAATCCGGTGGACTACCTGGTGGTGCCCCGTGCCCTGGCGATGTTCATTTCGATGCCCCTGCTGGTCGTCGAATGCGTCGGCCTCGGGGTGCTGGCAAGTTTCTATGTCGGCGTCCATGTGCTCAACATCAACGGCGTCTATTTCTTTGCGAATGTGCAGAAATTCACCGAGGGCAGCGATATCATGATGTCGCTGATCAAGGGGTTCGTCTTCGGCGGGCTCATCGTCTTCATCAGTTGCCGCGAGGGGCTTTGCGCCAAGGATGGCGCGGTGGGCGTCGGGCGGGCGACGACCGCCACGGTCGTGACCTCCTCGCTCGCCATCCTGATCGCCAACTTCTTCCTGACGATGGCGCTCAACATCCTCTTTCCGGCCGGACAGCGATGAACGCGCCGCTCATCCACGTGCAGGACCTCGTCCAGAGGATCGGATCGCAGGACATCCTGCGCGGGCTCACACTGGATCTTTTTTCGGGAGAGACGCTGGTCCTGCTGGGAAAAAGCGGCGGGGGCAAAAGCGTCTTTCTGCGGCACCTCATCGGTCTCATGCGCCCGGTTTCCGGAAGCATCGTCTTCGAGAACCGGGAAATCACCACGCTCAAGGAGCGGGAACTCGAACCCGTGAGGCGCAAGATCGGCATGCTCTTCCAGGACGGGGCGCTTTTTGATTCGATGAACGTCTTTGACAATGTGGCCTTTCCCCTGCGGGAGCGCGGGGAGCGGCGCCCGACCGTCATCCGGGAAAAAGTCGCGCAATCCCTCGAAATGGTAAACATGGCCGGGCACGACCGGAAAATGCCGGTGAACCTCAGCGGCGGCATGCGCAAGCGCGTGGCGCTCGCCCGCGCGATCATTTCCCCGCCGGCAGTCATCCTTTACGACGAGCCGACCGCCGGGCTCGACCCGATCGTCTCCGACAGCATCAACCGCCTCATCCGGCGGCTCCAGAACCAACTCCATGTGACCTCGCTCGTCGTCACGCACGACTTGGTCAGCTGCCACCACATCGCCGACCGGGTCGCCCTCCTCGACGAGGGACGCATCCATTTTCTCGGCACACCCGCCGAACTCCGGGGGACCCAGGATCCGGTTGTCCGGGATTTTGTGGATGGACGCTCGGGAGAAACCGTTTATTGAGAACAACGACATGACCAGCGAAGACCGCGCCATACAGACGAAAGTCGGAGTGTTTATTTTGATCGGGCTGATCACGATCGGGATGATGGTCGTGTATTTCGGACGCCTCGGCGAAGGGGTGCGGAATTACTACACCCTGCGCGTGGAATTTCCCAATGCCGCGGGACTCCTGCGGGGAGCGGAGGTTCTGCTGGCCGGCGCGAAGATCGGGCGGGTGATGGACAATCCCGTCATCCTGCCGGACATGAACGGGGTCTATGTCGATCTCCGGATCTTCGACGACGTGAAGATCCCGACCGCGAGCGAATTTGCCGTGGGCAGTTCGGGGCTCCTCGGCGACAAGTATGTGGTGATCGATCTCAAGGCAAATGCCAGGGAGGCCCCGCCGATCGCGCCCGGCAGCACGATCAAAGGCATCAACGACGGCGGCGGGCTGGGGGGGATGGCCGAGGATGCAGGAGCCCTCGTCACCGAGCTTCGGACGACGGTCGCCAATGTGAACTCGGTGGTCAAAAAACTCGACAACGGGCTGCTCAATGAGGAGGGGGTCGCCTCGCTTCGAGAGACGATCAAGAATCTCCAGACAACCAGCACCTCGCTGGCCATCGCGTCCGCCAATGTGGACAAAGTGGTCGCGCAGGCGGATTCCGCGATCCAGAGCGGCAAGGGCACGATGGATTCCGCAAAAAAGGCTGCCGACGAACTCCAGCGGGCGCTCGCCGACATCCGGTCGCTCGTTCGGGAAGTCCGGCAGGGGCAGGGGGCTCTCGGGGCACTGATCGCCAATCGCGAAATGGCTGACAATCTGAAGGCGCTCGTGGCCAATCTCCGGCGCCACGGCGTCCTGTGGTATCGGGATGGCGAGAAACGCAAGTCGCCCGCTTCGCAAAGGTGACACTTGGAAACAAGCAAACGATCTGCTGGCATGGGAGACACGGACACTCTTCAGCACCACCCGGCACGATTCGGGCGAAAGCAGGAGGCTCGAAATTTTCGGCACCCTTCTATAAAAAACAGAGGTGGCGCGGAAAGCGGAGGCCGGCCGGTTCCAAGCTGCCTTCGACACCTTCTGCGCGAAGTGGAACCTCTACGGCATGGATAACGGCAAGCCCCTCTTGCAAAAACTCTCCGTCAACCTGACGCCCTTCGGCACGATGATCTTTATCCCGGCGTATTGGTCATTCGACCCGAAGCGCGATGTGGACTGGGGATCGATCACCAAACTCCACAAATCCCGTGGGCAGCATCGGCAGGGACCGACACTGTGGCGGAGGATGCCGAGCAACGGCGGGCGAATGCCGAGAAAATTGGTCAAGCTGGAGGCGGAAGCGAAGGCGCGAGGACTCTGGGGAGCAAAACGTCATGAGTTCCTTTGCAACGGTTTTCACGTTGCTTCCCGTTGAGAGACTCCAAAGTCGCATCCCACTGATGAGCGAGGACCTCCGATGCTCCTTCTTTGTCGTAGGCGAGCCTTTCCACCTAAATTCCGCAATTGGCATGGCCACAAGAATGCACCAAAAGCCACAAAACAAGCAGATCGCAGCATATTTTCAAAGTCCTGCCACTTCACCTTTCGGTGGAAGGCTTTGCATCTTTCCACTCTCTCTTTTTGTGCATCTTGCGTGAGAGCATGCGGCAGGTTTGTCTCGGACAAACGACCCAGAAAATCCCGTCAGCTCTTCTGATCCAAGATCGCGGCCTTGACCTGCTCTGGAACCTGCTCGAAGTGGGAAGGCTCCATCGAATAAGAAGAGCGGCCTTTGGAAAGCGAACGGATGGCCGTGGCGTATCCGAACATTTCCGCGAGAGGCACCTCGGCATTGATGGTGCAAAGGTTGCCTTTGGTTTCGATGCCCATGATTTTCGCGCGGCGGCGGTTCAGGTCGCCCATGATGTCCCCCTGGAATTCATCCGGCGTGATGTTCTCCACCTTCATGATCGGCTCGAGCAGGATCGGCTTGGCTTTTTTCAGCCCGTCTTTGAGCGCGAAAATCGCGGCCATTTTGAACGCCATTTCGTTCGAGTCCACGTCGTGGTAGCTGCCGTCGATGATATCCACATGGACATCGATCACGGGATATCCGGCCACCACGCCGTTCAGAACGGCCTCGTTGAAGCCCTTGATGACGGCGGGAATAAATTCCTTGGGAATGGTTCCGCCCACCACTTTGTTCTCCGTGGTGATGCCTTTGCCCCGCTCATTCGGCGTCACCTTGCAGATGACGTGCCCGTATTGTCCGCGGCCACCGGATTGCTTGACGAGTTTGCCCTCGCCGTCCGCAGGGGTCAGGATCGTTTCCTTATAGGCAATCTGTGGCTTGCCGGAATTGGCTTCCACCTTGAATTCGCGGAGCATACGGTCACGGATGATCTCCAGATGGAGTTCGCCCATGCCGGCAATAATTGTCTGGCCTGTGTCTTCATTGGTGAAGACCCGGAACGTCGGGTCTTCTTCGGCCAGGCGCTGGAGAGCAACCCCCATTTTCTCCTGGTCCACCTTGGTTTTCGGCTCGACAGCCATGGAGATAACCGGGTCGGGGAACGATGGCGGCTCCAGAAGAACCGGATGATCTTCGTCGCAGAGCGTGTCTCCGGTCGTGATGTTCTTGATGCCGACAATCGCGGCGATGTCGCCCGAGTAGCAGGTGTCGATGTCCTCCCGCTTGTCGGCCTGGATCTGGATCAGACGGCTGATGCGCTCGCGCTTGTTGGTACGCGGATTGTAAACCGTGTCGCCTTTGGATAACTTTCCGGAATAAACGCGGAAGAAAACGAGCTTTCCGACAAACGGATCACTCCAAAGCTTGAAGGCCAAAGAACAGAATTTCCCATTGTCATCCGAGGGAGCCAGGATGGATTCCGACACGTTGTCGGGATTCAGCCCCTTCGCCGGCTGGATGTCGAGCGGGCCCGGGAGATAATCCATGACGGCATCCACGAGAAATTGCACGCCCTTGTTCTTGAAGGCCGACCCACCGACGACGGGGACAAACCGGTTGGCGATCGTCTGGCGGCGGATGGCAGCTTTGAGGTCCTTCTTCGTGATGGGCTTTTCCTCGAGATAAAGCATGCCCAGTTCTTCATCGAGATCGCACATCTGGGCGACCAGGTCGGCGTAGGCCTTTTCGGTTGACTCCTTGAACTCGGCGGGGATCTCTTGGATTTCGTACGTGGAACCCATGATGTCGTTGTCCAAATAAATGACCGCTTTGTGGTTGATCACGTCGATCTGCCCCTTGAGGTAATCCTCCTTGCCCAGGGGAATGAGTACCGGCCAGGCATTGGCGCCGAGTTTGGTGCGCATGCTCTGCACAGCCGCTTCAAAATCGGCTCCTGTGCGGTCCATTTTATTGACGAACGCGATGCGCGGCACCCCGTATTTGGTTGCCTGCCGCCAAACCGTTTCCGACTGCGGCTGCACACCCGCCACGCCGCAAAAAACAGCAATTGCTCCGTCCAGAACGCGAAGAGATCGCTCGACCTCTGCGGTAAAGTCCACATGCCCCGGGGTGTCGATGATGTTCACCCGCATCTTGATCCCTTCGTAGGCCTTGTAAATGCCTTCCTCCGGGCGCTGCATCCACGCGCAGGTGGTCGCCGCGGACGTGATCGTGATCCCGCGCTCGCGTTCCTGCTCCATCCAATCGGTCACGGTCGTTCCCTCATGCACTTCGCCGATCTTGTGGATCATTCCCGTGTAAAACAGAATGCGTTCGGTCAGCGTGGTTTTGCCGGCATCAATGTGCGCGGCGATACCGATGTTGCGTGTGCGCTCCAGTGGATACGCGCGGTTTGGAGAGTTGGGATTGGCTGACATAAAAGTGAGTTGGTATCGGTTCCGGACATGATTCCGGCAAAGCCCCCGCTCCATCCGGATAACCGCACGGAATTGCAGGAAATGGGAAGTTAGTCGAGTTCGGGCCGGACTCAATAAAAAAGCGCGTGAAACCCGAAAAAAAGGCCCGGCACTTTGTTTCCAAAGTGCCGGGCGCAATACTGGCAACGACCTACTCTCGCACAACCTATAGATGCACTACCATCGGCTCTGCAGCGTTTCACTTCCGTGTTCGGAATGGGAACGGGTGGTGCCACTGCGCGGGATCACCAGATTTCGGAACGCGGAACGCGGAACGCGGAACGAAACCCGCGGATTCCACAGAGTGCCCCCCGTGTATCTGACGACCGCCAATACTTTTTCAAAGATCCTCTCTGCAAATTCCTTTCCGCATTCCGCGTTCCGGACTCCGCATCTCTCATACGGTTCTCTGACATCCGCACATTAGGGGAAAGATTACAACACCGCCAGCAACAAGACTGTAAGATGGAGAAAAAAGCCGAACGAGCATTAGTATCGCTAAGCTGAACGCATTGCTGCGCTTATACCCGCGACCTATCAACGTGGTGGTCTTCCACG
>JBAYWC010000111.1:0-8450 GCA_041674265.1 Terrimicrobiaceae bacterium
AGATATAAAACAATACAATCAACAGTTATTTTGATTATTGTGGATATATTACTTGCTACATTTTCGTGTAGTTTCACTGATTTGCAGTCACTTAGAAAAAAATCAGGGGGAAGTTAGGTTAGCTTTCTCGGTTTTGGGTTCTTTCGAGGCGATGATTGCCAGCTTTACTTTTTTTGTTCATCCCACCACGACGCTATCGCCGCAGCGCGTTTTGTCTAGCTTTTTTACTTCTGCCACGCTCAGTCCTGCCCGAGTCAGGTAAATGGAAATGCCTTGGAGGCACGCGTAGGGGGGGTATTTCCATGTTGCTTTTGGGGCATGGCAGGAGCAACCTGGCCCGGATCGGTCTATCTTCCATTTCCATAATGAGCCACTCACGAAGCACCCTCGAACAACTCAAGCAATTCACCACGGTCGTCGCGGATACCGGAGACTTCGAGTCCATACGCAAGTATGCTCCCCAGGATGCCACGACGAACCCGAGTCTGATTTTCAAGGCTGTCCAGCAAGCAGAATACAGGCCCCTCCTCGACAAAGCGATCGCCGAGAAGCGGGAGAGTTCCCTGGCCGGGGAGGCGCTCCACAGGGCGATTATCGATGATCTGTTGATTGCATTTGGCCGGGAGATCCTGACGATCGTTCCGGGACGGGTGAGCACGGAGGTCGACGCCCGGCTGTCCTTCGACGTGGATGCCACGGTAAAAAAAGCCCGTTATCTGATCGCTCTCTACGAAAAATCTGGGATCCCGAGGGAGAGGGTTCTCATCAAGATCGCTTCGACATGGGAAGGAGCCCGCGCCGCGGAGATCTGCGCGAAGGAGGGCATCCATTGCAATCTGACCCTCCTCTTCTCCCTGCCCCAGGCCATTGCCTGCGCCGATGCCGGAGTCCGGCTCATCTCGCCTTTCGTCGGACGGATCTACGATTATTATAAAACCACCACCGGCAGGGAATATTCGGGAGCCGAAGACCCGGGCGTCCAGTCGGTGGAAAAAATATACACGTATTACAAGAAGTTCGGCTACAAGACCCAGGTCATGGGAGCGAGTTTCCGCAACATCGGGCAAATCGAATCCCTGGCCGGGTGCGACCTGCTCACGATCAGCCCCGATCTTTTGGAGGAATTGCAAAACTCGAACAAGGAACTCGTCCGCAAGCTCGACCCCGTGGAGGCAGCCGGCGCGGTCGTGGACAGGATTTCGCTCGATGAAAAAATGTTTCGCTGGATGTTGAACGAGGACGCGATGGCCACGGACAAGCTGGCGGACGGAATCCGAAAATTTGCCGCCGATATCGTCAAGCTGGAAGGTGTTATCCGAAAATCCCTATGAAATCCCCTCTTTTTTTCCGCGCGGCGTTCCTCCTGTTCCCCGTCATTCTGTCCGGCCCGCTCCTGGCCGCATCCACCGGGCACCCGGGGTCCGTGCCCATTTTGCTCGGCCTGGATTCCGTGAAAAAGGAACTCGGCCTCACCAAAATCCAGTGCGGCAAACTCGAGACGATCCGGGCGGACTTCAAGGCGGACGCCCGTTCGATCACCGCGCGCCCGCCTTCGACTCCGTTGGAGAAACAGGCCGCCAACTCAACGGTCAAGGCCCTGATCGCCAAATACAATGAAAGAGCCGTTTCTGTGCTGACCCCGCCGCAACACGAGCGTCTCGTGCAGGTCGAGCACCAGACCCTGGGGGGGATGATGTTGTTCCTGCCCGGCGAGCAGGAGCAGCTCGGGCTCACTGCGGGACAAATTTCCGCCCTCGGGAAAATCCGTGCCGACGGAGAGGTTTTTGCCAGCCGGGTCACGAGATCCTTCGAGGAGGGGGACATCACTCTCCCGGAGCGACTGGCGACATTGAGAAACTACCGTGTCAAGCAAGCCGCCAAGTGCCTGCGCGTGCTCTCCCCCGCGCAACGCAAAACCTTTCAAAGCCTGCGGGGACAGGAATTCAAGCCGGTTTGAGTCGTTTTGATGGATTCCGAGGTTCCATGCCGCCCCGCAAGTTCAGCCTCCAGTTCTCCCTCCGCCTTGGATATGTTGTGACGGTCCGTGTGACGATGAAAGATTTTGCATTGTGAAAATCTCCCTCTCGACCCGGACAAGCCCCCTCAAAGATGCCGTCTATGTGGGGCTGTCGGTGCTCCTGTGCTTCATTGCCTCCGCCTATTTCATTTACGATCAGGCCAGCGCGCGGAACAACATTCACAACCGCCAACGGCTTGAATCGAGTGCTTGGAGAACCTCCAATGCGCTGGACATTTCGGGGCATGAGCGACTCGCCCGGATCCCTCCCGGCCAGATGGGGGTCAAGGATTACGTGGCACAGCAGAAACCGCTCAAGGAGTCCAAGGCAAACGAGCCGTTGCTCTCGCGCGTTTACACCGTGGCGTTCGACCAGGAACTGCCGCGCATGGTGCTGGACAGCGAGGGGTTTCCGGCGAGGACATGGGAGAGGCTTCCTCTCCATCCCGGAAAGAGCGGCGATTTCAGCAAGGAAACCATTTACTACTGCGCGCTTTCCGTTCAGACGACCGGCAAGGGATGGGTGGGGGAAATCGCTTATCCCGGCTCCATGGAATCGCTGGTTGTCGCCATGGTGCCGATCATGTCCGGATCCGGCCATCCCAAAGGGGTCCTGGTCGTGGAGTCCACAGCGGATCGTCTTCAGCCAACGCTCGCGTCCCTCCGTTCCGCAGCCTGGTCGTCGGTTTTGATCGGCGCGGCGGTTTCTCTCACGGTCGCGCTCGCGGTTTATTCTTACCGCCGGAGAAATTTGGCCGATGCGGAAAGGCTCGCCAGCGTGGAAAAAGCGGAAAAGGCGCTTGTCGGCGCCATCGGCGAGGCCATTTATCGGCACAACCCATCGACGGACGACCTTTTCTGGCAGGGGAATCTTGCCGATCTCGGCTGGCTGGAGAAGGAAGATGTGCCGAAGAACCGGACTGACTGGATTGCCTGCATCCACCCGGAAGATGTCCAGCGCTGCAAATCGGCCTGGAGCGGCAGGGATGGCGCAAAATGGAATGTGGAATACCGCATCTTTGGAAAGAACAAGCGGTTGTATTGGCTGCTGGACCGGGGCCAGAATGTGGAAGTCAGCCAGGGGCAGATGCTCGCCGTGGGAACGATCCTCAATCTCACGCCCCTCCGGGAAGTCGAAGGTCGTCTGCGCGATGTCTCGGAGGCTGCCGGTGAGTATATCTGGGAAGTGGATTCCGAGGGCCATTACACATATCTCTCCGACCGTGTGTGTGATGTTCTGGGTTATCCTTTGGAAAAACTGATCGGCCATCATCCCCTCTCCTTCGTCCCCGCCGAGGATGTGGAATCGGTCCGCGGAGTCTCCGAGTCCCTCGTGCGGGAAAAGAAATCCTTCCGGGATCTGGAGCACCGGGTGATCCGTGGAGACGGGAAAATTATCTGGCTCAGCGTCAACGGGGTGCCCGTGAGCAATATGCTCGGGCAGGTCACGGGATACCGGGGGGCGGGCCTGGACATCACCGCCAGGAAGCATGCCGAGCAGGAATTGATCCGTGAAAAGGAGACGGCCCAAGCGGCGGACCGGGCAAAGAGCGAGTTCCTCGCCGTGATGAGCCACGAGATCCGGACCCCGCTCAACAGCGTTCTTGGCTTTGCGGATCTTCTCACGGAAACCACCCTCGATACGATTCAAAAGGAACAGGTGGACATGATCCGCCGGAGCGGGGACGCCCTGTTGGTGCTGCTGAACGACATTCTGGATTTCTCGCGGATCGAATCGGGAAAAATGCCCATCCAGCCGTCATCCGTGGAGATTCGGGAGTGTCTTCGCGATGTGGTGGATCTGTACGGCGCGACCGCCCAGGCCAAGGGCGTGGGGCTCCGCATAGAAGTGGAGGATTCCATTCCAAGCGCCCTTTGCACCGACCCCGGACGCCTTCGCCAGATCCTGCTCAACCTGATTGGCAATGCGGTCAAATTCACTCCATCCGGGGAGATCTTGGTCTCCGCAAAACGAGGCGGACACGATCCCGAGGACGGGCGCTTTCCGTTGCTCGTGGAGGTCTCGGATACCGGGATCGGAATCCCTCCCGACCGGGTCGCCCGTTTGTTCAAACCCTTTTCGCAGGCGGATTCTTCGACCACCCGCAGATATGGGGGAACCGGCCTCGGCCTGGCAATCTGCAAACGCCTTGCGGAATTGCTCGGTGGCAATGTGTCCCTGGTCCGGTCCTCTCCCTCGGGAAGCCTCTTCGCCTTGGAGCTTTCCTTGGTGACCATGCCCGTTTTCGCAGGCAGTGGATCCTTCCCGGATGTCCGTGTGGGACCGGTGAACGAGGAGGCAGACAGGCGCGCGGGAAACTGGCGGATTCTCGTCGTGGAGGACAACGCGGTAAACCGGATGCTCGCCCAGCGCATGCTTCTCTCTCTCGGATTTGAAAGCGACTCCGCCGAGAATGGCCTGGCGGGTGTCGAGGCGAATGAAAAAACCCCTTACGACATCATCTTCATGGACCTGCAAATGCCGGTCATGGATGGGGTCGAGGCCGCCGGAAAGATCCGCGCCTTTGAAACCCTGCACCCGGAGTGCCCGCCGTCCCGCATCATCGCGCTCACTGCGGATGCCATGTCCGGGGATCGACAGAGGTGCCTGGATGCGGGAATGAACGATTACCTGAGCAAGCCGATCCGCCGCCCGGAACTTTCCAGCGCTTTGGAAAAAGCCGTCCAGGCGCTTGCCTACGAGCGGACCATGTGATTTGCGCGGGGAATGGGAAAATCGGAGCTTTGCCTTTGGATCGCCTGAGATAGGGTGGGGGGCGTGATTTTTGATACTCTCAGGTCCGCGGTGGATCTCTACAACCATCTGCCGCGCTATCGCGAAATCTTGTCCGTGCTCTTCAAATACGGATTTGCGGATGTCCTGCGCCTTGTCGCCCTCCAGCATCTTCTCCGAATTGAGGACGCGACCATTCGGCCGCATCCGGACGACGAGATCCTTTCGAAACCGCTTCCGGAGCGTCTCAGGCTGGCCCTCGAGGAACTCGGCCCCACATTCATCAAGTTCGGACAGATTCTCAGCAGCCGCCGCGATCTGATCACCAACGACTATTTTATCGAGCTGACAAAGCTCCAAAACGAAGTGCCTCCGTTTCCGGGCAAAGAGGCCCGCGAGATCGTCGAAAGGGAACTCGGGCATCCGGTGCGGATACTTTATTCCGATTTTCACGAGAAACCCATCGGGAGCGCGAGCATCGCCCAGGTTCACAGGGCGATTCTCAAGGACGGCACCCCGGTCGCGATCAAAATCCAGCGCCCGGACATCGAAAAAACGATCGCGCTCGATGTGGCGATCCTGCACGACTTGGCGCGGTTTGTGGAAAAACACGTTCCCGAGTCGGCCGGCCTGAATCCGACAGGGGTTGTGCAGGAGTTCACCGAGACGCTGCAAAGGGAGCTGGATTTCGAGAATGAGGCGTCGAATGCGGAACGGTTCGCCGAACAATTCGAGGGCAATCCCCACATCGAGGTCCCAAAAATCTATCGCGACCATTCCACCAGCCGGGTGCTGACAATGGATTTCATCACCGGTGTTTCCGTCACGGACCCCGATGCCCTCCTGGCCCAGGACACCGATCCTGCCGATCTCGCCGTCACCATGACCGGCCTGATCTACGAGCAAATTTTCGAGCACGGTTTCTTCCACGGGGATCCGCATCCGGGAAACATGACGATTCTGCCCGATTCCCGGATCGTTCTTTACGACTACGGAATGATGGGAAAATTCACCCCGCAGATGAGGGAAAGCATCGCGTTTCTGGTCAGTGGTCTGGGCGAAAAAAACCACACGCAGACGACCCGCTCCATTCTCGATCTTTCGGAAGAGGGAGTGGCCAGCAATCAAATGCTGCTTCAGGCCGAGGTAGAAAAGTTTACCGAGCAAAATTTGAACAAACCTCTGAGGGAAATCAATTTGGGTTCGGTATTCAACAATCTTTTGGACTTGCTCCGCGACAACCGTCTCCGGATGAAACCCGCCTTTTATTTGGGAATCAAAGCTCTTGCCCAAGTGGAGGCCATTGGAATGGCTTTGAATCCCGAACTCAATTTCATCCTTCTCGGAGAACCCTATGCCACCCGTGTCCTGGTTGGAAAATTCGGTGCCGGTCGCGTGGGCACGATTCTGAAGGGGGTGGCGCTGGAATTGCTCGATTTTCTCCGGGATTTCCCGGGAGATTTCCGACAACTCTACCAGAGTATCCGCCGGGGGAAGATCAATATCCCTCTGGAGCACAAAATCGATCCCAAAGGGTTTGAGCCACTCAGGACAACCTTGGATTCCATCGCGAACCGCCTTGCCAATGCCATCCTGACCGCTTCCATCCTGATTTGCTCGAGTATCGTGATTCTTGCGTCGGTTCCGCCTTACCTCGGCCACGTCAGCATTCCCGGCGGGGTTGGACTCCTGTGCGGGGCCTACATGTGCCTTCGCTTGTTCTTGTCCATCTGGAAACACGGCGGGCTCTGAAATTTCTGACGACCGCCCCTTCACCTCCGGAGGGGAGTCCTCCAGGCGCATGGAAACCATGCTGTGCGGGGAAAGTCGGCTCAAGATTCTGGTGGCGGCACCCCGCCGCCCATGCAAACTTCCCTCCATGCCCCTTCAACCTGGATTCGGCGATTCCCCACGCAGAGCCGCAGAGATCGCGGGGGAAAGTGGCTTCCAGGTTCAACCCTGGATGATTCCCTCCGACCTCGCGCCGGGCGACGCAAAAAGCCTCCAGCGCGACTGGTCGGATCTTGAGTTGCACCGGATCGAGAGCATCGGCGATCCGCGCTTCGATGCCGCATTCGGTGCGCTGTGGTCGGAGTTCGGTGCCATCGGGGAAATCGAGCAGGCGGAGATCCTGGGCCTGCGGATGCTGTGGGATCCTTCGCAAATCATCGACGGCTGTTCGATGCGCTACCGGATGATGCTCGTCACCGCCGATGACCGGTTTGCGGCGGTCCGCGACCACACGGCCATTGTGTTGGAGGACGAGCCCGGTGCGGTTGTCCATTTGTCCCACAACCTTGTTGCCCCGGAGTGGCGGCGCACCGGACTGGCGGGCTGGCTCCGCGCCTTGCCGATTACCACCGCGAGAAGTGTCCTCTCCGCCCAAAAGCGCCCCGTGGACGCTCCCATCACTCTGGTGGGAGAAATGGAACACCCGGATGCCTCCGATCCCGCCACCCACGTGCGCCTCGCCGCTTACGAGAAGGCCGGCTGCAAAAAAATCGATCCGGGCCGTGTCGGCTATTTGCAGCCGGACTTTCGCGCCCACCATGAAATCGACGCCGGCGGCGGCCCGCAGCCGATCCCGCTCTGCCTGATTATCCGGAAAGTCGGACGGGAAAACGAGGACTATGTGAGCGGGGAGGAAGTCCGCCGGATCGCCCGCTCGCTCTACAAAATGTATGGGATGGGATTCCGGAAAAAAGACATGGAGATCGTGCATGCCTCACTGGAGAGCTATCCCGCTCCGGAGGAAAAAATTCCGCTGATTCCTCCGACTGCCACATGACTCTCTTCCACGATGCCGGATTTGTGGCGCCGCTCGGCAAGCACATCATGCCGATCTCGAAATTCGCCCTCGTGGCCGGGGAGATCCGGCGCGCGCTTCCGGATGTCCGGATTGAAAGCCCGCCACCGGTCGAAGAGAGCGATCTTCTTCGCGTCCACTCCGCCGGCTACATTCGCGCGATTCGGCTCGGGAAGCCGCGCGAACTCGCGGAATCGCAGAAATTTCCCTGGTCGCCGGAGTTGTATCCGAGCGTTCTGTTGACGAATGGCGGCTTGTTGGCCGCAGCCCGGCAGGCGTTGGAGGAGGGCTCATCCGGGGCGCTGGCGAGCGGATTCCATCACGCCTGCGCGGATCATGGCGAAGGGTTCTGCACATTCAACGGTTTGGTCGTGACTCTGGAGGCCCTGCATGAGGGGGGCCGCATCCGGAACGGCGTAGTCCTCGATCTCGACCTCCACTACGGGAACGGAACCGCGTCACTCGCCGCCAGCCGTCCCTGGATGCGCGCGCTTTCCATTTACGGCAACGACTACCGGGACAACAAACCCTTCCGCGATGTCACCCGGCGTCATCACGAAGACGGCCCCAATCATTTTTCCGTGCCGCTCATTCCGACAGGCCGCCCGGACCGCGGTCTGCTCATGCGAACCTTGGAGGACAGCCTCCCTTGGCTGCTCGCTCCGGAAAAACCGGACATCCTCCTGTATCAAGCCGGTGCCGATCCGCTCAAAGACGACCCATACTCCCCCCTCAATCTCACCCATGAGGACCTGCGGGAACGCGACCGGGTGGTCTTCCGGTTCGCCCGCGAACACAACATCCCCCTGGCCTGGGTTCTTGCCGGCGGATACACGCCGGACACCTCGAAAGTCGTCGAGGTCCATGTCAACACGGCCAGGGAGTGGCGGCAG
>JBAYWC010000112.1:0-8151 GCA_041674265.1 Terrimicrobiaceae bacterium
CTGCTCGCCCAATTTCACTTCGGCCCCTTCGGCGAACAACCGCTTGAGGATGATCCCGCTCACCTGCGGGCGCACTTCCGCGATCCGGCAGGCGGCGGTCCGCCCCGGCAATTCGGTCACGATCTCCGCCCGCTGCGGCGTCAAAGTCACCACCGCCACCTCCTGCGGAGGCATCCCCCCCGGCGGCATTCCCTCGGAACTTTCGGGCTTCTTTCCGCATCCGGTCAGGAAAACGATGATCCCTGCGAAAAGAATCTGTCGCCGCATGAGTTGTCCCTTGAGAACTGAGTCAGGTTTCATAGGAGAAATAGCATCGGGATGCTTGTATCAGAAGCGTTGTTGGCTGACTCCCAACGCTCGCCGGATGCCTTGTCGAATTTCTCTCGCTTCATATTGTTAATCCCTTTGATTGTTAATGTGGTTGATTATATGCATTCGGAGAATTGTCAAGCGGGAGATGAAAACAAACGATCATCTTTTTCGTGCTTTCCATAGGCGTCTGTGTGTTGCAGGATTGGGGATGATGTTTGCCCTCAGACGTTTGTTGCTCCTCCTCTTGGCCGCTGTGGCTGTTTATTGTTTCTGGCCGAGATCGTCCTCGATAACGGGATTCGATCCGGAGCGGATGTCGGAGTTGCAGATCATTGTGTGGAAAGGCGCGGCCGACAAGAAAATGCAGGAATTGATCCTGCCTCTCTACGAGGTGTATGAGGGACAATACCACCTGCCGCCGATCTCGGCATTGAAAATGGCCTTCGACACCTCGCGCGCGCTGCACCTTTTTCATACGTCGCCGGATGCCGCGGATCAGGAGAAGGCGCTGTTGCCGCTGCAAACGGCATTCTTCACCCTCAAGTCCAACACGAAAGCCGGCTTCGACCCGGGTGCCGTCGCACGGATGGAACTCATGACATGGATGCTGCGCGCCGACCACGCCAAGCGCGCGCAACTCACGACCGCATGGTCGGAGTCGCTCTCCCTTCTCTACGGACGTTCCGCCGAGGAGTGCCTGCCTGTGGCAAAGAAATTTTCCGTCGCGTCCAAATTGGCGGACGAGGGCAAGTGGGATGAGGCCCAATCGAATATTTTGGAGGCATGGCAGGGGATCAAGAGCCTGTCGCCTCCCGAAAAATAGATCCCCCCCGGCAGCAGGCCTGCCGGTCCTCCCGAGGCGCATATTTCTCCATTGTGAGATCAAGCGCGTCCCAGCTCGCAGGAATGGGCGGCACAAACCCGGCGCCAAATAAACTGAGCCGAGAAACATGGGCGGAAGATAAGGAACTGGATCAGGCAGCCCAGTGAAATTTTTCCCTGAAAACCGTTTTCTCCGCGACCTCTGCGGCTCTGCGTGGGAAATCGCTGAATTTGTCTTCCGCTCCGCCGGCGGCGCTTTCATGCGGTCTCAGCAATGCAGGAAGCGGGTGAGCATGCCCGAGAGATCCCGGAGTTTGAAAGGCTTGGTCAGAAACTCGTCCATGCCCGCGCCGAGGCAACGCTCCCGGTCGCCGGGCATCACATTGGCGGTGAGGGCGATGATGGGAACCCGGGTGCCGGATTCGCGCTCCCGGATTCTTCTCGTCGCCTCCAGGCCGTCCATGACCGGCATCTGCATGTCCATGAGGATGGCGGAAAATTTCTCCGGCGTGAAGGCATCGAGCGCCTCCTGCCCGTCGGCGGAAAATTCGACCCGGTATCCTCGACCGAGAAATCCAGAGCCGGGCGGTCTTCCAGGAAAGCCGGGGAAATCTCCAGGACCACCGATCCTTGCCGGGTGAATTTGACGGCATTGCCGAGGAGATTGATGAGGATTTGCCGGATCCACCGGATGTCGCCCGTGATCTCCTGCGGGACATCCCCGACCGTGGTGCAGCGCGAACACCGTCAGCGCGCAACCGACCGCGAAGGTGGCCTCCCAGCCTGCCCAACTTTACCTTCCCCGCGCGCTGCCCTCCTTTCCCCCCCGGAGAACCCCGCCGCTTTTCGTGGATATCTCTTCACGGCGGGTGTCAGGCTTCGGCTTTTCCGGCAGCTCGGCCGTTCTCGCTTTGTGTTACGAGGCCGAATCGGGTTCGCTTGCGCCGCGGCTCGCAGGTTCGATCCACGGAGCTTCAGCGCCGGAATTGCTCGTCGCTGTCCGCTTCTCTACATGCTGGATATTCAGTTGGCATGATGAACACTTTTCAGTTCATTGGTTTGGTTGGCGGTGCTGGCGCACCAGAGAACACGGAGGGAAGAACAAGATCCATAAATCTACCGCGTCAAATATCCCTGCTGATCTCCGTGTTCTCTGTCCTCCGTGGCGAATAAATTCCTCACGCGCCGCGTAATCGGGAAACGGCCGGGAGGCTCATCACGCGGGCGGCGACGGCATCCAGGGGACCGGCTTTCAATTCCTCCACGGTAATCGCCCCCCCGACGTTGAAGCGTCCGGATTTCGTGCGGCGGAGGGATTTCAGGTGGGCGCCGCAACCGAGTTCCTGTCCGATCTCGTGGGCGTAGGTGCGCACGTAAAAACCCTTGCTGCAAACGACGCGGAAATCGATTTCCGGCAACCGGACCGCCTGGATTTCGTGCGCATAGACATGCACGAACCGCGGCTCCCGCTCGACCTCTTTCCCTTGCCGGGCCAGCTTGTAGAGTGGAACGCCGTCTTTTTTGATCGCGCTCACCATCGGCGGCATCTGGTAGAAATCGCCGTGGAATTTTGCGAAGGCGGCATCGATCTGCCCGCGGGCCAGATCCGGGACCGGCCTGGTCCCGGTCACCGCGCCGTCGGCATCCTGGCTGTCGGTGACCTTCCCGAGTTCGAGGGTTCCCACATATTCCTTGTCCTCGCTCATCAGCAGGTCCTGGATCTTGGTGCCCCGTCCGATCGTGATCAAAAGAAGCCCGGTGGCCAGGGGATCGAGGGTGCCGCAATGGCCGACCTTCTTGGTATTGAGAGCCCGGCGCGTGATCGCGACGACATCATGCGATGTCATCCCGGACGCCTTGTCCACCAACAATACCCCGTCAATCTCGTTTCCTGATTTCATCGCTGACAACCTTTAAAAAATCTTCCTTCACCTTTTCGAGCGGCCCGCGGATGCGGGCTCCTGACGCCATCGGATGCCCCCCTCCCTTGAAGACCTGGCAAATCTTGCAGACATCGAGGGCGGGGTCTTTCGAGCGCGCGCTCACCCGGACTTTTCCCTCGGGGAGCTCCTCGAAAAAGATGGCGGCCCGCACGCCTTCGATCGAGCGAAGCTGGTCGATGATTCCCTCGTTGTCCTCGGGGATGACACCCAGGCGGGAAGCGTCGGCGAGCGTCAGCGAGAAGGTCGCGATCCGGTCCCCGCAATGGAATTCGGCCTTGTCGAGCGCGAAGCGGAGGAGTTCGAACCGGCGCCTCGGCTGGTTCTCATACATCGCGCGGCTCAGCAACCCCACGTCCACCCCGGCGGCCACGAGGCCAGAGCCCGCATCGAATGTGCGGGCATTGGTTCCCTCGTATTGAAACGAACCGGTGTCGGTGGAAATCGCCGCGAAGAGGTTGGCGGCAATGGCCGGCGTCAGTTCCACGCCGGCGCCGCGGAATATTTCATAGAGGATCTGGCCGGTGGCAGGCGCCGTGGGATCGACGTGGTTGACATCCCCGTAGAGATCGTTGCTCACATGGTGGTCGATGTTGATCCACAGCGCGCCCGGGGCAACCGCCGCCGCCACCGTTCCCAGACGGTTCCTGACCGAGGTGTCGAGCGCAAGAAAGACATCGAATTTTTCCGGAGAAGCCGGGGGAGCGGAGACGAGTTCATGGCCCGGCAGGTAGCGGAATTTTTCCGGCACTCCGTCTTCGATCCATGCCGTGACGTCTTTCCCGCAGTTCTTCAACCACAGCGCGCAGGAGATCGTCGAACCGAGCGCATCGGCATCCGGCCGCAGATGACTGGCGACCAGGACCCTGCGGGCCTTGTCCAGCGGGGAAAGGATCTCGTCAAACATCCGCGCCATCGTCGAGCCCCAGTTCATTCATGATATTCAAGACCCGCGAGCCGCGTTCGATGGCTTCATCGAGCTTGAAAAACAAGTGCGGGGTATGTTTGAGCGTCACCCGCTTGGCCATCTCGCCTTGCAGGTGAACGCGGTTGTGCTCGAGCTTCTCCAGAACCTGCCGCTGCTGGCCGGGGTTGCCGAGCGCCGAGACATAGACATGAGCCTGCTTGAGATCCGGGGTGACATCCACGGAGCTGATCGTGACCAGGATGGGCGCGAAATCGATCTCGCGGAGGAGGATCACTCCGAGTTCGCGCTTGAGGACTTCGCAGACCCTTTCGAGACGGTGTTTCATGATTTAAGAGAGGGGCGGAACCACTGGACATCACTAAAAAACACGAATATGGGATGAATCGTTGGACATGGCCGAGTCCACCGGTGGAGAGCGAAAATATCGCGACGAGGCACTCCGGTAATATTCAGTGACCGTTAGTGGATTTCAGTGGTTTCGGATCAGAGTTGTTGGGGGATCTTCTCGAGCGTGTAGCACTCGATGATGTCCTCCGGCAGGTATTCGGAAAAATCTCCGAGCTTGATCCCGCATTCCAGGCCCGCCCGGACTTCCTTCACGTCGTCCGTGAACCGGCGCAACGTGGCCAGCCCGCCATCGTAAATCGGCTGGCGGCGGCGGAGCACCCGCGCCCGGGCCGTGCGCGCAATGCGGCCGTCGGTCACCATGCAGCCGGCCACTTTGCCCTTGGTCAGGTCGAAAACCTGCCTGACCTCCGCATGGCCGATGACGGCCTCGCGCAATTCCGGCTCGAGCATCCCGCTCATCGCCTCGCGAACCTGGTCGAGCAGCTCGTAAATGATGCTGTAGAGCTTGATCTGGACGCCCTCGCGTTTTGCGGCCTGGGCCGCGGTGTTTTCGGTCTTCGTGCTGAAGCCGATGATGATCGCGTTCGACGCGCTCGAAAGAAGGACGTCGGAATCCGTGATCGGCCCGACCGCCGCATGGATGATCTCCAGGGAAATTTTCTTTTGCGGGATGTCTTTGAGCGAGGAAACGATCGCCTCCAGCGAGCCCTGGACATCGCTCTTGACCACGATCCGGAGCGTGGGTTTCTGGTCCTCGGCGAGGTTGGCGAACAGGTTCTCCAAAGTCGCCCGCTGCGGGGCGGCCAGCTTGTTGCTGCGCTGGCCTTCGAGCCGTTCCTCGCTGAGAATCCGGGCGGATTTTTCGGAGTCCATGACCATCAGTTCGTCGCCCGCATTCGGAAGCCCGCTGAAACCGAGAACCTTCACAGGCGTCGAAGGCCCGGCTTCCTTGACCGCCTTGCCGAGGTCGCTGATGAGTTGCTTGACCTTGCCCCAGTAATTTCCGCAAATGAAAGGATCCCCGACCCGGAGAGTGCCCATGCGCACAATCACCGTTGCCGTCGGGCCGCGACCCTGCTCCACCTGGGCTTCGATCACCGTGCAGCGGGCATCCACCGTGGCGCTGGCCTTGAGTTCCAGAATTTCCGCCTGCAGGGTCATCATGTCGAGGAGTTCGGCGACACCTGTTCCTTTTGTGGCGCTCACCGGAAGGCAAATGATGTCGCCGCCCCAGTCCTCCGGCACCAACCCGTGTTCCTGGAGTTGGGTTTTCACCCGGTCGGAATTGGCCGACGGCAGGTCGATCTTGTTGATCGCAACCATGATCTGCACCCCGGCCGCCTTGGCATGCGAGATGGCTTCCAACGTCTGCGGCATGAGCCCGTCGTCCGCCGCCACGACAAGGACGACGATGTCCGTGACCGTGGCTCCACGCGCCCGCATCGCCGTGAAAGCCGCGTGGCCGGGGGTGTCGAGAAAGGTGATTCGCTGGCCGTTCCGTTCGACGCTGTAAGCGCCGATATGCTGGGTGATTCCCCCCGCTTCCCCGGCGGCAACACGGGCTTTGCGGATGGCATCGAGCAGGGAGGTCTTTCCATGATCCACATGGCCCATGAACGTGATGATGGGAGCCCGGCTGTCGAGTTCGTCCGCCTTCGGCTTCTTGGGTTCCTTGGGAGCCTCGACCTTGACCTCGATTTTGTGGTGCCCTTTCGAGGTGTCTTTTCTCTCGCGTTCGAAAACGAAACCGTGAAGTTCGCAAACCTTGGCGGCGGTATCCGGCTCCACCGTCTGGTTGATGTTCGCAAAAATCTGAAGGGCCATGAGATCCTTGATGATCTGGAACGGTTTCAATCCCAGGTGCTCGGCGAGATCTTTGACAATGATCGGTGGCTTGAGATGCAGGACTTTTTTCCCCAGTTCGGGTTCCGCGTCGATTTCCTCCTCGACAACAGGCTCCGTTGGGGCCGGAGGTTCCTCGATCTTGGCAACCGGGGGAAGGACGACCGCCGCGCCAATGGGCACGACAAACGGTTTGAGCGCGGGCTTGTGGGCGCCCTCGGCTCTCTTGATTTTTTTCTTCGGCTCGAGCAGATCCACCGTGGCCATCACGGGCTTGGGAGCGGGCGCGGGCGTTTCCGAAACTTCCGGCTCAGAGGGTGGAGATTTGCGTGCGACAGAGGAAGCCCGCCTGGGCTTTGCGGCTTTGTCTTCGGTGGGTTTTTTTGTAACTTTCTCTGCCATAAATCGCTAGTGCCTCGGGGGAAGGTTTCATCTCCGTCAAGCCGCAGGGGGGTTCTCTCCCGTGCTCGCCAAGGCTGCATCCAAAATCTTCTGCCCCGCCTCGTTGTCCAATCCAAGAATTTCCGCAATGTCGTCGGGCCCCGCGGTCTGCACCGCCTCGATCGAAACCATCCCGCTGGAAGCCAGTTTCTGGGCGTCTTCCTCGCTGATTCCGAGGACGGCCGCGAGCGAGTGGGCCGCTTCGGCTGTCCGGGACTCCATCACCTGGGCGGCGGTCTTGTCTTCCTGGATATCGATCTCCCAGCCTGTCAATTTGGCGGTGAGGCGGGCGTTCTGGCCCCGGCGGCCGATCGCCAGCGAAAGATCGTCTTTGTGGACAAGCACATGGATCGTCTTGTTTTTCTCCTCGGCCGTAATGCTGCGAATGTTCGCCGGCTTGAGGGCGGCGGTTGCGAATTTCACCGGATCCGGGTCCCAGCGGATGATATCGACCTTCTCGTTGTTCAATTCGCGGACGATATTTTTGACCCGGGCACCCCGCATGCCGACACAGGCACCGACGGGATCCACCTTCGGGTCCTCGCTGTGGACGGCCACCTTGGTCCGGTAGCCGGCCTCGCGGGCAATGACCTTGAGTTCCACTGTGCGGTCCGCAATTTCACTGACCTCGAGCTCGAAGAGACGACGCACAAAATTCGGATGGCTCCGGGACAGGATGATCTCGGGGCCGCGCGTGGCATTGTCCACCGCAACGACATAGGCGCGGAGCCGGTCTCCCACATTGTAATCCTCGGTGACAACCCGTTCGCGGGAAGGCATGACCCCTTCGAACTTTCCAAGATCGATGATCACGTCCGATTTCTCGAACCGCCGAACCGTGCCATTGACGATTTCTCCGGCGCGGTCCTTGAATTCGTCATAGATCATCTCCCGCTCGATCTGGCGGATCCTTTGGTTGATCGCCTGCCGGGCGGCCTGGGCGGCAATGCGCCCGAAATCTTTCGGGGTGACCTCGATCTCGACTTCCTCCCCGGCCTGGGCATCGGCTTTGACAGCCTTGGCCTTGGAGAGGAGAATTTCGTCGTGCGGGTTCGTAACCTTTTCCACGGCGATCAGTTTCGCCAGAGCGCGGATCGAGCCGCTTTGAGGATTGATCTCAATCCGCAACTCCCGGGTGCCCGACGTGAAGCTCTTCTTGGAGGCCGCCAGGAGGGCGCTGGAAATCGCTTCCACCAGGATTTCACGCTTGATGCCTTTTTCGCGCTCGAGGTAATCGAGCATCGCAATGAGTTCGGAATTCATAAAAAATCGGTATATCCACCGATGAAAAAGGCGGGAACCAATCCCGCCATCTTCAATCGAATGGGAACTGACCAATATGGGACCTCACTCCTGCCGGGTCAAGTCACAAGAAAAACACAGTCACAAGAAAAACAAGGCATTTCCATTTACCTGGCTCAAGCAGGCGGGAGCATGGGGGAAGCAAAAAGAGCTAGACAAAACGGGCTGCGGCGATAGCGTCGTGGTGGGATGAACAAAAAAAACGAAGTTGGCGAC
>JBAYWC010000113.1:0-8093 GCA_041674265.1 Terrimicrobiaceae bacterium
CGGATCAAATCTGGTCCGCTCTTGTCCTGGCCACGAATGAGGCTCCGCCAGCCGGGATTCCCAGGCCGCTGGAGGAATTTTCCCCAACGATCAAAAAAGTTTTCGGCTACAACTCGCTCTACCTCCTCGGACAGAAAAAACGAGCCCTCGGCGGTGCCACCGATGAATGGCTCGTTCCCAGCAAGGATTTTTTCTTCCGGGTGACATGCCTCGCACAGGAAACCGCACACTACCGGCTCCAGATCGGGCTCTTCCGCGACAAGGATCTGCTGCTGACCACCGAGGCCCGTCTCGCCCGCGACGCCCCGCTCTACATCCGCGGACCACAGTGGGGCAAAGGCCAGTTGATCCTGCTTGTCGAGGTGCGCTGATTCGAAAAACCCCCTCCCGGCGCACGCGCATCATACGAAAGTTCCCATAGCAGGGCGGGATGTCCCGGCCCGCCTCGAAGAGTCTTCCAGACAGCCCAGAGGTCTGTCCCTACCCCGGATAAATTTCACATTTCGGATGAAGGCTTCGCATCTTTCAACTTTCTCTTTTTGCCTTTTTGTGGGTGGTCATTTTCCTTTGTGGGTCAAATCCGAAAGCGGACTTCGCGGACCACTTTTTTCCCGAACCGCTCCTGGAGTTTCGTGAGAATGTCCCGCTTCCAGTTCCGCTCGAGCTCGTATCGGACACTCGGCTGGACGACCTGCACGGTGAGCACTCCCGCGCTCAACCCCACGGGAAGCGAGTGTTGGGCCAAAAAATCCCCGACAACTTCCCGCCAAGCCGCGGAGACCTGCTGTTCGTCGAGCCGTTCCCCGAGACCGAGCTTCGGCATGACCTTCTGCAGGAGTTCCGCCACCGAGGCACAACGGTCCGCCCTCGACCGGGGTTCCTCCAATCCCCGCCACTCTGCGAGGACCTTTCGACGGAACGTGTCGCGAGACATAAAAAAGGCCCGCGGTTTTTCCGGGCGCCTTCCTGGGGAGAGAGGCTCTACTCGCCGTCGCTTCCGATGGCTTCGACCGGGCAGCCTTCCAGGGCTTCTTTGCAGAGGGCCTCTTCTTCCGGGGTCTCCGGCTGCTTGAAAACATAGCTGTGCCCGCCATCGTCATTGCGCTTGAAATTTGCCGGAGCTGTCTCCCGGCAGAGATCGCAATCGATGCACTGATCGTCCACGTAGAATTTTCCGCTCGCGTTCTCGCTGTATTTGTTTGCTGGGTCGGCCATTTGGGTAAATTGTTGAATGTCGAAGGTTGGGTTTCCTTCACCAGATTTGCAATCGTTTTTTGAAAAAAGAGCCGTATTTTGATCCGCCATGCCGTTACTTCACGAACATCCGATCCCTGTCCGCGACAGGTTTGCGCCGTGACACTCGAAGAAAAAATCCGAAAGGTGGAAGCGATCGTCAGATCCCGGTCGCCGCTCGTCGTCGCCTATTCGGGCGGGGTGGACAGCACCTGCCTTCTTGCCCTCGCCTCGCGCGCCGCCGGCGGACAGGTTCTCGCCGCCATTGCCGACAGCCCGAGTCTCCCCCGATCCGCCCTGCGGCAGGCTCTGGAGGTCGCCGGACAAATCGGCACCCGTGTCGAGGTCGTCGCCACGGCGGAATTTGAAAATGAGGACTACCTCGCGAACCCGCCAAACCGCTGCTACTTCTGCAAGGTCGAACTTTTTTCCCGCCTCGAGAAAATCGCGCGGGATCGCGGTTACCGGACCATTGCCTACGGGGAAAATGCGGACGACCGCGATGATCTGCGTCCGGGATCGCGCGCGGCGGCGGAGTTTCAAATCCTCGCCCCGCTCAAAGCGGCCGGGCTCTCCAAGGCCGAGGTGCGGGAAATCTCACGGACTCTGGGACTTCCCACCCATGACGCCCCCGCCCAGCCCTGCCTCTCCTCCCGCATCCCGCATGGCACCCGTGTCACGAGCGATGCGCTCTCCCTGGTGGAACGGGGCGAGGAATTCGTTCGCTCGCTTGGCTTCAAAATTTTCCGGGTCCGGTTTCTCGAAGAGCCGCCGATCACCGCGAAACTGCAAATCGCGCCGGGGGAACGAAATCTCCTGGCCGGACGGACGGCGGCCATCGAGGCCGGTTTGAAGGACGCGGGGTTTGCTTCGGTGGTGATCGACCCGGACGGATACCGGTCCGCATGAATCCGCGATTCCGCCAGCGGATTTCCTCCCACAACCGCCATGCCATGATTGCCGCGCTGCTGAGCCTTCTCGGCGCATGGGCGGGATGGACGATCTCCTATGGACTCTTCGCGGGGGTGATCCTTGGAGTGCTCACTGTGGCCAACGGACAGGAAGTTCTGACCGGGGAACGCCTGATGGCTCTCCCGGCATGGATCCAACCCGCGGCAATGGCCGCGGCGCTCGTCCTCCTCATCTGGGCGGCGGTGGATGAACGGCTCAACCGTTTTCATCCGGCAAGCGATCGCGCCGTGGTCGGATGGCACATCCTCGGGGACGTCCTGCTTTTGCCGGCCCGTCTCACGTTTGGAGTCGGACACCAGTTGGCGGCGGTCATCCGCCTGGACCACTCCGAACAAATCGAGTCCCACGATCTCCTGCGCCATATTTTCCTGGAAAAACGCTGCGCCCTGCATTCTCTGGGAGCATGGTTCCCGGATCCCGCCCGCCTCCGCAAGCTTCTCCTCGCCTTGCAGATGGCGGGCTGGACCGATCTCCTCCGCACCGAAGACGGATGGATCTACATCGTGCGGAGCAACGAGGCGGACGAGGTCGCCGCCATTTTCAGCGGGGAGAATGCTCAATCCGCCGACGGACACTGAAAACCGGCAAAAAAACAGCGGGCGATTTGTGCGGGAATACGTATTCCGCCGTTTTCGGTTCAATCGGTGATTGAGGCGACAAACCGGGCGATTTCGCGGGCGGATTCCGGGGTGAACGGTTTTTGTTCAAGCGGAGGTTTCGACAAGTCCTGCGGGCGAATCCCGCCGCCCTGCCAGATCCAGGCCCCCTTGTCGAAGGGGCCGACAAGCCGCGGGTCGCTCCACGTGTGGACACCGAGCATCGGAACCCCGATCGCGGAGGCAAGGTGCATGGGACCGCTGTCCACGCTCACCACGAAGCGCGCCGAGCGAAGGATTCCGATCAATTCGGCCAGCGAGGTTTTTCCCGTGAGATCGATCCCCCCCGCAGGCAGGGAAGCCGGTGGGTCCCCCACCCCGACAATCACGATCCGTCTCCTGCTTTTCGCCTGAATCTCCGTGACGAACGCCCGGATGGCCCCGGCGTCCATCGATTTTCCCGCTCCCCGCGCAAACGGATGAAGAACGATACAGCCTGCGGGAAGGGATGGCGCTGTGCCGGATGGGATAAAAAAATCGCAGCGCTCCGGCTCGGCAATTCCCAGCAACGGCAGGCATCGCAGGTAACGGAATACCGCATGTTCGTCAGGCAAAGTCTTCGCGATGCGATGATAAAAAATCCCCGCCCCCTCGCGCGCATCGGAAAGTCCCACCGCCACCTTCCCCCGGCAACACCTTGCCATCAGCGCGCTGCGCAGCAACCCCTGAAGATCCACCACAAAATCCGGACGCAGGCCGCCAAGCGCGAAATACCACCGGATCGCTCGAACCCAACCGGCCGACCCACGAAAACCCTGCCGGGGAAACAATTGGATCCGCGAAACCGCCGGGTTGCCCTCCAGAAGTGGCGCCCAGCGCGGATCGACGACCCAGGTCAGGAAGGCGTCCGGCCACGCCCGGCGGATGGCGGAGGCCACGGGAAGAGCGTGAATGACATCGCCCATCGAACCGGGCTTGATCAGCAGCAGGGAACGCGCTCCTCCCTCTCCCGCAGGATGCCCGGCAAATGAATCCATCCATTTATCCCTATCCGGAAGCCAGGAAGATTTCGACGCAAAAGACTCACCGCCGCTTTCGATGCGTTCGTCCTGTTTTCAGTCCGCTTGAAAACCGATTTTCTCCGCGCTCTCCGCTGCTCCGCGTAAGTCTCGCCGGTTCAGATTGACGCGTTCCTCGATTTCAAAGGGGAGGGCCACGCGCAGGGTGTCCTCTTTCCACTCTTTCGTCACGTGCGTCCAGCCGGGCTCACCCGACACCGGCGCCCCCCCCCGCATCGAGACGCATGCCGCCGGGCCTGAGCGGTGTGAGTAGGGAACCTTGCGGGCTGGCGGACATGGGGGAAGATCTTGGAGCGGATTGTTCGGGGTTCATTGTTTGTGGTTTCGGAGATATCCTTCAGCACGCGCCGAACCCGCTCAAACACTGCCACCATGTTATCGACATACTCCTGATAGGTGGGTTCTCTACCGAGTTGCTTCTCGTGCCCATAGTCTCTGGGCCCCCAATACGGTGGGGAAGTCACACAGCGCTGGACGGATTCCGAGGGGAGTTCCCGCAGTTTTTCCAAGGCATCTCCTTGAATGATGGTGAACGAGGGCGCCATCCCTACAGAGAGGCTGCTTCATTTCGTTGGGCATACTTTTGGGCATACCGCCCGCAAAGCCAGATAAATGCTTGGCTGCCCCGCATGGACTCGAACCATGAATAATGCCTCCAAAGGGCACTGTGTTACCATTACACCACAGGGCAGTTTATCTTGCTTAATTTTAATGACTTTGAACTCACTCCCACGCGACTCCCATAAATCGGGGGGGGGGCATTCCGCGCGAACTCTTACACCGGGCCTTGGGCAAGAGCAAGGGGAAATGCGCCGGAGAGAAAATCCTGTTGCCTGCGGGCCGCATCCGGCACAATGATTTTCCGTGAGTAAAAAGCTGCGTAATCGGTTCCTTGCCTTAGTCTGCCTGCTGGTCTTTCTAGCGGTTGGCGTTCTTTTCTACGTGAACTGGGTTGTTCAAAAGCCCTTCGCCATCGTGCTTTTTCTTTCAGACAACTTGAGTCCATCCGTTTTGACCTCCGCCAGGATTTATGCGGGAGGCGCGGATTTCCGGTTTGAGATCGAGAAGTTTCCGCATCTGGCCCTTCTCACAACGCAGGCGAACGATTTTGCCGTGTCCGACTCCGCCGCGGCGGCAGGCGCTATTGCCACGGGGCAAAAGCCCAACAACCGGACACTGCGCCTCGAGGCAAGCCGGACGCCATTGCCCACCCTTCTGGAACTGGCGCGCAAGAGGGGACGGGTCACTGGCATCGTTTCCAACACCTCGCTGACCGATGCGACCGCGGCTGCCTTTTATGCCAAAACTTCCGACCCCCTGGACTTCCAGACGATCGGGTTGCAATTGGTGGGATCCTCTGATGTGAACGTTCTCCTTGGTGGGGGTGCCGCGGACTTTCTTCCCGAAACCAAAGACGGACGCCGCAAGGATGGGCGGGACTTGATTTTGGAAATGAGGAACAAGGGTTACGATATCGTTCGCAACCAGCAGGAAATGGAAAGCACCCCGCTCTGGCATGCGCCGAAGATCCTCGGGCTTTTCAGCATGGGACGGCTGGCATTCGCGGACGAGGTGCAGGTCTCCGCATCGCAGCCGTCCTTGTCGGAGATGGTCCTGCAGGCCATCCTTTTGCTCCAATACAACCCGAAAGGGTATTTGCTCGTGGTGGATGCGGGCCTTTCCGGAAAGGCCTCCTCACAGAATGAAGGAGAGAGGACGCTGAAGGAAATCGCCGCGCTTGATCAGGCTGTGTCCATTGCCAGGAAATACGCGGGAGAAAACGCCCTCATCGTCGTGGCCGGCAAGCAGAATTCCGGAGGACTTCGCCTCAATGGCTATTCCTTCCGCAATGACAAAGGAGCGGCCATTCTCGGGATCAATGCTCAGGGAGTGCCCTCGCTGACATGGTCCACGGGACCCGGATCCGGCCAAACCACGACGCCAGATGGAATCGCCCACACCGAGCCCTCCGCTTTCAAAACCGCGTCGGCTGTTGGCGCGGCAGAGGATGCCGTTGCGGTCAGTGCCGGTCCGGGTTCCGAGGAATTCACCGGCTTTCGCGACAACACCGACATTTTTGACCTGATCCGAAAAGGCCTGTGAATTCTTTCTGGGAGAAGAGAGCCTGTGGGGGGCAAGCGCGAGTTTTTGGTTGTCGGAATGTTTCTGTCACGAGGAAAGTGCGGGCTATTCGAAAAGCGGGAAATGCCCGATCCATGCCCAGACCTGCGAACCGAAAAAGACCAGGGCGACGATCACGGCGATGAAGTAGAGAAGCGTGGCGAGGCCCCAGGCGAGAGACACCATCACCATGAGGCCGTCCTTTTCCAGCCAGCCGATGCAGGCGAAGACGATCATGAGCGCGGGCAGGGTATTGTTGAAGGGAAGGTTGGCCACCGGGACGGCGAGAAGGGCGCCTCCTGCGAGAATCAGCCAACCGACGAAACGCTCGCCTTTTTCTCCCGAAACCCACGATGGCATCCGGGCGCGGGTGAATTTGCGACAGACCGCAAGCAGCCGCTTGCAGAACCGCAGGACCCCCACCCAGCCCTTCCCGTGGATGTTCAATTTCGCCGCCGCTTTCGGAAGCTCGGTCTTCTGGTGGCCCGTCCCCATCTGCCAGCCGACAACCATGAAAGTGACCCCGCCGATCATGGTCAGCGGTCCGAGCGAAAACGGCTGGACAAAAGGAACCGCCAGCAGGAGGGAAACAAAACAGAAACTCGAACGGCCCAGGCGGTCCAGCATCTCCCCCAGCAGGATTCCCTCCGCGGAGGCGTGATCGAGGCAACTGTCGAGCGCGAGGTCGAGGGAATCAGGTTCGTTTGGCATGAAGGAAGGCGGGGGCTTAGGATTTCAGGAGAACGGGCGTCCCGCCCGTTTGGACACCGGGCATCGCAAGCGGAACGGTCGCGCCACACACGGGCGGGACGCCCGTGGCCCCTGGTTCCTGGCGGCGATAAACACAGCCGCTAGCGATAGCTGAGAATTCCCCGTATTCAACCAGAGAATCCGGGTCGATCTCCGCGTGCCGGAAAAACTGGCCCGCAAATTCCAGTTGCAAGCGGCCACTCCGCCGCGCATAAGAACACCCTCCATGTCTGCATTGATCGACTTTTTCCTGCACGCCGAGAACCATCTCCGGGTATTCATCGAGCACTACGGGGTCTGGGTTTATGTGCTGCTCTTCGCAATCGTGTTCTGCGAAACCGGCCTGGTGGTGACTCCGTTTCTTCCGGGGGATTCGCTTCTCTTCGCCGTGGGCGCGCTCTCGGCGCAGGGCATGATGGAGGTTGAGATCATCGCGCCGCTGCTGTTTGGCGCCGCGATCCTGGGCAACACGGCCAATTACGCGATCGGTTCCTGGATCGGGCCGAAGGTCTTCCATTTCGAGTCCGGCTGGTTTTTCCGGAAAGACTATTTGATGAAGGCGCATGCCTTTTATGAGAAATACGGCGGGCGGGCGGTCTCCCTCGCGCAGTTCATGCCGATCGTGCGAACGTTCGCGCCGTTTGTCGCGGGCGTCGGGAGCATGACCTACCGGAAATTCATCGCGTTCAACCTGCTGGGAGCCGTCCTGTGGGTCGGCCTCTTCGTCGGGGGAGGGTTTCTCTTCGGCGGTCTCGAAGTCGTTCAGAAAAACATGAAGCTCGTGATCCTCGGCATCATCGTGGTCTCGGTTCTTCCGATCGTTTTCGAGGCGGTGAAAGCGCGGCTGGAAAAATCCCCCGGGGCATGATCACGCGATGATCAGGGTTTCAGGATGGCAAATGTCCTGTGGCCCCCGCGTTCGAGCAGGAGAAGGATCCCGCGATCCGGGCTTGCGGATTTCATGACCTCATCGAGATCTTTCCGGCCAAGCACCGGGTGCCCGCCCGCTTCCGTGATCACATCTCCCTCCTCGAGGCCGGCGGCCGCGGCCGGGCTTCCGGGCTCCACTTGCGAGACAATCACGCCGCCATTCGCTTGTCGCGTGATGCCATATTCCCGGAGCGTTTCCTTGCTGGCGTCGCGATAGGAAAACCCGGGAGACGACGGCTGCAAAACCGGGCTCGCCGGGCGTTTGGGAATCCGGCGGTTTTGAGGTTTTGTCGAGACCCGGACCAGGGGATCCGGCTGTTCGCCGGTCATGACGTCGACGCGGGCCGTACGGCCCGCGCGCCAAACCTCGAGCTGCACCTTCTGGCCGATCTTTTTTGAAAGGATTTCGTGC
>JBAYWC010000114.1:0-8052 GCA_041674265.1 Terrimicrobiaceae bacterium
CGCGCGAGGCTGATGTCCCCGTAAAGGTGCCGCTCGTGGAACTCGTCGAAGATGACCGTGGAGATGCCTTTCAATTCCGGATCGGCCAGCATCTGGCGGAGAAGGATTCCCTCCGTAACGAAAAGAATCCGCGTCGTGGCCGACGAAACATTGTCGAGCCGGATCTGATACCCGACCTCGCCGCCGAGCTTCACGCCGCGCTCCGAGGCCACCCGCGCGGCCAGCATCCGTGTCGCCAGCCTCCGCGGCTGCAGGATCACGCAGCGCCCGCTCTCGCCAATCCCCCCGTCGATCAAAATCTGCGGGACCTGAGTGGACTTTCCCGAGCCCGTCGGAGCCTGCAGGACGAGACGGTTCCCGCTCGTCAGCGCGGAAACAATCTCCTCGTCCAGATCGTAAATCGGAAGGATGTCACTCATGGCGTTTCGACGGCGGCCACCAACCTGTCCCTCGCTAGAATCCGCTCGATCATTTCAGGCGGTCCCTTTCGTGAGAAAGGCGCCCCGGTTCGTCCAATTCCCGGTTTTGTTGGAATGCCAGAGCCGGATCAGCGCCGCCGCGATCCCGGCGGAATCGTTCTGCGAAAAAGTTTTCGAAGACACGAAGACCACGCCGGCGTGGTCCTCTCCGGCCACGGCCATATCCTGCAGCAGAGCCGGAATGGTATTCACGTCGAACGTGACCAACACGGTCCTATCCCGGGAGGCTTCCCGCAGGATGCGGGCGTCGCTTTGCCCGACGAACAATCCCGAACGCCACTCATGGAGCGACTGGACCAGAAACTTTGCGGCCTGGGCCTTCGCGGCACGCACGAGTTCGGGCGACAAATGTTCGTCCAGCAAAAACATGATTACGCGGAGAAGACTTCTAGGCGCGGCAGCTTTTTCCTCAACTCGTCGCGACCTGCCTTTTCGAGCAATGCCGCCTCGTCACCCGCCAGTTCCCCGGCGAATTCCCCCATATATCCCACCGCCGACTCCGCCTTCCAGAGCGGCCATCCGTAATGCCGGGCCAGTTTGTCCGGATCAAACTTCCACTCCATCGCCAGCCTTCGCGCCAAGGCCATCTGAATCCGTGTGCCGCGGATGTAAGCAACGCGTCCAAGCGGTGTATCCCGGAACTCCACCGCCGGATATTCCTCCTTGCGGCGGGCTTCCTCCAGTAACCGCGCCGCCGCTCCCCCCGTGCTCCCGCGCGCCTTCGCAAATCGCTCAAGCCACCCCCGCATATCTTCAGTCACCCGAACGCTCAATGTCGTGGACGCCATAAGCGCATACTTATGCTCAAATTGTCATAAATACAATAACCTGGGTATGCACTTTATTCCCCCGGCCGCATCTTGTGGCGTCCGGTCGTCGCAGGCTCATTCGGTGCAAAATCTGCGCCAAGGGGAATAAAGTGCATACCCAGATACAATAAAATATGACGGAATCAGGATGAACCCGAATTCGGCGATTCCTCACGCAGAGGCGCAGGGAGCATGATCGGAAAAGCGGCAGGGAATTCCCGGATCATAAACCCGGAAAAAATGTGCCCGGGCGGGCTTGGCTGTTTTTTGATTGATACGCAGGCGCAACCCTTCTTCCAGAAAACGGGTGAGTGTGGTGCCTTCCCGAGCCGCTTCCGCTTTGGCCCCTCACGGTAAAGCTCATCCGAGATTCGAAGCGTCGTCTGCATGGAAGAAGCTCCGCCGCTTTACTGCTCGGAGTAATTCCACAGCAGGCCGCCGTCCACGATGATCGTCGTGCCGGTGATGTAATCCGAGTCCGGAGAGGCGAGGAAAGCGGCGACCCCGGCGACGTCGGTGCCTGATCCCAGGCGGTTGAGCGGGATGTTCGAGAGCAGCGCCTTGAGCAGGTCCGGTGAGTTGAGCAGCTTGGTATTGATCGGCGTCTGGATCGCTCCCGGCGCGATGTTGTTGATCGTGATCCCGAGCGGGGCGAGTTCGATGGCGAGATCGCGGCAGAGCATTTTGAGGGCTCCCTTGCTCGCGCAGTAGGTCGAGAAGTGCGGGAATGGAAGTTCCTCGTGGACCGAGCTGATGTTGATGATTTTCCCCGGACGCTTCGTCTCGCGGAGGTGGTTCACGAAATCCTGCGTGAGGAAGAAGGTGCCGCGCAGGTTGATCTTGAGGACAAAATCGAATTCCTCCTCGGTCACATCCCAGAAGTCGGCGTGTTTCTCGACGCCGGCGTTGTTGACGAGGATGTCGATCTTCCCGAGCGCCTCGACGCCCTGCTGGATCAACCGGCGATCGTCGGCGGTGTTGGCGAGATCGCCTCCGAGGACGACCGCCTTCCGACCGAGCGCTTCGATTTCCTTTTTTGTCTCAGCCGCCCCGGCGTTTCCCGGACGGTCGTCGATGAGAATATCTGCGCCTTCCTCGGCGAGCCGGAGTGCGATCGCCTGTCCGATTCCCTGGGCGCTGCCGGTGATGAGTGCGGTTTTTCCTTCGAGTTTCATGATGGTGGAGTTTCCCGCATTTGAACCACAGAGATCGCGGAGAACACAGAGGAATCTTGAGAATTTTACCTCCGGATTCCGTGGTGGGAAAAAAGCGTGGCTGCGCGTTCCCGCCAGATCGCCTGGATGTCATCGAGTGTGCGCCCGGAGGTTTCCGGCAGCAGTCCGAACGTGAAAAGCCACGAGAGAAATGTCACAAGACCGAAAATGAAGAACGCATTGGCCTCGAAGAGAACACCGACCGAAAAGACAATCCCGCAAACCCACAATCCTCCCCTCCTGCCCATGCGGTCGGCCAGCGCTCCGCCCAGCGCCGCCCCGATCATCGCCCCCACAAGGACAAGGCTCGTCACCAGTCCCTGCGCGGCAAAGGGCAAATGAAAATGCGCGATGATCGCCGGGCTGGCATTCGAGATTCCCCCGTGTCAAACCCCTGGATCAGCCCGCCACACGCCGCAAGAAGAACAGCAGGCAAACCGGCACGCAGGGCATGGGAAGAGTCTTTCATGGCCGGTTTTGTCATGTCAGACGCTCCCCGACCGGTCAATGCGGATCGGGAACGGGCCGCGCCGAATCTCGTCAAACGACAACCAGGTCCACATCGGGGAGCTCGCGCAGGATCTGCTCGCGGAGGTGGCACCGTAGGCCCCGACGGTTTTTTCCGCCCGTTCCGCAAGATCGGGACTCGTCGGCGACTTGTTGCTGCCGCCCGCCCCGGTGCCATTGTAATCCACGGCCGAGGGCCGGGGCCAGAAGTAGCGCGGCTGCGTGAATTTCTGGGCGATCAGGGCGCTGCCGACGATGTGACCGTCCGCCGCCCGGATCAATGAGCCGTCGGCTGCGCCGGGCGTCACGGCCCGGGCAAAACCCAGAATCAGGACAGTGTAGCCGGCCACGCAAATGAGGAGTGTGACGGCGGTCATTCGACCGGAGGGACATTCGCCCTCGTATCTTCCGGCTTCCCCGGCGCGCACGCCTGAAAACCGCTTTTCCCTGCGCTCCCTGCGCCTCTGCGTGAGGAATCGCTGGATCCGGGCTCAAATCTCTTCAAACGCCGTTTTCGGGATCAGTGGGTAGATTCCGGGTTCCCCGGCGAGGAAAACCGCGATCCGTCGAAAAAACCGGTCGCCTGAAATCCCGATGGGTGGAGGTCGATCCTCACCGCTCCGGAGAGATCTTGACGGAAAATCCGGATCCCGCAGCCTTCGATCCGGGACACCCAATTTTCGTCCAGGCTTTCACTCTCGGGAAAATGGGATGCGGTGGAAACGATCAGTTTGGGGCGGACGGCATCGACGAACGCCGTATCCATCGGAAGTCCCGAGTGATGCGCGCCCTGGACGACGATGTCCGCAGGCAATTCGGGGCCGGCATTTTGCAGCAACCACTCCCGTGTCCCCGGCCCGGCATCGGAGAGGAAAAGGATCCGCGCGCGTCCGGTGTCCAGCCGCACGACCAGCGCCTTGTCATCGGCCATATCGCGCAGGATTCCTGCAGGAGGATACAAGATGCGCAAGGTGGCGGATTGGGAAATCCGGATGGAATCTCCCGCGCGATGGAGGGACTTGGGGATTCGAAGGGTCTCCATCTGCTTGCGAAGGCGGCGCCGCTGCGAGGATCGGTCATCGACCATCGACTCGACAAGAACCCCGGGGGGATCGCTTCCGATGAGTTCCGCCGCCCCGCCGATGTGGCGCGCATCCCCATGTGTCAAGATCAGGCCCTCGGGCGAGGCTTTTCCCCGGCCATGCAACCACGGTGTGATCACACCGTCGAACTGCCACTTCGGCCCACAGTCGATGAGCCAGACCTTTCCTTCCGATTCAATCCCCGCGCCCCCGCCTGCCCCAAAATCGAAGACCGTGACGGTCACGGGCGCGGGCGCCGGACTTCCCATATAGAGGAAAGACGCGGGCAGGCAGGACATCAAATGGACAGTCCCCAGGAGAAGCTTGGAAAAGGCCCAGTTTGCATTGTTGAAAATGACGGCCAGCGTTCCCCAGAACACTCCGCCAAGAAGGGCGAGAACAGCGGTGACCATGATGACGAATGCCAGGGGGACGATGAGCAGGTTCGCGGGCAGCGCGGAGAATGACACCAGATGAAAATACAAAAGCGTCAACGGCAGGGACCCCACCCATGCCGCGAGCGACACCGAGGCCAGACCTCCGAGATTTTCCACAAGGTCCGATGTCCCCTTTTGCCACCTTGTCCAAAGTTGGCGGGGAACGAAGGGATCCGGATGACAGCGCTTCCGGATCAGGTCGTGGAGAGGAAGCGCAAGCAGCAAAATCGCCGCCACCACGAGAAACGAAAACTGGAACCCCGGATTGAAGACCTCGCTGGTCCATTGCACGAGGATGAGGAAGGCCGCGGCGCACAGGGAATTGAGCGGGACGGGACGACGCGAGGATGTCAGCCCGATCAGGAAAATGGCCGACATCACCGCCGCTCTCAGACTCGGGGGTTTCCAACCCGTGAGCAAAGCGTAGAAAAACAGCGCCGGAATGATGGCCAGAACCGCCCAGCGTCTGCTGACACCCGCGATTTTGAGCGCCTGCCACAAGATCAACCCGATCATGCCGACATGCAGCCCGCTCACGGAAAAAAGATGAAAGGTTCCCGTGTTCCGGAACTCCTGCTGGAGAGCGGCCGGGATGGCGGCGGTCACCCCGAGGACCATCCCGGCAAGAAAATCGCAAACCACGGGGTCCCCCGAGATCCCAAGCCGCAAAGTGTTTTCCATCCACTGCCGGGATCGGTTGGCCACGCTGACGAGCGAATACCGGGAGGCTTTCCTGACGATCGTGAGATCCCCGGTTGCCGCCACCTCGATTTGACAGGTGACGCCGTTCCGGGCCATCCAGGCCTTGGCGTTGAATTCGCCGGGATTTCGCGGGGGCTCGATCACCCGGAGGCTCCCGGTGACGCGGACTCGATCGCCCTGTGCCGGGGCAGGCGCCGGGACGACCACCGCGACACGGGCGGAGGAACGCAACTCTTTCCCTTCGAGTTCCAACCTCTCCACGCGCATCGTGAATCGCTCATGGGCGGCACCATGGGGAGCCGGATCGGAGGAGACCCTTCCCTCGGCCACGACGAGGAACCGCCCGTCTTCGACAAGGTCCGCAAGCCTCCGGGACGTGGACTCCCGCGTCTGCCAGACATGGGCACACGCAAAGGCCCCCGCCACGGAGAGCAGGATCCACGGCCCTCGCAGGGGAAGGAATCCCGCAACGAGGAACAGCCCGGCAAGCGCGCAAAAAACAGCCGACGGCCAGCTCACGACGTCGGAAAACAAAATCCCCCCAATCGCCGCGAGCAAAAGCCCCAAAAAGGGAAGCCGTTGCCGGAGAAACGGAAAATTGCTTGTCACGGCTGCCCGCAAAACTTGAACAGAAAAAGCTCTGTCGCCTGTCCGGACAAAAAATAAAATTTCAGGGACCCATCCCCGCCGCGAATATCCCCGGGCACCGCGCAACTCGCCCTCCTGGAGTGAATCTGATGAACCCCCTGGACACCACGCTGATGGTAGGGAGCCCCCACGACTTCCAGCAGGCAGGCCTTCGCGCAGCGATCCATCAAGAGATCCTCGAGCGGCTTGCGCTCATAGTGCTCGAAAAACACGTTCGAACGGGACTCGATCTCCGCATAATCGTTCGCCGGACAAATTTCCGCGCCATGCGGCGGCAAGGTCGCCCACGTTCCGCGGCTCAGCCCCACACGGACTCTCGGATCAAACCCGGCGAGACGATTTTTCCTCGAGGAAGTATTGACGGAGACGAAGACCGCGTCGCCCGCATGGATCCGGATCCAAACATGGTCGATCTCGTCGGGGTTGGCACGTTCCTCAACTTCCACTCCGAGGATGCGCCCGACAACCCTGACGAGGGGAACCTGGGGAAGAAGGAACCGCTGATGTCGCTGGCGCTGCCCGCCCATGACACCGCTCAGTTGTTAAAGGAAAACGGGCTGTAGAGCGATTCCTCGTAGGAAGAGTCATACCAATCATCCACGGCCGGCTCGTTGTAGGCGAACGGCTGTTCATCCTGATAGTATGGGCTGTTGTAGTATTGGTCCTTCTGCATCCTGGCCACCTTCGCTTTCTGGCGTGGGGAGTTGTTTCCATAGAACCCCTGCGTCTCGGTGAGATAGTTGAGAAGCTGGGGCGTCGCCCCCGCGGATTTCAGCCCGGCCAATTGGGCGTAAGAGAAATCGTAAACTTTCCGGGTGCTGTTGAGGTAGGCCACGATCGTGCCCGACGGCACGCCCTTGCTCACAAGATTTTGGATGTCGTCATAGTCCAGAACCCGGGCGTTCGACATCTTGAGAACGGTTCCCGGATCGACCCCCCGCGAGGTGGCCGACGAGGTGATGGCCGGGTCGACCTGCGGGCCGGAAGCACAGCCGGAGACGAAGATTGCAAAGATGGAAAGGATGATCAGGCGGGCGGAAAACTGGCTCATAGATAATGCGGGATTTTGGGACCCCATGTCCTGCCGCCGAGTCATACTCCCGACCGCCGGGCTTTGCAAAACCAAATATCGCGCCTGTCGGCGACACGGGCGCATGACGGGAAAGTTGCCCTTTCGCGCAGAAGGGTAGGGACAGACCTCTGGGCTGTCCGGGAAAACCCTTCGCGGCAGGCCGGGACGTCCCGCCCTACCACGGGAACTTTCCCGTGATGCACCCCCCGGCGACACTTTCGATGAAGAGAGTTGCGCGGCGGATTGCCGGAGGATATGGATTTTCGGATGCGCACCACCTTCCTCCCCGCCCTCTGATGGCCGGCCTCGCTTCGAATACCCCGCTTTTTCAACGCATGGACAGGTGGGTGGGTGGCGCAGCCTGCCTCTTCTGCGAGGGGCTCCGCTTTTTCAGCGGTCTGTTTCCAAAGCCCGGCTCCTCCGGAAGAAAAGGCCTGCTCTTTGTCAAACTCGCCGAACAGGGCTCGACGGTTCTCGCCGGGGCCGCCATCCGGGACGCGGTCGACAAGTTCGGACGGGAGAATGTCTATTTCCTCGTCTTTGACGAAAACCGTTTCATCCTCGACGCCCATGATCTGATCCCCCGGGAAAATGTCCTGACGATCGGCACAGGCAGTCTCAAAAAGATTGTCCTCAGCTCGCTGCAACGCCTTTTCGAGATCCGCCGGTTGAAGCTCGGAGCCCTGATCGACCTGGAGTTCTTCTCGCGCGCCACGGCCGCATTCAGTTTTTTGACCGGGATTCCCAGGCGGGTCGGATTTCACGCGTATTTCATGGAGGGTCCCTGGCGGGGAAACCTGTTCACCCACAAGCCGAGATACAACCCCCACATCCATACCAGCAGCACGTTCCGCAGCCTTGTCGCGGCTCTGGACATGCGACCGGACGCGTTTCCGCAATTCCCATGGGTGCCTCCGGACCCCCGCGTCTTCGAGCCTCCCCGCTTCATCCCAACTGCCACAGAGGTCGAATCCATGACCGACCTGATCGCCGCCCGGTGCGGGGGGCAGCCGCGCGCGCTCGTTCTGCTGAATGCCAACGCCAGCGATCTCCTCCCCTTGCGCCGCTGGGCGGATGCCAACTATATCGAGTTGGCCAAACG
>JBAYWC010000115.1:0-8032 GCA_041674265.1 Terrimicrobiaceae bacterium
AGAAGGAAAGGATTCTGGAGTCCCGCAAAAAATGAAAATATTTTTCCAGCTCCGGCAAACCGCTTGCTATCCCTTCCGAACTCTGACTCCATTCCGTTCAGGTCAAAAGACCTGAATAGTTACGAATTTCCTTTAGCCGGTCCCGTGCCACTAATATTGAGCAATCGTTAGTTGCATGCCATCAGCGTATTACATAATATATTAAGACAACGAAACGGATGGCACCCGTGCAAAAATGCATGAACCGCCGCTTTTGCTCATGCAAATCTGCAAGATGAAAACCCGGAGAGCACATGTATCCTCGCGTACCCCGTCGAAGACCCAACCTTGCTCACGCAAAACGTAACTGAAATGGCAGCGGGTGTGGATTTTTATGGTTTTGCAGAGGCGGGCCGGACATCGTATTCTGTGGGCCACAGGTCTTGCCGCCGTGTTCTTTCCGTACCTTTTCCGATGAATCTCCCGAACAAACTTACCGTTTCGCGGTTGTGGCTGGCCGCGATTTTTGTGATCTGTTTCATGGTGGAAATTCCCGGCCGCTTTTCGGTCGCGTTGCTGGTCTTCCTCGTGGCGGCTCTCACCGATTACCTGGACGGGGTCATCGCAAGAAAACGCGGGCTGATCACCGATTTCGGCAAACTCATGGACCCGCTCGCCGACAAAATCCTCACGGCTTCCGCCTTCATCAGCTTCTGCGCCATCGGAAAATTTCCGGCCTGGGCGGTCATCGTGATCATCAGCCGGGAATTTCTGATCACCGGCTTGCGTTCGCTGGCCGCCTCGAAAGGGATCGTGGTTCCGGCAGAGCGCCTGGGCAAACACAAGACCGCCTGGCAGATGATCACGATCATCTATTTCCTTCTCCTGCTCTCGCTCGGGGAATGGTCCTCCGCGGATTGGACGCTCATCGCCTGGAAGTTCGGCCAAACCGGCCTCATCCCGGTCACCGTGATCCTCACGGTTTATTCGGGCATCGCGTATCTCCGGAAAAACCGTTCTCTTATCGAGACGGAGTGACCGGCAAGTCCCTGTGCGTTCAGGGGAGAAACTCCACCTTGTCCGCGGCAGGCGGAAAGAAATTCACTGCTGGAACCAGGAGATGTCTTTCTCCGCGGCTGACGCGGAAAGGGACACGGGGTCCAGAAGTTTGGCGCGGGAAACAGGCTGGACGTGCCCGTCGCAAAACAGGATGTGCGCGGCGGCGGTTCCGGTCCTGGGAAAGACAACGTCATCCGGACCGGCATCGGGGGAATAGCCATCGACCGGAGCCAGAAAAATCACGCTGCCGGGAAAATGGATCTCGTTGATCCGGAAACTGCGGGTTCCCGCGACAGGCTGCAAATTCCGGTTCATGCCATAACTGAAATAAAAGACCTCCGGATCCCAGATCTTCACCGGTTTGGTGTCAGGGCGGACCCACAGCGATGGCGCACCGGGCCGCGGGCGTTCTCCGGCAGGAATCTCCGCGAGCGGTTTTTCCGAGAGATACAGTGGCAGGGTGTTGAACCAGGCGTTTGCCTGGCCGGAAGTGACCGGCGATTTTCCAACCTCCGGCAGTTGGTTGTCATTCTCGATCAGGTAAAGATTGAGCGCGATCCCCCATTGCTGGAGATTGCGCGCGCCGGCAACGCGGGTGCCGTCCTCCTTTTGCCGTCCGAGGACAGCCACGAGAACGAAGGCTAAAACGAGCAGGACGATGGCCGCCGCCGAAATGCGAATCAGCCGCAGGGAAGGAAAAACGGTGCCTTTCATGGAGGGGTGAGAATGCTCCAGCCGGGGGCCGGCCCGGAAAAAATGGCGCCGGGGTTCGCTTTCAAGTAGTCCAAAAAGAAATCGAATTCCGAAGTCTGGGGCAGCTCCACAACCTCCACATTTTCCAAGTGCGGTTGCTGGGCGATCAATTGACTGAAGAACTTCGATGTCGTCAGGAAGACCGGTCCCCCGTCATCGGTCCGTTTTGCAACGCGGAGGATTTTTGCCTCGGCCAGCGATTGGAGTTGGCCGGGCGTGAGTTTTATCTGCACGAGGCCCGTGTTCCACGGGATGCTGTTGAAGACAGCGCTCGCCCGGAGGGTCCCGGTTCTCCAGTCGGAACGGATCGACTCCCCCGAATAGGCCACGGCATTGGTGCCGGGGACGGTGGCCAACGCGGCCATGTAAATATCCAGAATGCGGTCCATTCCCACCGGGGCGGGAAGCTCGCAGAGCGGGGAGTCCGCCGCCTGGATCACGCCGGAAAACTTCTCGATCTCGGCGATCATTTTTGCATCCGCGGGGGTGTTGTTGGCTGTCATCGGCACGAGTTCATGACGCAGCACCTTCCATCCCCGGCCTTCGCGGGCGAGATCCAGACGGGCGATGGCGAATCCCCCGTTGTTTCGGAGGATGTTCAGCGAAACCGGCGGTTTCCAGTCCACAAAACCGTTGGCCTGCCAGGCTTCCCGCTCCTTGTGGCCGTAAATCCGGTGCGCGAGAATCGCGTCCACACCCAATTCCCTGAGATTCCCGAGAAGGGCTTCGGGCGGCTTGGCGGCGGGTTCGAATTTCATCCAGCCGAACACGGTGAGCGACTTCTCCGGTTTCGGGCCGAGGGACTTCAAAACCCCGGAGTAGTCGCGAACCGGACGCACCCCTTCCTTGAACGGCCCGAAACTGGTTGGAAAGCGTCCGGGCTGGCTCGACGGTTCCGTGTTCCCATAAAAATTCGAAAGGAAAAAAAGCGTCGTGCCCCCCTTTTCCAACCGGGCGCCGGCCGGCGGCATGGGGGAAGTGCCGACAGGGCCTTGGAACGGGCTGAGCACCTTGCCGTGAAACTCCCGGATCGCCGACTCCGGCACCGAGGCGTCCAGATTGCTGAGCATGATGGCGTCGTATCCGGCCCCGTTAAAAAATGCGGTCATGTTTTGGCTGCCTGTCACATGCGCGGCGAACGAGCCTCCCAGGCTGTCGCCGAGATCGACCACGAAGACTTGAGCCCCTCCCGCTTTGGCCTCCTCCCGCACCTTTTGAATGTATCCCGCCAGATAGGGATAGTATTGGAGGGGGGAAATGTCCTGCAAACTGGCCGGATAGACGTTTCCGCGGATCCTTCCGCTGTGCAAAAGAATCGCATCCGGCTTCGGAGAAGCGGGCTTGGAACAGGAGGCCAGTCCAACGACGGCCAGGACAACACACATTGTAAATTTTGCAAATACCATAAGCTTCCCCTTGCAACTGACCATGCTGCCCGTGTCACCGCCAGTCCGGAAATGTTAAAAATCCGTCACCCCCTCGTTTGTCCCACCCGCTGATTTCCGGTGATTTTTCAGTGGCTGTTGGTGATTTCTGGGTTAAATCCAACTTCTCATGGCCGAGCCAGTTCGATTCCAGCATTTTGAAGTTCCGCTCCGCGGGGACGGATCGCTCCATGAGCTGGGCCGCGGGGCGATGGGGATCACCTACAAGGCATTCGACACGAACCTGCGCTGCTTTGTCGCGCTGAAGGTCATCAATGCCGCCTACCTGGGCAGCGATGTGGCGCGCCAGAGGTTTTTGCGCGAAGCGCGCGCGGCGGCCGCCTTGCGTCACCCGAATGTCGCCACGGTCTTTCATCTCGGCGAGGAAGGGCCGGATTGCTTCTACGCGATGGAATTTGTCGACGGCGAAACGGTCGAGGCGATGATGAAACGCGAAGGCGCGATCCCCGCCCCCCTGGCGCTGGAAATTGTCCTGCAAGTGTCCCGCGCGCTGGGAGCCGCGCACAAGCGGGGACTTGTTCATCGTGACATCAAGCCCTCGAATCTCATGGTCGTTCGAGAGGACGAGGGCGAGTTGACGGTCAAGGTCATCGACTTCGGCCTGGCAAAAAATGCGGGAGCCGCCGGGGAAGACGCGGCCACGCTCACCGTGGGCGGCTTTCTCGGAACGCCGCATTTTGCGAGCCCCGAGCAGCTCGATGAACGCGAGCTGGACGTGCGGTCGGACATCTATTCCCTGGGCGTGACCCTTTTCTACATGCTCGCGGGGCGGGCTCCGTTCAGCGGTTCGCTCGCGCAGGTGATGAGCCAGCACCTGCACCGCTCTCCCCCGCTCGATATTCTCTCGGATCAGCCCGCCCCGGTCGTGGACCTGCTGGGACACATGCTGGCCAAGGATCCCTCCGCGCGCCCACAGACCCCCGGCGATCTCCGCCGCGAGGCGGATGCCTGCCTGGCTTCCCTCAAATCCCGCCAGGCCCCCTCGCCCGCTTGCCCCCCGGTGGACCCGGAAAATTTTGAAACCCAAGTGCAGGAGCCTCCTGCCACAAGACGTCCGGTCGCATCGGAAGCGGGGATTGTGCCTGGGATATCCGATGTCCAAGCCTCTCTCCCATCGATCACTCCCCCGCTTCCACCCGCGGGAAACCCCCTGAAATTTCTCCGGCCGGCCACGGTGATCCTCCTGTTCGTTCTGGTCGGGCTTGGCGCGAGCGCTTACCTCCTCCTGACATCCAGAAACACCGCGCCCGCGCCACTCCCCTCCGCATCCCCTTCGCCGACTCCCCTCCCCGAACCGCCACCGGATCCGGTGGCAACCGTGCTTGCGAAAGCCCGGGAAGTGGCTCCGGCGGACCCCGCCGCCGCATTGGCTTCCCTCCTGGAACTGCAAAAAAACCGCCCCGATCGGGCCGAGGCGAAAGAGGCCGTCAGCGAGTTTCTTTCCGCGACCCTCGACCGCCGCGATTCCCTCGCGCCGGAACAAATCGATGCGCTGAGGAAACCGCTGGAAGCCGCCGCGGCCCTGGACTTCGCAAGCGCCCAGTTGCTTCTCGGCGAAGAACTCCGCGAGACCGATCCCGAAGAGGCCCTCAAGTGGACGCTGGCCGCCGCAAACAATGGCCACACCGACGCCATGCTTCTGGCCGGCCTGATGCTCTCGAACGATCTGGGAGGACAGAAAAAGGCCCCGCAGGAGGCGGTCAAGTGGTTCCATCTCGCCGCCGGGAAGGGCGACCGCCGCGCGATGTTTGCGCTGGGAGAATGCTACCAGTTGGGCAAGGGCGTGACGCGCGACCCGATGTTGGCCCTGGGGTGGATCAACAAGGCGGCGGAGCAAAACGAAGTCCACGCCCTCAACCGGCTCGGCGACATCTACACCAAAGGGATTCCCGATGTCGTCAAACCGGATCTCAAAAAGGCCTTCGCGTATTTCACATCCGCCAAGGATCTCGGCTTTCCCGACGCCTACGGAAATCTCGGGGTCCTCTTCATGAACGCCCCCGACATGAAGGATGAAAAAATGGCCGTGGAGATTTTCAAACAGGGGACTGAAAAAGGTGATGCCCGGTCGATGTATTTTTATGCCGGTTGTCTGGAAGCCGGCCTCGGCGGCCTCGCCGTGGACAAGGCCGAAGCGCAGCGATGGTATGTCATGGCAGCGGAGCGGGGCGTCCCCAAGGCCCAGGATTGGTGCCGCCAACACCAGGTGCCGTTCACCCAGCCGGTCCGTCCCCCCCGATAAGTCCCGAAACCCGATTTTCTCCGCGATCTCTGCGCCCCTGCGTGAGGGATCGCTGGATTCGGGTAAATCCGAATTTTCGAGAAAAACAAATTTCCTATGGCAGCAGGTGGCCCCGAGTGTTTATACCATTTTCTTTCGAAGAATCCCGATGAACATCCACGAATACCAAGCGAAAGAACTCCTCGACAAATTCGGGGTCACAAATACTCCGGGAGGAGTGGCTTCCACCCCCGAGGAAGCGGAAAAGGTGGCCCGATCCCTGGGCACGAACAACCTGGTGGTCAAAGCCCAGGTGCATGCCGGAGGACGCGGAAAGGGAACGTTCACCAATGGCTTCAAGGGCGGCGTTCATCTCTGCAAAACCGCCAATCAGGCCCGCGATATCGCCGCGCAGATGCTCGGCCACACGCTCGTCACCCATCAAACCGGTCCCGAGGGCCGGGTGGTGAGAAAGGTTCTCATCTCGCAGTCCGTGGAAATCGCCCGCGAACTTTATTTCGCCATCCTCATCGACCGCGCGATCTCGGCCCCGGTGATCGTGGCCAGCACCGAAGGCGGGGTTGACATCGAATCGGTGGCCGCGCGCAGCCCCGAAAAAATCGTCCGGATGCCGGTCAATCCGCTTTACGGGTTGCTTCCCTTCCAGACCCGCAAGCTGGCGAAACTCCTCGGCATGGCCTCGGGGGAAATGCGGCTCGCCTGCAAGCTTTTCGCCAACCTCTACAAGCTTTTCATCCGGAGCGACTGCTCGATGGTCGAGGTGAATCCCCTCGTCGTCACCAAGGGCGGCGACGTCCTCGCGCTCGATGCCAAATTCAATTTCGACGACAACGCGCTCTTCCGGCACCCCGAGATCAGCGCCTATCGGGATATCGAGGAAGAGGATCCCCGCGAAGTCGAAGCCTCGAAATCCAACCTCAGCTATATCGGGCTCGACGGGAACATCGCCTGCCTCGTCAATGGCGCCGGCCTCGCCATGGCCACGATGGATATCATCAAGCATCATGGCGGCGAACCCGCCAACTTCCTCGACGTCGGCGGTGGCGCCACCGAACAACAGGTCACCGAGGCTTTTAAAATTCTGATCTCCGACAAACGCGTGAAGGCCATCCTCGTCAATATTTTCGGCGGAATCATGAAATGCGACATCATCGCCCAGGGGATCATTAATGCGGTGAAAGCCGTCCACCTTCCGGTTCCCCTGGTCGTCCGCCTCGAGGGCACCAATGTCGAAGTCGGGCGCAGGCTCTTGAACGGTTCCAATCTCCCGCTGGTCGCCGCAACCGATATCGCCGACGCCGCGCAAAAAGTCGTCGCGGCCGTCCAACCCGCCTGATCCCGCGATGATGCCCCCGTCATTTCGCATTTCGCATTTCGCATTCCAAATTTTTTAATATGGCCATTCTTGTTGACAAAAACACCCGCCTGCTCGTGCAGGGGATCACCGGAAAAGCCGGCGGATTTCACGCCCGTTCCTGCATGGAATACGGCACGAACCTCGTCGCCGGCGTCACCCCCGCCCGCGGGGGCGAAACCTTCGATGGAAAAATCCCGGTCTTCGACACCGTGTTCGAAGCCCGCCAACAAACCGGCTGCAATGCCACCATGATCTTCGTGCCCGCCGAATTTGCGGCCGACTCGATCATGGAAGCCGTCGATGCGGGCATCGAGAGCATCATCTGCATCACCGAGGGAATTCCTGTGTTGGACATGATGAAGGTCCGCGCCGGAATGGCCGGGAGTCCGAGCCGCCTCATCGGCCCGAACTGCCCGGGCATCATCACCCCCGGACAGTGCAAAATCGGAATCATGCCGGGTTACATCCACAAGCCCGGGAAGGTAGGCGTCGTCTCCCGTTCCGGAACACTCACCTACGAGGCGGTCTGGCAACTCTCCAGCCGCGGCCACGGACAGTCCACCTGCGTGGGCATCGGCGGCGACCCGATCAACGGCACCTCCCACCTCGATGTGGTCAGGATGTTCAATGAGGACCCCGACACCGAAGCGATGATCATGATCGGGGAAATCGGGGGGACGGCCGAGGAAGAAGCGGCGGCTTGGCTGGCGGACAATTGCAAGAAACCCGTTGCCGCGTTCATTGCCGGGGCCACGGCGCCTCCGGGACGCCGCATGGGACATGCAGGAGCCATTGTCAGCGGTGGAAAAGGAACCGCTGCCGGAAAAATCGAAGCCCTGCAAGCGGCCGGCATCGAAGTGGCGCAAACTCCCGCCGACATGGCCGACGCCCTCCTGCGCCGCGTGGCGAGGGGATGATCCCAATCTCCGGCATTGAACCACTGATCCTCGGTAAAAATCACTCGTTGGCAGAACATTCCATCTCAATGACTCCGTGAGAAAACTTGTGGAGCTTCTGGTCGATGGCAGTTGGTATGCTCCGCCTCTTTTTTCCCGAAGAGCCTGTATTTATCAGGGTTAGCCTAACTTCCCCGACGGAAGGCCTGAAGGGCCGATAAACACAGAGGGTCCGATATTTTTCGGGCTACAGCTGTGCGCCGGAGGGGAAGGCGGCCCACTTGGGAGGGGAGGCGAAGAG
>JBAYWC010000116.1:0-8029 GCA_041674265.1 Terrimicrobiaceae bacterium
AATTCGGGTATCTGAAATCGTGGAGCAGCGCTTCGAGAAAAGCGTTCCAGTTTTCTTTCGCGCCGAGCGGATCATCTTTGACCATGCCCGCGAGTTTGGTCAGGCCGTTTTCTTTGGCAAAGCGGAACAGGAATTCGGCGGTGGCATCCTTGCAGAGCGCCGGATGCGGGTCGGTGTAATCGCGGAGCGCGCCGGCACGAATGATTTCCGCCAGCGGGCGGTTTTGTCCGACAAACTTGAGCCAGAGATAAATTTCAATGGCTTCACGTTGCGGCAGGCGGAGCCTTCCGGCCCTGTCGATGTGGAGCGCGATTTGGCCGGGCAGAGATTGGGCATTGGCCTTCTCCTGCGCGATCCACGCGAAAGCCGCCTGCCCGATCAGGTCATGGAGGTTCATCGGATTTCCCCGTGAAATTTGCGGCCAGGCGGAGTTTCTTTCCGCCGCGGATCCGCTTCCCCGATCCGGCGGGTGATTTCGAGGGCGATGTCGAGAGCGTCGGCGGCGGCCTGCCCGGTCACGCGCGGCTTGAGTCCCTTGCTCGCGCATTGGACGAACGATTCCAGCTCGATGCGGAGGGGTTCGCCTTTTTCCACCTCGACCGGTTCGCGCACGATCCGGCGCCCGCTGAAGTCGGTGACGATTTTTGAATCCGTGGCGAGACCGATGAGCTTCCCGATCCCGGAGCTTTCCTTTTCGTCGTCGCGGGCGAGCCGCAGAAGGTAGCCGGATTGGTTTTTGTAGTCGAGCGAGAGGTAGGCATTTTCCTGGAACACCCGGATTTTCCGGACGCGGTCCTGGCTGATGCGGCTGGCGGTGAGGTTGGCGACGCAGCCGTTTTCGAAGTGAAACCGGACATTGGCGATGTCCTCCCCGCGTCCCAGGACCGAGATGCCGACAGGATCCATGCCCGTGATCGGGGAGCGGACGAGATGGAGGATGATCTCGATGTCGTGGATCATGAGGTCCAAGACGACCCCGATGTCGGTGCTGCGGTTCGGGTAGGGCGAGAGGCGGGTGACTTCGAGGAACCTCGGGTTTTGCAGGTGGGATTCGAGGGCATGGAGGACCGGATTGAACCGCTCGATATGGCCGACCTGGAGCACGCAGCCGTTCGAGGCCGCGAGTCCCGAGAGTTCCCGGGCATGCGCGGGCGTGTCGGCAATCGGTTTTTCGATGAGAAGATGCCTTCCCTTCGAGAGGAGGATTTTTCCGATCTCGTAGTGGGTGCCCGTCGGGGTGCAGATGGTGGCGGCATCGACCAGAGAGGCAAATTCGTCCAGCGAAGTGGTGGCCTTGGTGTTGTATTTTGCCGCCACCGAATGGGCTGTCGAGCTGTTGGAATCGTAGACTGCGGCGAGTGTGGCCCCTTCGATCTCGCTGTAAATCCGCGCGTGGTTGATGCCCATGTGTCCCACGCCCACGACGCCTGTCTTGATTTTTGTCATAGTCCGTAAATGGCGATGGCGTGGGAATCCGCCGCCTTGGCGACTTTTTCCCGGTCCAGGAGCAGGGTCGCCCCGGCCTCCACGCCGATCGCGAGGATTTTTGCCTCCGCCGCAGTTTCCAAAGTCTTCGTTCCCACCACCGGCACGTCAAACCGCATATCCTGCCCGGGTTTGGAAACCTTGACCACGATCGAACCGCTTCGGCCGAGTTTTCCCCCGCGCCGGATGGCTTCGTTCGTCCCCTCGAAGGCTTCGACCGCGAGCACGGTTCCGTTCTTTACAACGACGGTTTGTCCAATGTCCAGCCGGCTGGAGTCTTTCGCGATCCGAAACCCGAACTCCAGATCCGCGAGCTGCCCCGGCTTCAAACGCGGGCCGGCCAGATGCCCCTTGCCCGCAATCTGTTGTTCCAGGAACGTTGTCGCCGGGAGAAGCGCGACACCGGCGGAGGCCAGCTCGGAAGCCACCGCGCCAAAAAGGGTTTCCGCATTCCGCACTTTCAAACGCGCAAGAAGGACGAGCGCCCGAAGATCCGGACGCAGGTCAAAAAGATTTCCGGGGGCGATCTGGCCCGCCATGAGGGCGTCCCTGGCGCCGGATTTTTTTGCGGCATCCAGCAACTTTCCAAGCTGCCCGACCTTCATATGGAAAACTTCATCGGCGAGACCCTCCAGATCCGGAGAGGTCTCTCCCTCGAATGCCGCCAGGACCACCCGCCGCACTCCGGCGCGTCGGGCCGCTTCGATCACCTGGCGCGGATAGTCGCCGCTGCCGGCAATCAGAAAAAGAGATTCCATGGCCATCAATGGCTCTGATCATTACCGGTTATGAAAGTTGCTGACAAGAAAAGCAGTCGCCCCCCACATCATTCCCCCCAAATGGCAGCCAATGGGACCCCCAGGGAAAAAATCTTCGGAAAACCGCGCTCTACTTGACGCAAATCAATGAAGTCTTGGTGCCGTTTATACAATATGTTGCCCCTGCAAAGAAAACATCCCACCATATATGGTGGTCCTCCCTTTTACAATCTCTCTGCCTCAAACCCATGTCGAATCCTGTTCCCACATCGATCCAGCCTGCCTCTGTCTTGGAAGAATACATCCAACGAACAGACTGGCGAGTGAGCGCAAACGCCAACCAGGGATACTCGCTTGGCGGCATGATATTGAATGCGGCCGGCAAGCTGACCGCGAATTATTGGCTGGACCACATTTATCCGCCATTGATCGGGCAGGCGCACCGGCATGCGGATTTTCACGTCCACGATCTGGATATGTTCTCCGGCTATTGCGCGGGCTGGTCCCTGCGGCAGCTTCTCACGGAAGGGTTCAACGGGATCTCGAACAAGATCGAATCCGGTCCGCCGCGTCACTACCGGACCGCGCTCGGGCAGATGGTGAATTTTTTGGGGACACTCCAGAATGAATGGGCGGGGGCGCAGGCGTTCAGCTCGGTGGACACCTACCTCGCGCCTTATGTGCGCATGGACCGGCTCACCGATGAGGAGGTCGAGCAGGGGATGCAGGAATTTGTCTTCAACCTGAACGTTCCCTCGCGCTGGGGCACGCAGACGCCGTTCACGAACCTCACGTTCGACTGGGTCTGCCCGGAGGATTTGCGGGAGACCCCGGCCCTGGTCGGCGGGAAGGAAGCCGGCTTCTGCTATGGCGAGCTGGGCGTGGAGATGGACATGATCAACCGCGCGTTTCTGCGCGTCATGGCCCGCGGCGATGCGCTCCAGCGCGTGTTCACGTTCCCGATACCGACCTACAATATCACGGAAGATTTTCCCTGGGAAAGCGCCACGGCCCAGCTTCTTTTTGAGGTCACGGCGAAATACGGGCTCCCGTATTTCCAGAATTTCCTCAACTCCGAACTCCGCCCGAACATGGTCCGTTCGATGTGCTGCCGCCTGCAGCTCGATCTCCGCGAGCTTCTCAAACGCGGAAACGGGCTGTTCGGATCGGCGGAACAGACCGGCTCGATCGGTGTGGTGACGATCAATGCCGCGCGTCTCGGATACCTCTTCCGGGGCGACGAGGAAGGCATGCTCGCGCGCCTCGACTCGCTCCTCGACCTCGCCTGCGAGAGCCTGGAAATCAAGCGCCGAGTCATCCAGGACAACATGGACCGCGGACTCTACCCGTTCACGAAGCGCTACCTCGGCACGCTCCGCAACCATTTCTCCACGGTGGGAATCAACGGCGTGAACGAATGCATCCGGAATTTTACGCGCGACGCCGAAAACATCGCCACGCCGTTCGGGCGGCTTTTCGCCCTGCGTCTTCTCGATCACATGAGGGAACGGATGGTCGAATTCCAGGAAAAGACCGGCCACCTCTACAACCTCGAAGCCACGCCGGCCGAGGGCACCACTTACCGTTTCGCCCGCATGGACCAGAAGAACCTCGAGGGCATTATCCAGGCCGGCACGCCGGAGGCTCCCTATTATACGAATTCCACGCAGCTTCCCGTCAACTGGACGGACGATCCGTTCGAGGCGCTCCAGCATCAGGATGATCTTCAAAAGCGCTACACGGGCGGCACGGTCCTTCACCTCTACATGAATGAAAGGATGTCCTCCGCCCGCGCCTGCGGCGAGCTCATCCGCAGGGTCTTCACAAACTTCCGCCTTCCCTACCTGACCATCACGCCCACTTTCTCGATCTGCCCCAAGCATGGTTACCTTGCTGGCGAGCACGAGTTCTGTCCGGTGTGCGACGGCGAACTCGAACAAAAACGAAGCCGGGCAGCCTGATCTCATGCGAAATTCGAAATGTGGAATGCGAAATGAAACGGGCGGGAGCGCCCGCGTTTTCCATTCCCCCCCGTTCATCCCCGATTTATGAAAAAAACAAACATCCCCGACAACGAGCGCACGAAGTGCGAAATCTGGACACGCGTGATGGGCTACCACCGCCCGGTTTCGCAGTTCAACGCCGGAAAACAAAGCGAGCACCACGAACGCACACCGTTCCGCGAGGACCGTATCGCCGCCCGCCGCGCGGCATAGCCAAATGGAACGCGGGTGGCCTCCCGCACCGCTTTCCCCAGTGGAAAGTATTGAACCTGAAACCAGCGTTTTCCGTAGCGGAACACGGAACATGTTTCGCAAGCACGGTTTCCGGGTTGAACGCGAGGCTCCCTGATATGATCACAGTGGCCCAAAATCCCACGGCGTCCGGTTCGCCACCGGACGAGGCACGGTCATCCGGCAAGATCCTCCAGGTGGGCGGCTTCGTGCCCTTCACCACCGTGGATTATCCCGGCTACCTCGCGGCCGTGGTTTTCTGCCAGGGATGCGTGTGGAGGTGTCGCTATTGCCACAACCCCCATCTCCAGCCCTTCGAGGGAGCCCACTGGAGTTGGGAAAACATTCTCGCCCTCCTGGTGGAGCGCAGAAATTTTCTGGAAGCCGTGGTATTCAGCGGAGGGGAGCCCACCGCGCAGGCGGCCCTCCCCGATGCCATGCGGGTTGTGAGGGATCTCGGATTCAAAATCGGTCTGCACACGGCCGGAATTTTTCCCGATCTTCTCGCCGCGGTCCTGCCGCTGGTGAACTGGGTGGGATTTGATGTCAAGGCCCCTTTGGATGAACGCTACGACCGGATCACCCAAAAAAAGGCCTCCTTCAAAGCGCCCGGGGAATCCCTCCGCCTCCTGCTCGCCTCCGGAGTCAACTACGAACTCCGCACCACCGTCCATCCGGATCTCGTGACTCCGGCCGATCTCGAAGAAATCTCCTCGACCCTCGAATCCTTGGACGCCTCTCCCACGAAAATCCAGCCATTCCGTTCCGAAGGCTGCATCGATTCCCGGCTCACGTCCGCGTGAGCTTGGAAACCGGAATGCAGCGATTTCCCAAGATAAACCCGAAACGTTTCCTGTTTCGTGAACGCCGTTTTCAGGATAAACCCGAAAACCGCTTTTCCCTGCGCGCCCTGCGCCTCCGCGTGAGGAATCGCTGGATCCGGGATATTTCGCTGTGCCAGGGCGCGGTGAACAGGGACATAAGATTAGGGATTTGTGACTTTCCGGCGGGCGACTCCCGCGCACCATTTCCCGCGCGCGATGATCCGCGTCGGTTCGACCCCCAGGCGGGCCAGTCCGGCGCAGACTTCCTCCGCCTGCTTTCGCAGGATGCCGGAAAAGATCAACCATCCGCCAGGAGGAAGTTTGCGCGCGAATCCGGGGGCGGAGGCGAGAAGGAGTTCGCTGAAGAGGTTGGCCAAGATGACATCCGCAGGATGGAAAGAGCCGATTTTCCGGGCGTCGGCTTTCGTGACCTTGACCCGACGGCATCCGTTGTTCCGCGCATTTTCCTTGGCGGTCCGCACGCAAACGGGGTCGAAATCAAACGCCTCGACCGCCGAAGCACCGAGCTTTTCCGCGGCGATCCCCAGGATTCCGCTCCCGGTTCCGGCATCCATGGCGCGCCAATTTCCGGGCAGGTCTCCCGCCACATCACAAAGCAGGCGCAGGCAGGTGGCCGTGGTGGCATGCTCGCCGGTGCCAAAGGCCATTCCGGCGGGGATCCAGAGGGCATCGGGCTTCTTTTTCGACCGCTTCCACGAGGCTTCGTCGGAGAAGATCCACAATTTGCCACGGATTGCAAGTGGAGCCCGGGGCCGGGAATGCATTCCCGTCCAGATATGGGCGGCGACTTTTGTCACACGTCCCCCGAAACGCTTGACCAGAGTCCCGGCGGTCCGCTTGTCGGTGAAAACCTCGATTTTCAGAGCCTTTGAATCCGGCCAAGTGACCATCGCCACCCGACCGGGTCCCAAAAACCGCAGCCGCTCCTCCCAGACGTCCTCCCACTTTTGCGAACTCAGGCGTGTCCAGCGATACATGAAGACGATCACGTCTCGCCCTTGCGGGCAGCACTGCGTGCAGGCTCCCCCGCCTGTTCCCACAGGCCGGTGGTGGCCGCCAGTCCCTTACCGTTCGAATCCTGCGCATTTCGCGCAACATTTTTTGACATCACATCACAAATAATTGCTTTCAAATCAGTTGCGTCATGGAATTTCAAATTGGACTTTCAAAAATAATCTTGGCACCGGCTCCGCTGGCTTAGGATGAATGCTCCGATGCCAAATTTCACGGTTTTGCGATGTCGGAAATTTTTTCGGCGATATGCCGGAAAACCTCTGCAGCGGCGCTTTGTGGGTGGGCCGCGATGGCCGGGCGTCCGGTGTCGCCGGATTCCCGCACGAGCGGTTCGAGGGGGATTTCTCCCAGCAGGGGAACGCGGAGACGGGCGGCTTCCCGGCGTCCGCCGCCGGTTCCAAAAATATCGTAGCGTTTCCCGTCTCCCGGGCAGAGGAAGTAGCTCATGTTCTCGACGATGCCGAGAACCGGGACATTCGTCTTGCCGAACATGCTGGTCGCCTTGCGGGCATCGATCAAGGCGACCTCCTGCGGCGTGGTGACAATGATCGCGCCGCTCAGGGCCACTGTCTGGACGATGGTGATCTGGATGTCTCCTGTTCCGGGCGGCAGATCCAGGATGAGAAAATCAAGTTTCCCCCAGGCGACCTGCCGGAGAAACTGCTGGGTGTAGCGGGTGACCATCGGTCCGCGAAGGACGGCCGGCGAACCGTCATCCAAAAGGAACCCCATCGACATGAGCGAGACGCCGTAGCGTTCGATCGGGAGGATGCGGTTTTCATCGTCGGCTGTGGGCCGTTCGTTGCCGCCAAACATCAGCGCGATGCTGGGCCCATAAATATCACAGTCGCAGAGGCCCGTGCGGCATCCGGCCCGCGCAAGGGCGAGGGCCAGATTGGCGGCGACGGTGGATTTCCCGACCCCCCCTTTGCCGCTGGCGACTGCCACCACATGGCGGACGCCCTCGATTTTTGCGGGACCGACCTCGCCGGTGGGTGTCGCGGGGGACTGCACATCGATTTTGACATTCACGCTGGAGACGCCCCCGACCGCCTGAACGCACTTGAGGGCTTCATCCCGGATCTGGGCGGCCACTTTCGGCTCATTCGTGGAAAGGGCGATTTGGATTTGCACGTCTCCTCCGGAGATCCTCACATCGCGCACGAGACCGAAGGACACGATGTCGCGGGAAAACCCCGGATACTTCACAGCGCGAAGCGACTCGCGCACGATTTCCTCATTCAACATGCCTCTCCATACGGGTAACGGGGAAGAGTCGCAAGCGAAAGGAGATGGGCCGGGCGCATCTCCGAAAAGTGCAAGCGCACAGGTCTGACCGGGGGGGGCCTGCGCCTCTGCGTGAGGAATCGCTGAATTCGGGCTTGTGAAGTAACCGCGTCGCCGCGAGGCGGGGAGGAGAGCAACGGAAAGAACCTGAACGAGCGCAACGAACGAGCGCAACGAAAGTGAACACGATACAGCAAGACCACGGCGACGAGCCTGTGAGAAAAGAGCGAAGTTTCGACTTCCGAAAGGGAGCCGATCAATGGGGGCAACAACGCGAAGCCTCATTAGCCTAACTTCCCCGACGGAAGGCCTGAAGGGCCGATAAACACAGAGGGTCCGATATTTTTCGGGCTACAGCTGTGCGCCGGAGGGGAAGGCGGCCCACTTGGGAGGGGAGGCGAAGAGG
>JBAYWC010000117.1:0-7990 GCA_041674265.1 Terrimicrobiaceae bacterium
CCGCCTCGCGGCGACGCAGTTACTTCAAGTTCTCACCAGCCCAACGGTGGCCGGTGGCCGGGGTCTTCCACCCCGGAGGAGTGCGCAGCTTCGCAGCGCACGAGCGCGGGCATCCTGCCCGCCGGACTGTGTTGCACCGGCATGAATACTGGGCCGCGAGACAAAGCAAAGCCAGCGGGGAGGCTCGACTCTTTCTTGATTGATGTTTCGCGGCTCTGGTGACGCTCATTCACTGAATCCACACAACGCCACTACTTTTGCAACTGTCAATAGCGTCCCGCCAGCGAACGTGATCGACGGCGGGCAGGATGCCAGCGCTCCTTAGCGGGAACGATTTCCTTTCCGTTGGGTTTTTTCAAATTCTGCAAGGGCCATGGCGACGACCTGGTCCATGTTGTAATACTTGTAGGTGGCGAGGCGTCCGATGAATGACGTGTGCTTTTCCACGTCCGCCCGCGCTTTGTAACGCGAGTAGAGCGCGGTGGAATCCGGCGCGGGGATGGGATAGTAGGCTTCCTTGCCGGGGCCGAAGTCCTCCGGATACTCGCGGACGATGGTGGTGTTCTCGCAGAGCTGGCCGGTCGCATGTTTGACCTCGACGATGCGCGTGTAGTCGTGGTCGTTCGGGAAATTGACCTGCAGCGCCGGTTGCCAGAATCCCTTTTTCCCGGAGATCGGCTCGCGCGGGACCAGTTGTTCTGGCGTGAACGAATCGGCTTCGAAGCGCAGAGACCTGTAGGGGAGCCGGCCCTCGACGAAATCGAAATATTCGTCCACCGGGCCGGAATAGATCATGTGCTTGAACTCCACATGGGGAACCACCTCGCGGTAGTCGGTGTTCAGCAAAACCTTCGCGCGATCGCCGCATGCGGCCAACATCCGCTCGAACATCCTGGTGTAGCCGGCGGCCGGGAGCGCCTGGAATTCCTCGACGAGATACCGGTCGTCGCGGTTCGTGCGGATCGGAATCCGCCCGCAGACCGAGGCGTCGAGTTCGCGCGGATGGCGGCGCCATTGCTTGAGGGTGTAGCCCTCGAAGAATTGCCTGTAGAGCTCGCGGCCCACCTGCGAAATGATCGCCTCCTCCGAATTCGACGGGTTCCCGATCGGAACCTTCCATTTTTCCAGTGTGGCCGCCATTTCCTCCGGCGTGGACGGCCTCCCGATGAACTGCTCGAAGGTATTCAAGTTGATGGGAAACGGCCAGTAGGCCCCGTTGGTCCACGAAAGAATTTTGTAGTCCACCGGATGCCATTCCGTGAACTGCGAGAGGTAGTCGCGGATCCTGGGTGAATTCGTCCGGAAGTAATGCGGGCCGTAGGCGTGGATGAGGACGCCGTGGTCATCATAGCGGTCATATGCATTCCCGCCGATGTGGGAGCGGCGCTCGACCACCAGGCAGGTCGCCCCCGCCTGCGTCGCGAGGCGCTCGGCCATGGTCAGGCCGGAAAACCCGGCCCCCACGATCAAGTAATCGAATTCCCAAGGCATCAAAAACCAGTCTCCCCGGCGCCACGCGACTGACAAGCTCGAATCGCGAAGAAACCTGCGCGACGAATGCCCCCTCCTCCTCATTTCCTCCCATCCGACGCTTGAAATGTGGATCCAAATTCGCGCGTAAGGCTCCGTCCGAGCCGTGATAGATGGGCTACAAGGTTGCTCCCATCCTTGGCGTCACGCGCGGATTTTGGGCCTGGGGCCCGGCTTGACCCCCGGGCCGGGATGAGGTAGGGCGTGGACGATCCATGCGAATCGTTTTTTGCGGCACCGGTGACATCGGCCTGCCTTCATTGAAGGCCCTGGCAGATTCGCCACGGCACGAGGTTGTGGGAGTCATCACCCAGCCCGATCGTCCGGCAGGCAGGGACTTGCATCCCCGGCCGCCGGCGGTAAAGACCGAGGCGCTCGCGAGGGGGTTGCCGGTTGTGCAGCCCGAGCGGATCAGGAAAGATTTCTCGGCGCTGGCCGCGTGGAATCCGGACCTGATGGTGGTGGTGGCCTACGGGCAGATCCTGCCGCGGGTGGTCCTGGATCTTCCGCGGCTCGGCTGCCTGAATCTTCATGCGTCGCTCCTGCCGCGGCACCGGGGGGCCTCGCCCATCCAGGCCTCGATGCTCGCGGGCGATACCGAGACCGGAATAACGGCCATGTCCATGGACGAAGGCCTCGACACCGGGGATCTTTTGCTCGCCCGGCGGATCCCGATTTTTCCGGACGAAACGGCCGGCGAGTTGCATGACCGGCTCGCGGATCTTGCGCCGGCAGTGCTCCTGGAGTCGCTGGAGCTTCTTGAGGCGGGATCCGCCGCCCGAATCCCGCAGGATTCCACGCTCGCGACCTACGCGCCGAAGCTGGGAAAGCGGGACGGACGGCTCGATTGGCGCGAACCCGCCGGCATGCTCGCCCGCAGGGTGCGGGCCATGAGTCCCTGGCCGGGAGCCTCCGCCAGGCTGGCGGGACATGTCCTGAAAATCCATGTGGCGGAGGAATCCCAGGAGGGCGGTTCTCCCGGCATGGTTCTCCCCGCCGGTCCCGGCGCCATTCTCGTGGCCGCGGGAAAGGGAAGCCTCGCGCTCCGCGAAATCCAGTTGGAGGGGAGAAAGCGTCTGTCCGCCGGCGATTTTCTCCGGGGATTCCCGTTGCCTGCGGGAACGAAGTTCGATTTGTCCTTTTCAGGTCCGCCCTGATGCGGTTGGATGCCGGGATATCCTCATGTCCACAACTTCCACCCCGAGCTACAAACGTGTCGTCTTGAAACTCAGCGGCGAGGCACTCCGCGAGCTGGGCAGCCGTGACAACATCTCTCCCCAGATCGTTTCAAGGATCGCAGGGCAGATTGCGGAGGTCCAAAAAATGGATGTCGAACTCGCGGTCGTCATCGGTGGCGGCAACATCTGGCGCGGACTCGCGGCAAGCCACCGCGGGATGAACCGGACAACCGCGGATTACATGGGGATGCTGGCCACCGTGATCAACGGCCTTGCCCTGACAAGCGCCTTGGAAAGCCTGGGAGTGGATGTCCGCGTGCAGACCGCCATCGAGATGCACAATGTGGCGGAGCCGTTCATCCTCCGCAGGGCCACCCGCCACCTCGAACTCGGACGCGTCGTGATTTTTGTCGCCGGCACGGGAAACCCGTTTTTTTCCACGGACACCACGGCCGCGCTCCGCGCGAACGAAATCGGCGCCCAGGTGATCTTGAAAGCCACCAAGGTCGACGGGGTCTACGATTCCGATCCGAAAAAAAACCCCGCTGCGAAACGCTACAGGCATGTCACCTACAGCGAGGCCCTGGCGCGCAGGCTCCAGGTCATGGACTCGACCGCTTTCAGTCTTTGCATGGACAACCGCATGCCGATAATCATATTTGACATGAACGATCCTGACAGTATCCGGAGGGCCATCGTCGGGGAAGAAGTGGGAACCCTGGTCTCGGAAAAACCGGAGGACGCGGAATGAGCATCGACGAAATCACGTTCGAGGCGGAAGAGGGCATGGAAAAGGCGGTCGAATTCATGATGCATGAGTTCAACGCCATCCGGACCGGAAAAGCCTCCCCCGCGCTGGTGGAAAATCTCGATGTGCAGGCCTACGACTCGACGATGAAGCTCAAGCAACTCGCCCTCATCTCCGCGCCGGAACCCAGGCTGCTGGTCATCCAGCCGTTCGATGCGTCTACGGTCCGGGACATCGAGCGCGCGATCAACGAGTCGCGGCTCGGGATCAACCCGTCCGTGGACGGCAAGATCATCCGCATTCCGATCCCGGAACTCTCCGAGGAGCGGCGCCGCGACCTGGCCAAGACGGTCAAGCAACTCGCCGAAGAAAGCCGCGTCCGGGTCCGCTCCTGTCGGCGGGCCGCCATGGAGGCCGCCAAAAAGTTGGAAAAAGACGGCGACCTGACCGAGGATGGGCTCCGCGACGCGGAAACCGAAATCCAGAAACTCACGGACCGGTTTGTCGCCGAGCTCGACAAGCACACCGCCACCAAAGAAGCGGAGCTGATGAAAATATGAAATCCCTGATCCTTTTCCTCGCGCTTGCGGCGGGCACATTGAACGCCGACGTGGTCCGCCCGGCCCCGGAATTTTCCTGGGTGGATTCCACCGGGGCGCGGAAGAGCTCCAGGGCTTTTCTCGGGCGACCCGTTCTTCTGCTTGTGGCCGACTCCCCGCGCCAGTGGGCCTTCCGATCCCAGATCGGACAGCTGCAGAAAATGTATGAACGCCTGGCCGCCGGAAAGATCGTCTGTGCCGCGGCTTTTTCACAAGGCCCCGGAATCATCCGCTCGAACATCCCATTCGTCACAGCCGCCGACGGTCCCCGCGTGTCCTATGACCTCCAAGCCGGGAGGGGATTTGCCATCGCCATCATCGGCAAGGACGGGAACCTCGACTATTCCGGGCGAAAAGTTCTTCCCGTGCAGCGCATCTACGACATCCTGGACAATTCCTACGTCGTCCAAAAGGCGCTCAGGAGACCCTGAGAACTTCAGGCGCCCCCCATCCATCATGGTTGCCGACATCGCCAAAGTCCTCTATCGCGAGCCGACGATTCTGAGCCGGCTGGATGAAATCGCCCGGCAGATCACCGGGGATTACCAGGGCAAGGAACTGACGGTTGTCGCCATCCTCAATGGCAGCTTCATTTTCATGGCCGACCTCCTGCGCCGGATTCCCCTGCCCTTGCAGGTGGATGGCTGGAGCGTGTCCAGCTATCATGGAACCAAGACAAGCGGCCAGATCAACTTCCGGCAGACCCAGCTTGCGGACGTGCAGGGCCGGCATGTTCTCCTTCTGGACGACATTCTCGACAGTGGCCTGACCCTTCATTCGATCAAGGGACGGCTCGAAAAAGAGGCCGGGGCCGCCAGTTTGCGCGTCTGCGTGCTCCTTCGAAAAAATGTCGGGCGCGCCCGGCAGGTGGATGCCGATTATGTCGGATTCGACATCCCCGATGAATTCGTGGTGGGCTACGGACTGGACTACAACGAACGCTACCGCAATCTCCCGTTCATCGGCGTCCTCAACGAGGAGGGAATCCGCCGCTATGCGCGTTAAAGTCGAGTTCTACGATCTCTTGCGGGAACTCACGGCCCACCACGAGTGGCGCGCCGACATTCCTCCGGGGACCACGGTCGCGGAGCTATTTTCCATCGCCAAGCGGGCGTTCCCGGCCTTGGCCGCCTATCCGCGGCAACCCGTGTTCACATCCGGACTGGATTACGTGGAGGCCTCCCATGTCCTCCACGAGGGGGAGACGGTCTCGATCCTCCCGGCCCCGCCACGCCTCTGACCGGCTGGGAAGTTGCGCCATGAACATCTCCCGCGATCTCTTCGAGGCCGCCCGCCGCAGGATTCCCGGGGGCGTCAACTCACCGGTCCGGGCCTTCCGCGGGGTGGGAGGAGAGCCGTTCTTCGTCAAATCCGCCAACGGCTGTCGTCTGATCACCGCGGACGATCGTGAGCTGATCGATTACGTGGGGACCTGGGGGCCGGCCATCCTCGGCCATGCCCCGGATGTGGTGACGAACGCGGTTTGTGAGACCGCACAACACGGCCTGAGTTTCGGGACACCGAACCCGCTGGAAGTCGAGATGGCCGAGACGATTTGCCGGTTCGTTCCTTCGGTCGAAAAAGTCCGCATGGTGAACAGCGGGACCGAGGCCACCATGAGCTGCGTGCGCCTGGCGCGCGGGTTCACCGGCCGCGACAAAATCATCAAATTTGAAGGTTGTTACCACGGACACGTCGATTCCCTGCTGGTCAAAGCGGGCAGCGGCGCCCTCACTCATGGCACCCCGGACAGCGCCGGTGTTCCCAAGGCCCTGGCCAGGCTGACCGCCACCATTCCTTTCAACAACATCCAGGCTGCGCGCGCGGCTTTTGCCGCCAATCCGGGGGAAATCGCGGCGGTGATCCTCGAGCCGATCCCGGCGAATGCCGGGCTTTATCTCCCGGAACCGGGATTTCTGGAGTCCCTGCGATCCCTGTGTACGGAAGCCGACTCCCTCCTGATTTTTGATGAGGTGATGACCGGATTCCGCCTCGCCCGCGGTGGCGCGCAGGAAATTTACGGGATCCGTCCCGACCTCACCGCCCTGGGCAAAGTCATTGGCGGCGGGCTTCCGGTCGGCGCCTTCGGAGGACGCGCTGAAATCATGGACCAACTCTCGCCGGACGGCCCGGTTTACCAGGCGGGGACGCTCTCCGGCAACCCGGTCGCCATGGCGGCCGGTCTCGCCCAGCTTCGCGAGCTTGAGCGTTGCCACGGATGGTCGCAACTCGAGGAGATCGGCTTGTCGTTCGAATCCCTCGCCAGGCAGGCCATTCGCGGACTTCCCCTCACCTTCCAGCGCATCGGCTCGATGTTCTGCCTCTACTTCCGCGAAGGACCGGTGCTCCGGCTCTCGGATGCCACGCAGAGCGACCGGGAACGTTTCTCAAAATTCTTCCACCATTGCCTCGACGCCGGAGTCTACTTCGCCCCCTCGCAATTTGAAGCCGGCTTCCTCTCCGTCGCCCACACCAGCGCCGACATCGACCAAACTGCCCGCGTCATGTCCGATGCCCTCAAAAGCGTTTTTTAAGAGCATTCCTGCAGAGCGCCCCGGGCTGTGGGGGATCGGCTGCGAGTGACGGAAGGGCTTGGCGAAAGGAGGGGAAGCGGGGAGCCCATCCGTTTGAGCGCAATTTGGCGTTGCTGACGCGCTTGCTGGTCCAACCCCGCTTGCGGTTCCGGTCGTGCGGGCCATCGGGAGGGGGCGGTTTGTCCAGAAATTCGGCGATCCATCCGCAAATGTCGCGTTGGGTGACGGGCGAGTCGTCGCAGACATTGTAGATACCGGCCTGGACAGTGGGATTGGCCAGGAATGCCAGCGCCCGGGCGGCGTCATCCCGGTGAATCTGGTTGATCCAGCGGGAACCTTCCCCTTCCAGCACCGCGCTGCCTTCAAGAAATTTTCGCAGGAACACGGAGCGTCCGGGTCCATAGATTCCTGCGAGGCGGGCCACGATCCCTCCGGCACACAAGGCCAACGCTTCCGTTTCGAGAAGGATGCGGCCTGTTTCACGCGATGGCTTCGTGGGGGAATTCTCATCCACCCACTCCCCATTCTCCTGTGCATAAACCGATGTGCTTCCGGTGAAAATCACACGCCGCGGCTCAAAAAAATTCATCAAATTGGAAAGCCCGTCGCGGTAAACGGCCCGATAAGCGTCGGCGTCACCGCCGCGTGAACTGGCGCAATGGATCAGCAGATCGGGGGTTTTCCACGGTTTCGGGATACTCGAAAGCGATCCGGCGATATCCGTGGCTCGAACCTCGAAAGGCCTGTTGGCAAGCCTCCCGGCGGTTTCCCTGGTGGAACACAGCCCCAGTACATGGGAGCCGGATTCTGAAAACAAAAAGGCTGCGGCCTCCCCGAGGAAGCCGCAGCCGGCAATAACCACCCGCGATGGGTCCAAGATCAGGACACGGGGTTGAAATTAAAGCGGATTTTCATCTTCGCACGCTTGGCATTGTTTTTTGCTTTGCGGCGCGAGCGTTGCGTCGGGGTTTCAAAGGCGCGCAAACGACGCACCTCATCCATCAGCCCCTCGGCATCAAGCTTCGACTTGAGGCGCTTCAGCGCGCGATCAATCGGCTCTCCTTTTCGAACGATTACTTCCGGCATAAATTCACCTACTTTCAGAAAAATTTGAAACGCAGGCTAATCCTGGCAGGCCCTCTCGTCAATCAGGAATCCGTGACATAACGCGACACGGCAAGGCATTTTCATTTAAAGAGGTTTTTGCAGATCATGTTGTAGGGAAGCGAGATTTTCATGGAGGAAAGCTCCCGGATGAATGGCCAGGATTTGTCGGGGACGAGGCGGGCTTTGAGGGCGATGAGCGCCCCTCTCAGTATGGCGAGATTGCCGTTGAGGTTCACGTTTTTGGAGCGGGTGAAAAGGGGAGGCGGAGGCCGCGATTTTTCCTGCCGCCCCGAA
>JBAYWC010000118.1:0-7987 GCA_041674265.1 Terrimicrobiaceae bacterium
CCCCTCTTCGCCTCCCCTCCCAAGTGGGCCGCCTTCCCCTCCGGCGCACAGCTGTAGCCCGAAAAATATCGGACCCTCTGTGTTTATCGGCCCTTCAGGCCTTCCGTCGGGGAAGTTAGGCTACCACGAGTATCTCGGGTTTTCCTCCGGGCTGGATTTCGAGACCCGCATCATCGTCAAGGAGAACGCGGCCGAACTTCTCCGCGGGGAACTCGGCTCACCGCACTGGACGCCGGAGGTTCTGGCCATGAGCTCGGTCACCGACTGCTACCAGCCGGCCGAAAAACGACTCGGGATCACGCGGCAGCGCCTGCAGGTGCTGGCGGATTTCCGCAACCCGGTCGGGATCATCACAAAAAACCACCTCGTCACGCGCGATATCGACCTCCTCGCCGGGACGGCCGCCGAGGACCTGTGCTCGGCACACATCACGATGACTTCGCTGGATCCCGGACTCTCCCGCCGGATGGAGCCGCGCGCGAGAGGAATACGCGGAAGGACATTCCGATTACAATGTGAGCGCCTTCCGGCGTCCGCCCGCTCCCCAGCTTTCCCTCGGTCTCTGAGCCCGCCGACCGGCGGGTGAGGGAAACGGGGCGGCGCTCCGTCCGAGCCGTGATATATGGGCTCACACGGAGATTCGCTTTCCCATCCTTGGCGTTGCGCGCGGATTTGGGCGCGTTTGCCCTGCTTGCTTAACCTCCGGAAATCCGCTAGAGGGTTTTGCATGTTCCCACGACTCGCCCTCGCCCTTTTTATCGCGTTGCTTCCCGTCACCCTCCGCGCGGATGACACCGTTCTTGCCACACAGAAAAAGCTCGCCCAGCTCGGCTTCTACAACGGCGGGGCCGACGGGCAAATGGGGAGCCAGACGAGCGCGGCGATCCGCCGGTATCAGATTGCGGAAAATCTGAAGGTCACCGGGGAACTGAACCGCCAGACGCTTGCCCAGCTCGGGATCAAGGGCTCGGCCCCGGCACCCGCCTATGTCGCCATCGCCGAGATCTTCAAGGGCGGGCCGTATATTTCCGTGGGACCCGAGATGCAGGTGGCGGTGATCCGGCAGGCGCAGAAAAACCTCAAGCTCCTCGGGTATTACAGCGGGCCGGAAGACGGCCTGCCCAATGGCGCGCTCGTCTCCGCCCTCAAGATCTGGCAGAAAAGCGCGGGCTTCCGCCAGACCGGACGTTTCGACGAGAACTCGCTCAAAGGGCTCGACCTGATGCCCGACTGATCGCATCCTCGGGCCATGAACGAAGTCCTGGATCTTTTCCGGCAGACCGGTGCCCTGTTGCACGGCCATTTTGTGCTGCGCAGCGGTCTTCACAGCCGGGAATTTTTTCAATGCGCGCTGTTGTTGCAGGATGCCGCGATCGCGGCCCGCGTCTGCGGCTGGCTGGCCGACAAGCTTGGCGAACACGAGGCCACGACCGTGATCTCGCCGGCGGTCGGCGGGATCATCGTGGGGCAGGAAGTCGCAAGGCACCTCGGCAAACGCCACATCTTCGCGGAAAAGGACGGCCATGGCGGGCTCGTCATCCGGCGGGGGTTCGCCATCAAACCCGGCGAGAAATTTCTGGTGGCCGAGGATGTCGTGACGCGCGGAGGCCGGGTCCAGGAAACGATCCAGATCGTGCGCGATCATGGCGGGATCGTTTCCGCGGCAGGCTCGATCGTGGATCGCAGCGGCGGATCGCTTCCCGATTTCGGCTGCCCGTTCGTTTCGCTCGTGCGGATGGATGTCGAGACGTTCGACCCGGAAAATCTTCCCGGGGACCTGAAAGGCACACCGGCCATCAAGCCCGGCAGCAAGTAGCGGGGGCAGCAAAAGAATAAAAAAAAGAATAAAAAGCGAGGCGGATTGCGGCTTGTGAAATACCGGCTCCTGCGAGTGGATTCCCACCGTGAAAGCGCGCTCCGGACAGGTGCCGAAATCGCGGGGGGTGCCCTCACTCAAATTGGAGAAACAACAAAACCCATGAGCAACGACCCCGGAACCTCGCGACGCCATTTTCTCAAATGATTTGCGCGGCAGTTATCCGGAAAATGCAGTTCCCGCTGCGGGTTTATCGAAATTTGAACCGGGCTGCCGCCGACTCTCAGGGCGCGAGCCGCGAGATCGTCCAAACCCCGCCGCCTCTCTTGTAGAGCAAGCGATCATGAAGACGGTCGCGGCCGCCCTGCCAGAATTCCAGGCTTTCGGGAACAACCCGGAACCCGCCCCAACCCTCGGGTTTCGGCACTTCCCCATTGGCGAATTTGCGTTTCAGCTCCTCAAATTTTGCCTGGAGGATTTGGCGTGAGGAGATGACCGAGCTCTGATCCGAGACCCACGCCCCCAGGCGGCTGCCGAAGGGGCGGCTCAGAAAATACGCCAGGGATTCGGCGGCAGAGATTTTCTCCACGGCCCCGGCGATCTCGACCTGGCGGGCCAGCGCAATCCAGGGAAACAGCAGGGACGCCCGCGGATTCCCGGCGATCTGGCGGGCCTTCCGGCTGCCGTAGTTCGTGAAAAAAACAAACCCCCGATCGTCGTAGGCCTTCAGCAGAACGGTGCGGCAGGACACATGTCCGGACATGTCGGACGTTCCGAGTGTCATCGCATTCGGCTCGGGGATCCCCGAAGAACGGGCCTCTTCAAACCAGCTTCGGAATTGCTTCACCGGGTCGGGATCGAGATCCGACTCCGTGAGCGGCTCGCGATCGTAATCGCATCGCAGGTTATAAATGGAAGCCTCTCCGGACATGCCCGAAAAAGTTACGGGGAAAACCGGCGGCAGGAAACAGGATTCTGAAGGCCGGCTTTTCCTCCGCCACGCAAGAGTTCTGGACAGACAGGACAGAATGGAATATTTTGCGGATCATGACCGCGCACCAGCTCCAGACAGCCAAGCAGCGCTTTTCAGCCGTGGCCGCGAAGGCGGCGAAAGGGAGCCCGCAACTCGTGACGAAACACGGAAAACCATTCGTTGTCATCGTGAGCGCCGAGGAGTGGAGCAGAAGCCGCGAACCCGAGAGGGGGATTTGGGACGTGTTGAGAGCATGCCCTGCCGACTTGAGCGGGCTTTCGACAGTCCGCAACAAGGACCTCCCGCGCAAGGTGGCGCTTTGAATTACCTTCTCGACACAAATGTCTTGAGCGAAGCCACGCGGACCCAACCGGACGTCCGTGTAGCAACGTGGCTGCGCGCCCAGCCCGCCCTCACCCTCTTCGTCAGCGTCGTCTCCGTCGCCGAAATCCGGAAGGGTATTTTGTTGCTGCCTGAAGGAAAGAAGAGGAAAAAGCTGGAAGGCTGGCTGGAATCCGATCTTCTCCCCGCATTTTCCAACCGTGTGATTCCACTCGGCGGGGCGGAAATGAACGAGTGGGCCGAACTGCAGGCCAACGCGGAAAAAAACGGCCACCGGCTGCCCGTGGTGGACAGCCTGATCGCCGCAACCGCGCGATGCCACGGCATCACACTGGCCACGCGGAACATCCATGACTTCCGCTATTGCGGAATTCCTGTGCTGGATCCCTGGGCGGAGGAGCTGAACGCCAGATGACCGATTCGGACTCCGAACAAAACGGCATTCTCCGCTCATCTTTTCCTCACACCCGGCTGGCGTTGAGACCGGATCGCGTTATACTGCCCCCCCTGCATATGGCTCCGAACATATCCACGATCCGCGAACAGTTTCCTTTTCTGGGGGAGACGGTCAACGGACACCCATTGATCTATCTCGACAACGCGGCGAGTTCCCAAAAGCCGTCGCGGGTGATCCGCCGCATGAGCCGGTTTCTCGAAAGCGAGTATGCCAATGTGCATCGGGGGATCCACGTTCTCAGCGAGCGGGCCACCGCGGCCTATGAGCATGCGCGGACGAGTGTCGCGAAATTGCTGAATGCTCCCCGCGAGGAGGAAGTCGTCTTCACGCGGGGCACCACCGAGGCGGTCAATCTTGTGGCCAACACCTGGGGCCGGGAAAACATCCAGTCCGGTGACACGATCCTGCTCACCGAGATGGAACACCACAGCAACCTCCTCCCCTGGTTGAAACTCGCGCGCGACACCGGGGCCAAGGTCGGGTTTGTCCCCGTCCTGGAAAACGGTTCTTCGCTCGACATGGAATCCGCGAAGCGCCTGCTCGCAACGGGACCAAAACTCTTCGCCTTTGTCCAAATCCCAAACACGCTCGGCCTCGAAAACTCCGTGGGCGAGCTGTGCAAATGGGCGGCGGATTCCGGCACGACGACATTTGTGGATGGCGCGCAAAGCGTCGGCCACCAGCCCGTGGACGTTCAAAAACTCGGGTGTGATTTTCTCGCATGCTCGGCGCACAAAATGTGCGGACCAAGCGGCATCGGCGCCCTGTGGGGACGCCATGATCTCCTCTCCCTGATGCCCCCCTGGCAGCATGGTGGCGAGATGGTGGACCGGGCGTATTACGATAAGCCCGCAACCTTCCGGGAGCCCCCGGCGCGCTTTGAAGCCGGAACCCCGCCCATCCTCGAGGCGGCAGGATGGGCGGAGGCCATCGCGTTTCTGGACGACACCGGGCTCGATGCCATCCGGGAACACACCGTCTCGCTCGCCAACCTCGCGGCCGGGCGGCTGCGGGAAATCGAAGGCCTCCACGTGTTCGGGCCGGAAGTCCGCCAATCCGGCATCGTCACCTTTTCCGTCGAGGGCGTGCATGCCCACGACATCGCCTTCTTCGCCGACGAACGCGGTCTCGCGCTGAGGGCGGGACACCACTGCGCCCAGCCGCTGATGCGCAAACTCGGGAGCCCCTCCTCCAGCCGCGCCAGTTTTTATCTCTACAACCAGCCCGCGGATGTTGACGCATTGATTGCCATCCTGCGCGAAGCCGTGGCATTTTTCCGGTGATGGACAACGAACTTTACCAGGCGGTGCTCCTCCAGCATTCGAAGAAACCCAGGAATTTCGGGCCGCTCGAAAATCCGACCCACGCCGCCGACGGACACAACGCGCTCTGCGGCGACGAAATTTCCGTCGCCGTGCGGATCGAGGACGACACGATCGCCGATGCCAAGTTCACCGGAACGGCCTGCGCCATCTGCACCGCCTCGGCTTCGATCATGACCGGCGAGGTCAAAGGCCTCACCTGTGATGCCGTCCGGGCGCTTGCGGGAAATTTCCGTTTGCTCGCCAAGGACGGCACCGGACCGGATGTGCCGGCAAAGCTCCAGGTCCTCGGCGGTGTCCATCAATTCCCGCAGCGCGTGAAGTGCGCGGTCCTCCCCTGGGAGACACTGGTGAGCGCGCTGCACAGCCCGGTGGAGGGGGGATCACGCTGAGTCTTCGGCCCCGTCTTTGGACGGGATCGAATCGTAGATGGCCTGCGAGAGGACGGCGAACGCAGCGGAGCCGAATTCCTTGTCGTCCATGTAGCGGGTCACGATTTTGTCGTTGTCCGCCATGCGCTGGACCATCAGGTCATCGAGCAGTTGTTTCAGCCCGAGCTGGAATTTGTCGAACGGGTTGGCACGACGGAGTTTGACGACCTGTTCGTTGGCCGTGGCCTTCTCCCGGATCTGCTCGAAGAAGAAGCGATCCTCGTCGGTGAAGTTTGTGCCGAACCGCTCGTTGAGGACTTTGATGATTTCCGAGAGCGGGGCTTTCTCCTCCTTGGCCTTTCCGGTGCCGACATCGGTCGGGCTTTTGACCCCTTCGGGCTCTCCTTCGCGCAGGGAGATCTCTCCGGCGAAGACCCGTTGGAGGCGGTAGTATTGGAGGCCAACTTCATCACCGATCTTGACCCGCTCGTTGTCGCGGTCGAGCGGAAGATACGGGAGCAGGAACCTGCCGAAGCTGTAGAGCATCTCCAGGGCCGGATCGGTGTAGGGCATGACCTGGCTCATGAAGGAATAGATATTTACGAACCCGCCCAGTTTTTCGCGGAAGGCGCTCCGTTCGGCGTCGTCCTCCATCGCCTGGAATCGGTCCACAGCCGGCTGGAGATGAAGCTGCATCCCGGCATGGTCCTGCGCGGTTTGCCGTGACACCGGTTTGTAGAAGACCCGCGAGAACGCCTCGACCTCGCTCCAGAAATAAACCTGCGCGGCATCGAGTTCGTGTTTGAGCTTCTCCAATTGCTGCGGGTCCGAGCCTTCCTGCAAACTGGTGGCGTCGTAGTAGGGCTTGAACGCTTTGTAGATGTCTTCGGCCTCGTTGATGAAATCCAGAACGAACGGGCTTTCCTTGCCGGGAATCCTGCGGTTCAGCCGGGAGAGCGTCTGCACCGCCTGCACGCCGTCGAGCCGCTTGTCCACATACATGGCGCAGAGGAGCGGCTGGTCGAAGCCGGTCTGGTATTTGTTTGCGACGAGGAGCACCTGATAATCCGGAGACGCGAACCGCTCGGGCAGTTGTTTCTCGCCAATCGGCTTTTTACTCACACAATCCGCGTTCATTCCCGGTTCGGTGTATTCGATGCCGGTGTCGGGATCCTTCACCGTGCCGCTGAAAGCGACGAGCGGGCGCACATCGGAAATGTTGTTCTCCGCGATGTATCGCTCAAAGGCCTTCATGTAGCGCACGGCATGGAGACGTGAGGACGTGACGACCATCGCTTTCGCCTGTCCCGCCAGATGCCCACGCACCTTCTGGCGGAAATGCTCCACCATCACCTCGGTTTTCTGCTCGATGTTGTGGGGGTGCAGGCTCATGAACTTGGCCAACGCCCGAGCGGCCTTCTTCTTCGGCAGGTTCGGATCGTCCTCGATCGCCTTCACCAGCCGGTAGTAGTTTTTGTAGGTGGTGTAGTTTTTCACCACATCGAGGATGAATCCTTCCTCGATCGCCTGCCGCATGGAGTAGAGATGAAATGCCTCCGGGAGACCGCCCGCGCCCTTGCGTCCGAAAAGCTCCAGTGTCTTGCCCTTGGGGGTTGCGGTAAACGCGAAGAAGCTCAGGTTCGGCTGCCGCCCGCGCGACTGCATGATCTGGTTCAGGCGATCCTCCCAATCCGGTTCTTCCCCGGCATTCTCCGCGTTGGACACCGCCCCGAGAATCGCCTTCAACTCCCGGGCCGTCTCGCCGGACTGGCTGGAATGCGCTTCGTCCACGATGATCGCATACCGGCGCTTGGCGATTTCGGCCTCCCACTTCGCGGCGTCAGCCTTCTGCTCGGCGGTCGCTTCCTCCTGGCTCTCCGCACCCGCGACATGGAGCAGGCCGCGCAGGACGAATGGAAATTTCTGCAATGTGGTGATGACGATCTTCGTGCCGTCGATCAGTGCCGCCGCCAGTTGTTTCGAGTCCTGGTCAATCGCCTTCGCCACACCTTGCGCATGTTCGATCTGGTAAATGGCATCCTGCAACTGCCGGTCGAGGACCTGCCGGTCGGTGATGACCACCACGCAGTCGAAAACTTTCACGTCCTTCGCGTCGTGCAGGCTGGCGAGGCGATGCGAGAGCCACGAGATGCTGTTCGTTTTTCCGCTGCCCGCCGAGTGCTGGATGAGATAGTTGCGCCCCAGCCCTTCGCTTCCCGCTGTCACCACCAGCTTCCTCACCGAGTCGAGCTGATGATAGCGGGGAAAAACCATCGTCTCCTTCGTCACCACGCGATGCCCCCCGCAGCCATCATCGACTTTTTCTTCCTTCTTCTCCAGAAACATGAAGTGGCCGAGGATATCGAGGAAGCTCTCGAACCCGAGCACCTCCTCCCAGAAATACCCGGTCCGGTAGCCGGACGGATGCACCGGGTTCCCCGCCCCGCAGATGATCTGCCCCGGATGACTCCCGCGATTGAACGGAAGAAAATGCGTCTTCTCTCCCGCCAGCCGCGTCGCCATGTGGATCTCGTCCTGGTCGGCGGCGAAATGCACGAGCGCCCGTTTCTTGAAATCGAACATCGGCGCGCGCGGGTCGCGGTCCTCCTTGTATTGTCGCACGGCGTTCCGCCAACTCTGGCCGGTCCACGGGTTTTTCAGCTCGATCGTGGCCACAGGCAGGCCGTTTACGGCCAGCACCATGTC
>JBAYWC010000119.1:0-7926 GCA_041674265.1 Terrimicrobiaceae bacterium
CCTCTTCGCCTCCCCTCCCAAGTGGGCCGCCTTCCCCTCCGGCGCACAGCTGTAGCCCGAAAAATATCGGACCCTCTGTGTTTATCGGCCCTTCAGGCCTTCCGTCGGGGAAGTTAGGTTAAGCATCGTTATGCCGTGCCTCAACGAAGCGATGACGCTTTCGGCATGCATCAAAAAGGCGCGGACGTTTCTCCGGGAGAGCGGGATCGACGGCGAGATCATCGCGGCCGACGGCCGCAACCGCAAGCCACACCTGAATACCTGCCGCGACGGCTGGAGAAGCCTCCGGCTCTATCTGCTGATGAGCCCGCGCTGGACGTTCGGAATCCCCGGCATCGTCCTTGCCACAATCGGACTTGCCTCGCTTGCCGCGGCCATCCTGGGCTTTGTCCCTGCCGCCTGGCTGGGTGTCGTCCATATTTTTTCCACCGTGACCACGGTGATCGGCTACCAGGCGATCCTGCTCGCCATCTTCGCCAAGTTCATCGCCATCGAGAGCAGCCTCCGCCCGCCTGCCACAAAATTCTATATATTCTGCAAACCCGGGGCACCCTGGAGCACTTCGTCATTTTAGGATTCCTGCTCGCCCTCATTTGCGCCCTCATCGGAATTGCGGCGCCGGCTTGGTCCCCATCCATGTCCGTGTTTTCCCTCCAGCTCCAGGCGCTCCTTGAAATTGGTTTGATGATCGCCGGGCAGACCGTGCTGGCGGGATTCTATTTCGGGCTCCTGCATCTCCTGCGCGAACGCCGGCTGTTTCCCCGGAAGCGCGGTGGCGATTGAGGGTGCTCATTCGCCAACTTCCCCTTTTCATCACACCGGAGACAGGTAAGAATGCGCTCATGCTGAAGCGAACAGCCGGTCTTTTTCTGAGCCTGTCCCTGTGGGGGGCGGCTGCCGTGGAGATCCGGGCACAGACAACGCGGCCTGCCGCCGCGCCGGGAGTCGAGCACGGGCTTGAGGAAGCGGTGAAATGGAAGTGGCGCACGGTTCCTTCCGAGGAGAAAAACTGGGGACTGGATCTTCCGGAACCACCCCCGGCCGTCCCGCTGGACGCTTCCCCCACGGCACCGGTTCCAAGGGACATGTCCAACTCCCATGAAGTCAGGAAGGGCGACGCGCTCATCCTGATTGGCGAGAAATTCGGCGTGACGGTTGCCCAGTTGAAAGCGGCGAACGGACTCGACAGCGACATGATCCGCATCGGGCAGGTGTTGAAGATCCCCACCCCCGAGGAATGCATGGCATTGGGCCTCCCCCCGGAGCCTCCCAAGCCGCCCATCGCTCCCGGCGCAAATTCAAAAACGGACAAAAAATCCCCGGACCCTGCCGGCGCGCTGGACCAGGAGGTTTTTCTCCTCCAGATATTTCTCGATCGCGAGAACTTCACCTCCGGTCCGATCAATGGAAAAACGAGTCTGGATTTCCAAAAGTTGGTTTACCTTTACCAGCTCCACCATCCGGATGAGGGAGATACCGATCTGCTCAAGGCGAAAGCCCTCGCGAGCGTCGGGGATGTGATCGCCAAATACACCCTCAAACACGAGGACTTCCGCTTTATCGCGCCACCGAAAGCCGAAAAGCCGTCCGATATCAAACCGGCCAAACCCAAAGGCAAAGCCACCCCGGAACCCACGCCGGTTCCACTCCCGACCTACGGGGAAATGACCTCGTCCACGATGCTGAGCTACCAATCTCCCTGGGAGTTTGTCGCGGAAAGATTCCACTGTTCCGAGAACCTGCTCCGCCTGTTGAATCCCGGAATCCAACCGCTGCCTGCCGCCGGAACCGGGTTCCGCGTTCCCAACGTGGTGCCCTTTCAAATCGAAAAAGCATTCGATCCCCCGCTCCAGCCTTTCGCAGATCCACAAAATGTGATCACGGCGGCTGTCGTGGCTCTCTCCCGCCTGGAGATTTATCGCAACGACCGCCTGGTTGCCGTGATGCCTATCGCGCCAGCCCGGCCCGGCCTGAGGGGCCGGGGGACATGGAAGATCCTCGGGGCGTTGCCCCGCCCGCAACTGGCCACATTGCAGGAACCACGCGAAACCCCGAAACCGACGAATACCTTTTTCACCGGAGAGGGCTCCCAACCCGTGCCCGCAGAGCCGGTGTTGACCTCCGAGCAATATCTGCCAGCCGGCCCGAACAACCCGGTCGGAGTCTTGTGGATCGATTTGGCGAAATCCGACAGCCCCGACCCGCTTCCCTACGGACTTCACGGAACCGGCATCCCCTCGGAGATGAACTCCCGCACCGGACTCGGCGGCTTTCGCCTGACGAACTGGGACATCATTCGCGCCGTCCGTCTCCTCCCGAAAGGCACCCCGCTTCTGTGGAAACAAACCTCCGCGGCTGTCCCGCAAGCCTCGAAACCCGCTCTCTGATCATCCCTCCACAAGGAGGAAGAACCAGACAAAAAAGCAGAAGACAACAGGCGCGCTCCGGATCTCCCGCGGCCAAAGATCGCAACCACTCCAAAGAGAAGCCCTCTCGTCCGATGCGGCAAATTCCAGAAACCAGGGGCGGTTGAACCTAAATCCCGCAATTGGCATGGCCACAAAAATGCAAAAGCCACAAAACAGGCAGATCGCAGCATATTTTCAAAGTCCCGCCACTTCATCTTTCGGATGAAGGCCAAGGCATTTCCATTTACCTGACTCAGGCAGGACTGAGCGTGGCAGAAGTAAAAAGGCTAGACAAAACGCGCTGCGGCGATAGCGTCGTGGTGGGATGAACAAAAAAAGTAAAGTTGGCAATCAGGAGAAAAGGCTCAGCCAGGAACCTGGAGCCGTGGTTCTCAAGGAACTGGAAGTGCGTGCGATGGAACCGGCAGGATCACCCTCGAAGAAACTCCCGGAATCCTGCGACAGGACCCCGCTGTCCGCGCCGCCTATCTCGGCGGGTAAAGCTCCCGGCACCTGTCAAAAATTCCGCTTTGATTTTCCCGCATGTTGAAACCCTGACAAGTTCACATCAGGGACACCTTTGGAGAAAAGGATGGCATGGAACTGGCGGCCCATGCTCTCGGGGTGGAGGAGCATTTGGAGGGAACGAAGCTTTTTTCTGGCGGCAGGGTCCGGCGGCCTGCCGTCCATGGAAAGGAGAAGGGAGGTCGAGGCCCCGACGAGAAAGCGGTGCTGGTCGGCAAAGTTCCCGAACCGCCAGCCGGCTTCGATGGCGTCGCGGGCGAGGAGGGAAAAATTGACATGGGCCGTGAGGTCTTTGTCGCCGGGGGACTCGAGCGGGTTGGAATCGCGCCGGTGGCCCCGGTAACAACTGAGCGTGCCATCGGTCCGGTGCCCGGCGAGGAGGGATTCCTGTGTCATGCCGTAATCCACGGCGAGAAGAAATCCGCGGGTGATTTTCGCGGCGAGCGTGTGAAGAAGGGGGCGGTGGGAAAGGCAGACCTCGGTGGTGAAGCCTTCCGGACGGACCGGGAAATTTGCGACGAGATCGGCCAGTTCGCCGGCAACCGGCATTTCCCGCCAGAGGAACGCATGGTTTTCATGATCCACATGCCGTTCGGTCCATCCGTCGCCTGTCGAGCGGATGAGATGGACAGGGAAGGCATCAAAAAGCTCGTTCGAGTAGTGGACCCCGCAGAGCTCCGGAAGAGCCGCGGCATCGGCGACCCACGAGACATCGCGGCCGGCAAGTTTCCCGGCCTGGATTTTGCGAAGGATCTCCGAGGGTTCGACAAGAATGAGCGGAACCCCGCTCAGCGATGTGGTGGCGAGCGCATCGAGAATGTCCCGCGCGAGCTGACCCTCCCCCGCCCCCTGCTCGACGAGGGTAAAACCGGCGGGTTGGCCGAGCGCCTGCCACATTTCGACAAACTGGCCCGCGAGGACTTCGCCATACACCGGCCCGACGCTGACATTGGTGAAAAAATCGCCGTGCCTGCCGATAGCAGCCCTGCCCGAGGCATAATATCCCGCCTCCGGATCGTAGAGCGCGCGCTCCATGAACCGTTCGAAAGAGATCGGGCCGGAACCCGCGATCTCCCCGGCAAGGCGGATCTCAAGGCCGGGTGACTTCCCGGACATAGACATTCACCTGCCCGCCTGCGCCCTCACGAACCTCCGTGATCTGGAAAGGACGGCGGGCGTCGCGGGAAAAAGTCACCCCTTCGCCCGGCGGACGGACCCCCGAGGGGAACTCGACAATCACGCGCACGTTTCCGGACCTGCCGCCCAGGCCGAGCGCATCGGTGATGGCGCCCTGGGTGCGAAGAACGGCGCGGTTCGGACCGGCTGCCGTGACCACGAAATTACCCTGGAGGTAAACCCGCTCGCTGCTCACATCCGCGCCCGCCATGTCCGAGACGTCCTTGACATTCAGGAGACGACCCCGGGGCATCCGTCCGGGTTCATAGGTCGGCCAGGCGCCGGTGGAGGACGCGACGATGGCTCCGGGGGTTGGAGTCGGGGAGGGGGGGATCTCCGGCGTCGGCGAAGCGGCTGCGGAAGGCGGAGAGTCCGCTGGGACAGCCGTGGGATTGACCGGGATCGCCGGACGCACCGGCGGGCTGTCCGCAAGGGCGGCAACCGGGGTTTGCACGGGCACGGCAGACTGCTGGGGGGTATTCTGTGGGGTGTTGACAGCGATGGGGCGTTCCACGCGCATGAGCCGGTTCTGAGGGAACGCACCCTGCGCGGAATCCGCGAGGCCGGCGCGCTTGCGGAACCCGGTGTATTTTTTATCCGCGTCTTCCTGCCGGCGCGCGGTGATGAGCGGCAGCCCGGCGGCAACGTTCAGCGCCTGCGGGGGCTCCAGTGTGAACGTGCCCGAGGCCGTGGCGGATTCGTAGCTCGGATAGAGGATCGAGATCGCCGTGGCCTTGAGGCGTCCGTCCGGGAGCCTCTCGACGTGGATGATGGCCGAGAGGTCATTCTCGCGTTTGAGGTCGATATCCAAACCGGTGAGAAGCGTGCGGTGAAGGACGGGAACGACTTTCGGCTCGGCGGTGAAAACCTGCTCGATGAGGACTTGCGGAGTTTCCTTGGATTGGGCGAGCGCCACCACGCCGGCCTCGAAAAAATCCGCTCCCGTGAGTTCGTAGGAATCGAGAATATTATAGGTGCCGACCACATAGGGAACGAGGTCCTGGGTGAGCTTGTAATTCCGGAGGTAGTTCCGGAGCAGGGCCTCGTTGGTGCGGACCAGCTCGCGCGGGGTCAACTGGCCGTAGAGGTCCAAGATCTGGGAGGCCTTCAAAAACTCGCCGCGCGGAGCCGCGGTCAGCTCGAAGCGCTTGGGTGGATCGAGTTTCTTCAGCTTGTTGAGAACTTCGTAACTGAGGGGTTTTTCCGGGTGCCCAAAAATATAAAAACTCCCGATCCAGCAGGCGATGGCAAAGCCGATGAGCAGGAGGATGACAACCGTCCACAGGAAGAGGTTGCCGTCTTTCTTCGGGTGTTCGTCGTCCGCGACGGCAAAGTCCCGCCTGGACAATCGTGAGGGAGCTTGCTTCTTGAGGCGCGGATCGAGCGGCATGGCGGGGTCAGGAATCCGTGGGTTCGAACGAGGTTCCACATCCGCAGGATCGCGCGGCGCGCGGGTTGCGGACGCGGAATCCGGAGCCTGCCAGACCCTCCTCGTGATCGAGCGTGCATCCCTCGAGCAGGCCCGCGCTCCCGGCATCCACGAAAATGCGGGCTCCGAGGTGCGACACGACGAGATCGCCAGCCTGCGCGGCACCGATCGTCATGGCGTATTGCAGGCCGGCACAACCGCCTTTTTCCACGGCCAGGCGCAGCCCCCCGTCCGCTCCTTTTTCGCGGACGAGGTCCAGAAGCGCGCGGGCGGCATTGTCGGTCACTGTGATCACGTTCTTTTCTTATGAACGAATCCATGCGAAGTCAAATGACATGGGAAAGATTCGTTTGCTTCCGGACGACGTGGCCAGCCAGGTCGCGGCGGGCGAGGTCGTGGAACGTCCGGCCTCGGTCGTCAAAGAACTCGTGGAAAACAGCATCGACGCCGGCGCCGGGCGGATCCTGGTGGAATTCGTCCGCGGCGGCGCGCAGTTGATCCGGGTGGCGGACGACGGATGCGGCATGGACCGCGAGGATGCCCGGCTCTCGCTCGAACGCCATGCCACCAGCAAAATCCGGACGGCGGAGGATCTGGCGGCGGTCACCACGATGGGGTTCCGGGGAGAAGCGGTCCCGAGCATTGCGAGCGTCTCGCGGTTCCGCATGGTCACGCGGCCTCCCGGAGCGGAGGCTGGCACCGAGATCGTGGTCGCCGGCGGGAAAATGGAATCCGTCTCCGACAGCGGCGAGGCGGCGGGGACATCGATCGAAGTGCGCGCTCTCTTCTTCAACCTCCCCGCCAGGCGAAAATTCCTTCGCGGGGAAGAGACCGAGTCCGCCCACATCGTCCACCAAATGCAGGCGCTGGCGCTGGCCCATCCGGACGTGGCCATGACACTGGTGCGCGAAGGCAAAAAACTCTGGCAGGCGGCAGCCACCCCGGACCTTGGCGTGCGCCTCCGCGATCTTTTCGGGGAGGATTTTTTGCGGCGCATGCTGCCCTTGGAGCCCGGCGAGGAAAATGGCGTCAAAATCTCCGGCTACCTGTCGAAGCCCGGCGAAGGCCGCCCGGACCGCGAGCAGCAGTTCGTGATCCTGAACGGCCGGGTCGTGCAGTGTCCGGCGATCTTCCAGCCCCTGCGGGAGGCTTACTCGGAGGCGCTGCCACGCGGCCGCCACCCGCTGGCGGTCTTGAGCCTGTCGATGGATCCCCTCGCCTTCGACTGCAATGTTCATCCCGCAAAACGGGAGATCCGCCTCCACCGCCCGGATCAGGTCCGCCAGGCGGTCTTTCTCGCGGCGAGGCGGTTGCTGGAGAGCCTGAGAAACCCGGCCATCGGCGTCACGCCACCCGCACCGGCACCCATCCCGCAAAGCGCCCGCCCCGAGCAGGCCCCCCCGGCGCAAGATCCCGGTCCGGAGGTTCCCGTCCCACCCGCCGCGCCGGTGGCCGATGCCTTCCGTCCGCCTTCCCAAGAAGGGTTGGATATCGGGAAACGGACCGCCGGAGAGGACACTTTCCAACTGATCGGCGGGCTCGACGACCGCTGGATCCTGATGCGGAGCGACGACGGCCTCGTTCTGCTGAACATCCGCGCGGCCTCGGAGCGGATCCTCTTCGAGAATCTGCGGCGCGAAATGGAGACCGGCGCCGTCCCCGCGCAGCGGCTGTTGATTCCGGAGGTCATCGAGCTTCCGGTCAAGGACGCTGTCTGGATTTCCGAAAACCTGCCCGCTCTCCAGGCGACAGGCTTCGCGCTCGAACCGTTTGGGGGAAACACCTTCAAAATCGAAGCGCTTCCTCCCGCCCTTGCGGGACGGGAGGCGCGGGCGACCCTCCTCGACATCTGCGAGTCGCTCCGCGCGTCCGGATCGCTCGGCAACCGCGCCCTGGCGACCGATTCGCTCGCGCGGTCGGTCTCGGCCCTCGCCGCCATCGAGGGCTTTGCCTACGAGGAAAACCGCGCGAGGAAACTCGTCCGGGAACTCCTGCGCTGCGAACTCCCCTACGCCGGCCCCCGCGGCCACCCGACCATGATCCAATGGTCGTTCTCCGAGCTGGAGCGGAAGTTCGGTTGAAAACCGGCGAGATCGCCCGGAACTTTCCAGATCAAAGCTATAAACCGCTAATGGCCACTAAGCTGAAGTTCCCAAGGCAAAAAGGCAATTAACCACCTGCCAAGCAGGAGGTTAATTGCCTTTTTTGTCTTCCGAATATAGCCATGTATATTTTATTAAAGCACGTATTTTTCTATTGACTATTATCCTAAATAGGAAAATGGGCGCGGTGGTTTGCCGCTGAAGTTGCCCGCAGCGCGACCGTGATATTTTCGCGGGATTCTGAGGCCAGCTTCAGCCGCTGAGGATCAATCCAGCTTCGGGAGGA
>JBAYWC010000120.1:0-7868 GCA_041674265.1 Terrimicrobiaceae bacterium
ATGCTGAACAACGGGGTCGCGGCACAACGCCGCGCCACCACTGGAATACCGGCCTACTCCCCGCGGCAGGAGCCTTCCCGCATATCACGATCCGGCGAAAAATGCAAAGTTGCTCTCCTTTCCACATCCGGCCGCCGGGTTCTTTGCTGAGCAGTTACATCGCATCAATGATTTGTAAGCCGTGGGGTTGGTTTCGTGGGCTCGGGAATTGACACCCGGAGGGGTTCTGCCTTTATCTGGGGGCCGTGAAACCTTCCCTCATCCTACTCGCGTTGGCGGCTTTGGCGCTCGCATCCTGCACGACTCTTGAAAACCGCCGCGACATGTATAATCCGCAGAAGGTGAACGGCCCCTATACCCGGATGCTGAAGGAGGGCATTCCAGCGCACCAGACGATCGTCGTGGAAACGCATGGCGTGGTTTCCGACGGCAAGTCTGTGGTGCGCTGAGCGGCTGTGGCCAACTCTGGTAAAAAGAAGGGCAGGCTCAGCGTATCCTCCTCGGTCAATCTCCTTGTCCACAAGGCGGTCTTCGGGCTTCTGACCAAGCTGAGGCCGCCGGTTGGCAAGCCCATCCGGCTGGGGCCGGGAAGCCGGGTGCTGGTTTTCTCCACGGCCGGATTGGGCGATTCGTTGCTGGATTCCGCCGGGATCCATGCGCTGGCGGCGGAGTATCCGGGGATCCACATCCAGGCGGTCGTGCATCACCGGCGAACGGACATCGCCCGGCACAATCCGCTGTTGGAAAAATTGCATGATCTGCGAAAGGGGCCGCACGCATTTCTGGCGCTCTGGCGGCGGCTTCGGAAGGATGGCCCGTGGGATGCCGTCCTTTATCTGAGTTGCCATGATCCCGAAGCGCGGTGCCTGGGATATCTGATTGCGCCGGATGCCACGATCGGGCTGGCGTGGCGGACGGAAATGCCGTGGCTTTGTGCCAGGAACATCGACGAGCCCGGGCTGAGGCGGGCTCACCTTGCGGTCCAGGCGGTGCGTGTGGCCGTCGAGGCCGGAGCCAGGCCGACCGGGGCGAGGATGGTTTATCGGGTTGCCGAGGAAGACCGGCTGGCCTTGGACAAGGCGCTGGCGGGATTCCATTGTCCGTCGAGACCGGGAGTGACTTTCCAGCTCGGCGGCGGCGGCGGTCCCCACCGCGACTGGCCGGTCGCGCATTTTCTCGAGCTCGCCGGGCTTGCAAACGCGGCAGGGATCGGCCCGATTTTTCTGCTCGGAGGCCCTGATCACAGGGAAAAATCCGGCGAGTTTGCCGCGGCCGCCAGCGGCATTCCTTTCTTCGATGTGGTCGGGCGGCTTCCCTTGCCGCAGTCGGCCGCCTTGCTGGAGCGGAGCCTGTGCCTGGTTTCGACGGACACCGGAATCATGCATCTTGCGTTCGCTCTTGGCACGCCGACTGTCGCCTTGCTCCACTGCTCGCCCGGCGATGCGAGGGTGGGCCCGCTGGCCGACCGGGACAAGCATGTCGTCCTCCAGCTTCCCAGGCCTGCCGGTTACCGGGTGCCATCCGATGCCTCGATGGGCGACCTCCGTCCGGAAGAGGTCTTTTCTGGTCTCAAAAAATTGTTTTCCCGCAACGCATGAAACCCCGCGAACCGAAATCCGTGCTGGTCGTGTGCCTGAGGTATCTGGGCGACACGTTGTTGCTGCGTCCGGCTTTGCGCGCTCTCCGCGCGCAATTTCCCGAGGCCGGGATCGATGCCGTGGTGGCGGCGGGAACGGCCTGCGCGCTGGACGATTGCGCGGATGTTTCGCGGGTGATCGAGTGGCCGCGGCGCAGCCTTTTGCGTGAGATGGTCCTCGCCTCGGAAATCTCGCGCAGCGGATATGATTGGGTCATCGACTTTACGGGAAATGACCGCAGCGCGCTTGTGGCACTGGCTTCCCGGGCCCCCTTCCGCGCGGCCTACGATCGCCCCAAACTTCCGTGGTGGTCGCTGAGAAAGGCGGTTTATCATTTTCGCCCGCGCCACAAGAAATCGAAGCCGCATGCATTGATCCAGCGTTTGGAGTTGCTGGAGGCGTGCGGAGTGCCCTCCCGGGGAATCCACCTCGGGCTTGTGCCGAGGGCTGCCGCTCTCGATGCCGTCCGGCGGGAGTTGGAGGGACTCCCTTCGAGACTTTTCCATGCGCATGTGACGTCGAGGGACATGCGGAAGGCCATTCCCGTCGGTGTCGTCAGGGAGGTTCTTGCCGCGGCCATCGGGAGGGGCGATGGGGTGGTGGTGACCGGTGGGCGTGATGCGGCGGAGCGCGGGCACGTGTCCCTTTGCACCGAGGGACTCCCCGAGGGAAAAATCCGCGTGTTTCACGAACTCGACTGGCATGGGCTCGTCGCAGGGATTTCACTCTGCGACCGGTATTGGGGTTCGGATACGGCCCCCGCGCACATCGCCGCTGCCCTCGGGAAAAAAATGCTCGTCCATTACGGGCCATCGCGGGCGGAGCATTGGAGCCCCCTGCATCCCGGCGGATCGGTGGACGTGCAGCCCTGTGCCTGCCTCAGGAACAAACGCGTGGAATGCCCGGAAGGAATGCCCGGTATTTGTCTTCGGAAGATCAACGCCGCGGACGTGATCTCCTGGCTGGAATCCTGATCGCCCCGGCATGGATTGGATTTTCAGGAGCTGGACACGCCCACGCTTGCCGTGTAAATGGCGGTTTCCCACAATGATTTTTCATCGAACGCATCTGTGTCTTGGCCTGCTTTGTGTGTGCGCGTGGATTCCCGGCTGCAAGGACAAGGACGAGATCAAAGTTTACCGTGTTTCCAAGCCGGAGACTCAACAAGGTGACGCGCCTGAAAACGGCGAAATGAGAGGTCAAATGGGCTTCCCCATGAGCGCCGATGCACCGGTCGCCCCGCCCTCGCAAGTCACCGGCAATCCTCCACAGAATTGGGAGGCTCAACCGCTCTCGTCGATGCGGCAGGCGAGCTATCTCGTGAAAGGGGACAACGGGGCAATCGCGGACATTTCGCTGGTCACCCTCGCGGGACCGGCGGGAGGCGATCTCGACAATGTCAACCGCTGGTTGTCGCAACTCGGCCGACCTGCGATCACCGGCGAACAACTCGGGCAAATGGCCCGGCATGTGACCTCGCCGCTCGGAGAGGTGACCGTGGTCGACCTCGAAGGATTGCCGCAGGGTGCCGACGCGGCAAAGGACGGACGGATCGTCGCAGGCATCGTGTCGGGCGACAGCGGGACATTCTTTTTCAAGATGCGCGGGAATGCCGCGCTCGTCGAATCGCAGAAAGCCGCCTTCATCCAATGGATCGGCACGGTGCGGTTGGCGGGACCATTTCATCCGTGACCGCGATGCTGCACCGGATTTTCGACGTCTTCTCGTCGTTGAAGCTGACCATCGTCTGCCTGTCCCTGACGATCGTGCTCGTCTTTGCGGGCACGCTGGCGCAGGTGGATTCCGGAATTCATGAGGTGCAGCAGCGTTATTTTCAAAGTCTGTTCGTCTGGTGGCCATCCGCGTCGGGTGGGATTCCGGTGTTTCCGGGCGGGCATCTGCTCGGCGCCGTGTTGCTGGCCAACCTGATCGCGGCCCATGCGCGCAGATTCCGGTGGACGTGGAAAAAGTTTGGCATCCACCTTACCCACGCCGGATTGATCATCCTCCTGGCAGGGGGGCTTTTCACCGATCTGTTCTCGGTCGAGAGCTCCATGCGCCTGGCGCCGGGGGAGACGAAAAATTACTCCGAGGATTCGCGGGTCATGGAACTCGTGGTGATCGATGGCTCGGACAGCGAGCTGGATCAAGTCACCGCGATCCCCGCATCGAGGCTGGGGAAGGGAGGCACGATCGGGCATGCCAGCCTGCCGTTCCGGATCGTCGTCCGGAAATTTTATCGGAATGCGCGCGTTCAACCGCTCGGTCAGGCGGGGCCCGAGGCCCTGCCTGCCTCCACCGAAGGAGTGGGCTCGCGGGTCGCTGTGTTCGAGGTTCCGCGGGCGACCGCGCCGAATGAGCGCGATTTGCCGGGCGCGGTGATCGGGATCGAGCCGATCTCTGGAGGCGCGCCTTCGCCGGGCACATGGCTGGTATCCGACCAGCTTGGCGCGCCGCAGACATTTTCCTGCGCCGGGAAGACCTGGCGGCTGGAGATGCGGCCGGCGCGCTATTACAAGCCCTACAGCTTGACGCTGCGGAAGTTCGCCCATGAACGTTATGCCGGGACCGAGATCCCGAAAAACTTTGCGAGCCACGCCGTGCTCACCGACCCGGAACGCAACGAGAACCGGGACGTGCTGATTTCCATGAACAACCCGCTTCGCTATCGCGGGGAGACATTTTTTCAGTCGGGTTTTGAAAAGAACGACACGGCCACGATTCTTCAGGTTGTGCACAACCCCGGCTTTTTGGCGCCGTATGTGGCCTGCGTCGTTGTCGGCGCCGGATTGCTTTTCCAGTTCGGCTGCCATTTTGTCGGGTTTTTGCACCGGCGGGGAACCAGCCCATGAAACAGTATTTTCCCTGGATCGCCCTCGCGGTTGCCGCGCTCTGGATCGTGTCGAACTCCCGGATGCCGACATCGGCGCCCGGGGATTTCGACCTTGTCACTTTTGGAAAAATCCCCGTGCTCTCCGATGGGCGCAACAAGCCGCTCGACACGGTGGCGCGCAATGCGATGCTCATCATCCACGGCAAGCAGACTCTGCGGCTGGACGACGGGCGCGTCCTCGACGCAAGGCGGTGGCTCGCGGACGTGCTCTTCAACGCCTCCGCCGCGGACAAGCATCCCTCGTTTGTCATCCACAATCCCGAAGTGCTCGGTTTGTTCGGATGGGAACAAGACGGGCGGAAATATTTCCGCTTCGCCGAACTCGTGCCTTTCCTGGAAAAAATCGACGGGCAGGGCCGGCAGGTGGCAAGTGTCGAGTCGGCCAAGCGGACCCCTTTCCAGACCGCGATTCACAATCTGCGCAACTCGCTGATCCTTTATCAGCGGCTGAAAAACAGCGTGCGTCCGGAAGTGACGCTGGGTTTTGCGGACGAGATCGCCGCCTTCCGGGCAGCGATCCCTCCGGGCCTCGAAGCGATGGCCAAACGCGAAAAAGGCGAACCGTTCGACCAGAAGAAGTTCGAGGCGTTCGTGGGCCTCGCCGCGCGTTTTCAGACCATGTCGGAAATGGCCTGCCTTCTTCCCGTGCCGCCGGGTCCTGCGGGCTCCGGGCCGCGGGAGGAGTGGCTGTCCGTGGGAGCGAGCCTGTTGCAAACAATTTCCACGGGGGAGGGGAATCCCGTCACGGAAGCGTATGCGCTCACCGGCGACGCCTACCAGGGTGGAAACGCCGCGCTCTTCAACCGGCATCTGCAGGATCTCGCGGAGGGCATGGCGAAGCGTGAGCCCCAGGCGTCCGGGCGCGCCGCGTATGAATTTTTCTTCAACCAGCTCGCGCCGTTTTACCAGGCGATGGGGCTCTACGTGCTGGCATTTCTTCTGGTTTGCGGCTCCTGGCTGGGAGGGAACAGAAGCCTGAACACCGCCGCATTTTACGTGCTGCTCCTCGCGCTGGCCGTGCATACCTTCGGGCTTGGCTCGCGGATGTATCTGCAGGGCCGGCCCCCGGTTACGAATCTCTATTCGTCGGCCGTCTTCATCGGCTGGGCGACGGTGGTCGTCGGGCTGATCATCGAGAGGATTTTCCGGGACGGCGTCGGCTCGGCCTGCGCGGCGGTGATCGGGTTCACCACGCTGATCATCGCCCACCACCTTGCGGGCAGCGGCGACACGCTGGAGATGCTGCAGGCGGTCCTCGACACAAACATCTGGCTTGCGACCCACGTGGTGGCGATCACGATCGGCTACTCCGCGATGTTCCTCGCGGGGACGCTGGCGGTCATTTACGTCGCGCGCGGCGTCTTCACCGGTTCCCTGACAAAAAAATCCGCCGAATCGCTTTCGCGCATGACCTACGGAGTGGTCTGCTTTGCCACGCTTTTCAGCTTTGTCGGAACGGTCCTCGGCGGCATCTGGGCCGACCAGTCGTGGGGGCGGTTCTGGGGCTGGGACCCGAAGGAAAACGGGGCGCTGCTCATCGTCCTCTGGTGCGCGATCATCCTGCACGCGCGGTGGGGCGGATACATCCGGCAACGCGGGCTCATGGTGATGGCGTTGTTCGGGAACGTGATCACGAGTTTCTCGTGGTTCGGCGTCAACATGCTCGGAGTCGGGCTGCATTCCTACGGGTTCATGAACAAGGCCGTGCCGTGGCTCGCCGGCTTCATGATCAGCCAACTGGTGTTGATGGCCATCGCCTCCCTGCCCCCGGGCCGCTGGCGGAGTTTTCAATCTGAAGTCCGCAGTTGAAGGCGAGAAAGTGGGGGGTGAGCGACGGGAGCCCATCGTTCCCAACTGCGGCGCAGTTGCCCCTTCATGGCGAGCTTATTTGCTCCGGCAGATCTTGTCCGAAGGACACTCCAAGAAAAACATGGAGCGGAGGCTCTCCGTAGGCTACAGGTGGCACGACACAAATATTTGCTTCATGAATCCCTACACCATTCCCGTATCGGAACTTTCTGCCAGTGAACGCGGCTCCTTCATTGTCCGCACCTACACGCATCTGACCCTCGCCGTGCTCTTGTTCGTGGGATTGGAGTTCTGGTTTTTTTCCACCGGCATCGCCAATGCCATCATGGCGGTCGTGGCGGGCGTTTCGTGGCTGATTATCCTCGGCGGCTTCATGGTGCTTTCCTGGATGGCTTCCTTTTTTGCGAGCCCGAGACTCTCCAAGCCGGTGCAGTATCTGGGGCTTTTTCTTTATGTGCTGGGCCAGGCGATCATCACCGTGCCCCTGTTGATGCTGGCCAATCAGGCGGCTCCGGGAACGATTGCCAGCGCCGCCCAGGCGACGCTCGGCGGATTCTTTCTCCTGACCGGCGTAGTGGTGACGACGAGGAAGGATTTTTCGTTCATGAGGACCTTCCTGGCCTGGGGCGGAATTCTGGCGCTCGTGACGATCGTTTGCGCGGCGCTCTTCCATTTTGATCTTGGCACATGGTTTTCCGTGGCGATGGTGCTTCTTGCCGGCGGATCGATTCTTTACACCACTTCCTCCGTGATGAGGGATTTTCCGGAGGATGCCCATGTCGCCGCGGCGATCCAGCTTTTCTCCGCCGTCGCCCTGTTGTTCTGGTATGTCCTGCGGCTGTTTATCGGATCGCGGAGGTAGGCGTCACCCCGCCTGCAGAGGCGATGGCGCCGGTGGGTGGGAATCCCGGCCCCCATCATCAAGCGGGGAGCGCGCCGGGATTGAAATCTCGAACAGCGTGAAGCCCGGGCGAGACGAGCCGCATTGCGCCGCGGCTGGGATCCCCAGGTCACTCGTCCTTTTCTCCAAATTTCTGTCCGGGAAAACGCTCGCGGATGGCCTGCGTCACGCGCGCTTCCTCCGCGGGCATCAGCTTCCGCCGCGCGATGCGCCGCCGGACGCAATCCAGAAACTCGAGCCAATCCTCGATCGGCGGCTCATTCACCGGCTCCCATCGGTCGAACCGCTTCCCGCGGGCGAAGAAACGATACTGCCCGCCGGTGTGCGCCACATAGACGTCCCGTTTGGTGCCGTCCTCCAGCGTGCGCTCAAATCCGATTTCTGCTTTGGCCATGGTGCTGGCTCCTGTTTACTCCGGAAAATCCCAACCCGCCACCTCCATCACCGCCAGATCGTCGATTCGGACCGGAAAACCCGGCAAAGCCCGGCTCGGCGACGGGCCGTGCCAGGGCCAATGCCCGGAATAAAGCAACCCGCTTAAAAAAAGAAAGTTAGGCGCAAATTCCGGACAAGTGGCCCAAAGTTTTTTATCGCTCTGGCGATGGAAAAAACCGTCAACCCGCCGATC
>JBAYWC010000121.1:0-7799 GCA_041674265.1 Terrimicrobiaceae bacterium
CTTCCCGGCTGCCTGATCGTCCTTGAGCCGCATCCAGCGGTCGGACCAGAAGGCGATTTCCTTTGTGAGCCGCTCGTGGACGGCGGCGAGGGTCTTGTCCACATGGGCGATGCGGCGTGTGGCCACTTCGCTGTAATGCTCGGGGACGAGCGTGGTGGCGGCAAGGGCGAGGGCACGGTGCTCCTGATCGGCGCGAATCCAGTCGGACGCCAGCAGGGCGGTGAGCAAGGGACGGTCGGCGGCGGCCAGCGGCTCGTAGTCGAGGTGTGGTGCCCAACCGGCAAAGCTGGCTTTCCCCTCGGGTGTGACGTGGACGAATTGGAGGCGGTTCGGGTTCCATGGCAGGTCGTAATTGACCATGAGATTGGCGTTCTGGAGGTTCACGCCTTCCCCGGCGGCATCAGTGGCAAGAAGGATGCGGACTTCGGGGTCGGAGCGAAACATTTCCTGGCGCTTGCGGCGTTCATCTCGATGCACGCTGCCGTGTATGGTGGTAATGGCGTCGGGGGTTCCAAGGACGCCGCCGATTTTCCGCTCCAGATAGTTCAGTGTGTCCTTGTGCTCGGTGAAGAGGATCATCTTGCGTTGGCGGCCATCGGCGTCGCGCATTTGGGGATCGTTTTGGAGGATCTTCGAGAGTTCATCCCATTTGCGGTCCAGTCCTGAATCCACAACGCCACGAGCCTGTTCAACGAGATTGGCGAGAATCAGGATCTCGGCGTCGAGTTCGCCGATAGTCTGAGCGGCAGTGGCGGTGTCGGTGAGCTTTTCTTCCAATTCTTCCTGCTCCTCGGCGGTGAGGTCGTCGTCATCTTCCGGCGGGGCTTCGAGATTCTGGGCGATGAACTGCTGGCCACGGGACAGGAGGCGTTCTTCGCGGAGTCGTTTTTCGAGACGTTCCTTGCGGCGCTTGAGGGATTGGAAGATGGCCTCAGGACTGGAGGCGAGGCGGCGCTGGAGGGCGGTGAGCGCGAAGCCGACCGAACCTTTACGCGGACCTTTGAGCGCGTCGGCCTTCCCCATTTCGGTCTCCACGTAGGTGGTGACCGCCTCGTAGAGGGCGAACTCAATTGCGGAGAGTTTGTAGTTCGCCGTGTAGGTGCGGCGCTCCGGGAACAGGTGGGTGCCGTCGAAGCGAAGCATTTCCTCCTTCACCATTCGTCGCATGAGATCGCTGGCATCGACCTTGTGCTCAGCATCGCCCCCTCTACGAAATTTGCCATAGAAGCGGTCGGAATCGAGCAGCGAGAGGAAAAGGTGGAAGTCCTCGTCCTTGCCATTGTGCGGTGTGGCGGTGAGCAGCAGGAGGTGCCGGGTGCGGGCACCGAGCTTCTCCGCGAAGATGAAGCGCCCGGTCTTTTCCAGTTTCGAGCCGAAGTGGGCGGACAACTTGTGCGCCTCATCGAAGATCACCAAGTCCCACGAGGTGGCGAGGAGCTTTTCTTGAAGCTCATCGTTGCGGGCCATCTGGTCGAGACGGACGATGAGGTGGTCGAGATCCTCGAAGGGATTGCCGGTCGGGGTCGCGGCTTCGAGGGCGGCGGAGAACACATTGAACTGAAGGCCGAATTTCTCGAACAACTCGTCGCGCCATTGCTCGACGAGGCTGCCGGGTGCCACCACGAGGATACGGCGAGAGTCCGCCCGCATGATCAGCTCGCGGATGTAGAGGCCCGCCATGATGGTCTTGCCCGCGCCGGGGTCATCGGCGAGGACGAAGCGCAGCGGCTGGCGCGGCAGCATGGACTCGTAAACTGCCGTGATCTGGTGCGGGAGCGGCTGCACGTTCGACGTGTGGACGGCCATCATGGGGTCGAAGAGAAACGCGAGGTCGATGCGCTTGGCCTCGACTGCCAGCTTGAAAGCCTCGCCGTCGCCGTCGAATGACCATGGGCGCTCGGTGGTGGCAACGGCCAAAGTGTTGATATCAGCGGAACCGACGAGTCGCTCGTGGATGGTGCCGTCTGGCAATTTGTAGATGACTTGAGTAGCGCCGGTGCCGATGGGAACAGATGCAATCACGGACACGATCGTTCCTGGTTCAAGACCAGTGAGCGAAAGGCCGGGCTGGATTTCTTCGAGTTTCATCAGTCTGATAAATCCGTCGATCTTATCGGGTTGGTAGGACATCCGGAGGGCTACATACCTCTTGCTTTTCTAAAAAAGCGCAGAATTCTCCTCATTGCCTCCCGATACCGAATTATTGCAATCTGGCCCCCCCGGGCAAAGCTGACGCGAACTGAGGGTGCAGGATTGCATGGCGTATGAGATAACGCCTCAAAATTGAGCGAATAACAATCGTAAACGCTTTCAAACACCCATCGATTTTGTGGTTCTCCTCCTGGCTGTTGATAGACACTTCGGAGTAGGTTCGTTGAGCACAGCGCCTCACCGCGCCGGTGTCCGACGGGGTGCCGGACACGCTCCAGAGCGCCTATGTTCTCCGCCATAGAAAATGTCAGTCCCGCGTTTTGTAGCATTTTTCGGGAAGCCATGCGATTGGCACATTGAAAGCCCTTTCCTGCCGGGTTGTCACGCATGGGCAGGATGCCCGTGCCACGAAGCGCTTTCCACAGAACTATGCGGTCAGCGCAAAACGCTCGGATCCGAGGAGCCCGGATTTTTCCAGGAAATAATCGTAGCCGCCGGCATAGGTCGTCACGGTGCCCGCATTGATGTGGAGGATCCGGTTGGCGAGTTTGCGGATGAAGTGGACGTCGTGGGAGATGAAGAGCAGCGTGCCTTCATAGGCTTCGAGGGCGAGGACGAGGGACTCGACCGTGAGGATATCCAGGTGGGTCGTCGGTTCGTCCATGAGCAGAAGGTTCGGCGGATCGACGAGAAACTTGATCAGATTGAGCCGGGTTTTCTCTCCGCCGCTCAGCACGCACGTCTTCTTGTGGATGTCGTCCTTCTTGAAAAGAAACGACCCGAGCATGCTGCGGGCGTCTTCCTCGCGGAGCGTGCCATTGCTCGCGAGAACTTCCTCGATCACGGAACTGGCCGGGTTCAGGGTGGCCGAGCGGTGTTGGCTGAAATAGCCGATCTTGGAATTGTGGCCGGCCTGACAAATGCCCTTCTGGATCGGAACAACCCCGGCCATGATCTTCAGCAGGGTGGATTTCCCGGCCCCGTTCGGACCGACCAGCGCCGTGCGCTCCCCCCGCTCGATGAGGAGATCCAAGCCCTTGTAAATCGGATGATCCCCGTAAGACATATGAACCCCCTTGAGGTTCATCGATTGCTGCCCGCCGCGCGGCGGTTGCGGAATCCGGAATCGGAACGGTTTTCTCGGCGGCTCCGGACGCTCGATCTTTTCCATCCGCTCGATCTGCTTGAGCTTGCTCTGGGCCTGGGCGGCCTTCGAGGAGACGGACCGGAAGCGGTCCGCGAATTCCTGGAGCGCCGTGATCTCCTTCTGCTGGTTTTTCCACGCGGCGGCCTGCTGCTCGTAGTTGGCCTCGCGCTGGCGGAGGGACGCCGAAAAATTTCCGGTGTAGGACACGATTTTTTTGTCGGTGATTTCGAAAACTTTTTCGACGAGCGCGTCCATGAACTCGAGATCGTGCGAGATGAGAAGCACGGCTCCGGAGTAGGATTGAAGATACCGTTGAAGCCACAGCAGCGAGAGCAGGTCCAGATGGTTCGTCGGCTCGTCCAGCAGCAAAAGATCCGGCTCCATCACAAGGAGCCGCGCGAGATGGGCGCGCATGACCCAGCCCCCGCTCAGCTCCCTGGCCGGCCGCTCGAATTCCTCCTCGCGATAGCCGAGGCCCTTGAGCATCTTCCGCGCTCGGGCCTCCACATGGGAGTTGCAGAGCGCCTCGTGCTTCGCATGGGCCTCCAAATACTCCGGCCCCTCGACCTGTCCCGCTTTTTCGAGCCGCGCGAGCACTGCCTCCAGAGCGGGGATTTCCCCGGCTTTCCCGGTCGCGATGTCCAGCGCCGTTTCCTCGCCGACCGCCTCGCCTTCCTGCGGCAGATAGCCCAGCATCGTCCATTCATCCCGCTGCACCGTCCCCCCATCGGGCTCGTCTTTTTTCAGGATCAGGGAAAAAAGCGTGGACTTCCCGGCTCCATTAGGACCGACCAACGCGACCCGCTCGCCATAGTTGACCTGCAAAGAGGCCCCCTCGAAGAGCAACCTCCCTCCCTGGCTTTTCCGCAAATCCCGGATCGTCAGCATCGGGTCAGCCGTGCGGGTTCAGCGGACGATGCCACGTTGGGACTGCTCGATGAAAGCCAGCAGATGGTTCCGGACATCCGAGGAGGCAACCTCTGCCGCGATCTGCATGCAGGCTTGCCTGACATTGAGATTCGAGCGGTAGAGGAACCGGTAGCATTCGCGCAGGGAACGCACATCGTCCGCGGAAAACCCCCGCCGTTCCAGACCGATCTGGTTCACCCCGCGAATCTCCGCGGGATTCCCGTCGGCAATCATGTAGGGCGGGACATCCTGCACGATCTTGGTGCAGCCGCCGATGATGGAATGGCGTCCGATGCGGCAGAACTGGTGGACGCCCGAAAGCCCGCCAATCACCGCATGGTCCTCCACGAGCACATGCCCGGCGAGCGTTCCGTTGTTCGAAAAAACCACATGGTCGCCGACCGTGCAGTCATGCGCGACGTGCGAATAGGCCAGGAAGCTCCCGTGATTTCCAACCACGGTCTTCGTGTCCGGGAGTGTCCCCCGGTTCACGGTGCAGAATTCCCGGAAGGAATTTCCGGCCCCGATTTCCAGATACGTCGGCTCACCGGCATACTTGAGATCTTGCGACCGCTGGCCGATCGAGACATGGGGGTAAAAAACATTGCCCGGACCGATTTTCGCGGGGCCCGCAATCGTCACGTGCCCGAGCAACCGGCAACCCGGGCCGATCTCAACGCCGGGACCCACATGGCAGAACGGACCGACCTCCGTGCCGTCGCCAAGCGATGCCGCGGGGTCCACAACCGAGCTGGGGTGGATGACTGTCATTTGTCGACCAAGCCGAAAAGAAGCTGGGCCTCGGAGACCACCTCCCCGTTCACCAGACAACGGCAGGCGGCCTTCCCAAGACGCTTTTTCACGCTCGTCATTTCACATTCGATGAAGAGCGTGTCCCCCGGCATCACCGGCTTCCGGAATTTCACCTCGTCGGCGCTCATGAAGTAACCGATCTTTCCGGCATTCTCGGTCTTGCGCATCATGACGATGCTGGCCACTTGCGCCATGGCCTCGAGCTGCAGCACGCCGGGCATGACCGGGTGGCCGGGAAAATGCCCCTGAAAATACGGCTCGTTGATCGAGACGGCCTTGACACCGATGGCTTTCGCGTCCCCTTGGAATTCGATGACCCGGTCCACCATCAGGAACGGGAAGCGGTGCGGCAGCGTGCGCATGACTTCGTGGGCGTCCAGCGCGCCGGCTGTCGCCGCGACGGGCCTCGGCGCGGCGGCGGCGATCTCCGCATGGCGGGCGGCGAGCCGCTTGGCCGCCTCGGTATTGATCCCATGCCCGGGCTTCACCGCGACCACATGGCCGCGAATCCGGCGCCCGGCGAGGGCGAGATCCCCGATGATGTCCAGCATCTTGTGCCGGACGAATTCATCGGGAAACCGGAGCGGTTCCTTGCTGAGCACGCTCTCATCCCGCGCCACGATCGCATTTTCCAGGCTCCCTCCCTTGATCAGCCCTTTGTCCATGAGTGGCTTGACATCCTCGTAGAAGACAAACGTGCGCGCCGGCGCGATTTCCTTCTCGTAAAAATCCGGGGTGATCTCCGCGGAAAGGAACTGGGTGAACCGTCCCTGCGGACCGACCTGGGTGCAGGAGATCCGGAATTTGGGATCGGGAAGGATCACCAGCACCGATTCGCCGGATTCGATGGTGAGCGGCTCGCGGATTTCAAGATAGCTGCGCGGGGCCTCCTGCTCGACGATGCCGGCCTTGAGAATCATCGCGGCATAGGCCGAGGCGCTGCCGTCGCCGATCGGAGGCTCGTTGGCATTCATCTGGATGAGGGCGTTGTCCACCCCCAGCCCGGTCAGCGAGGAAAGCACGTGTTCGACCGTGTGGATTTTCACCATCCCCTGGACAAGCGTCGTGGCGCGCTCGACGGTTTTGACATGGGCGGCGGCGGCCTCGACAACCGGTTCGTCGGGCAGGTCCACCCGCTGGAATTTGAAGCCATGCCCAACAGGCGCGGGAAGAATGGTGATGGTGACGTCTTCGCCGGTGTGAAGAGCGCTGCCGGTCAGGGTTGCAGGGGATGCGAGGGTGCGTTGTTTGTCCACTTGTCTTGGTTTGATCATGCTATTCCTGCCCGCCCGTGCGGAGAAGGATGTCGATATATTTCTGATTGCTGGCCCGGAGCCTGCCGACGAGCGCCCGCCCGATGGCTCCGAGAATCTGGATGGCGGCGGCGGGGTGCAGCCCGCTCAGAACACCGATGGTCATGCGCGTGATCCGAAGAAGCACGCAGGCCTCCAGCGCGATGACATTGGCGGAACGGGGGCCGTCATCGACCAGGGTGACCTCGCCGAAAAAATCCCCCGGTTCCAACGACGAAAGCTCGATTTCGCGGCCGTCGGCATCGACGGTCACCTTGGCGCGTCCCTCAAGAAGAACATAGAGGCAATGCCCGGACTCGCCGGCCCGCACAATCCGGCTTCCCGCAGGACAAGTCATCGCGTCGGTCAATTGCAGGAGCGCCACGAGTTCCTCCCCGCCAAGCCCCGCAAACAGGCAGAACTTCTGCAGCCGGGGGTCGTCGGGCTGGATCGCGGGCATTGAGGTGTGTGAGGATTTTTCCATCGGACATTTGAATCCGGACCGCAGCCATCGGGGCTGCCGGTCCGCTGGCTGCCACAATAACCAGCCCGGCAATTTTTTGGGAAGCAATCTTTGAGGAGGTTTCGCAAAACGCTTCATTGCTAACCCCTTGATCTGTCAATGCCTGTTGTTCAGCCAGATCGCGATTCGCCCAGAGATCCAGTGACCTCCGCATGTCATTGCTCGGACGCCGAGCCGCAAACTTCCGTTTGAAACGGACGGCTATGGCGACGGCGCAGAAGCAACACGACCACGCTGAAGCCAATGAGCGCAACCGCCTCGGGCTCGGGCACCGAAGCCACCGTAAAAATGCCACTCGCCTGGCTGAACGTGTAGTTTGCCATGGCATCGCTTCCGGACCAAATCCCGTTGTCCAATACGAGCCCGGTTGTTCCCACAATCACCGAGTTGAAGTCGCCATTTTCCTGCGCAAAATCAAAAAGCTGATAAACGGCGGTCTGCGTGATGTCATAGCCGCTGAATCCCTGGATGCTGAGGTCGCCCCCGTAGGTGAGCAAACCGCTGACTTCAAACTGGTCAAAATCAACGCCCGCGACTCCTCCGATTCCGGCCAGTTCCATGAGCGTCGTGGAGATCGCGTCAAGCTCTGCATCCCCGATCACCGAGGTGACTCCGGGGCTGTTCCCGGGCGACAGGATTCCATAGATGGTCAGGGTCTTTCCCTCGCCAAGATTGACTGTCCCGTAACCGCTCAATCTCTGTCCGCTGCCAATGGAAAAATCGCTTTTTGCCGACACGTCGAGTGTTCCCTGTTCGTCTGCGGTTCCAACGATGATTTCCGAGCTGTTGTCAATCGTGGCCTCCGGCGCAAGAACCAGCGTCCCCGCGTTGATCGACGTCTTGCCCGTGTTTTGTGCCGCCTCGCGGCGGCTCAGAGCCCGCGACCAATGGATTGGCTGGAGTGAGGAGGAGCGCAGAAGAAGGCTGCCGCTGGTGGTCAACAACTGCCGCTTCTTGTTGCTGC
>JBAYWC010000122.1:0-7788 GCA_041674265.1 Terrimicrobiaceae bacterium
GCCGACTTTGCCAAATTCTTCCGCGAAACCGTGGACGCCGAAACCGTCCCCGACGGCATCCCGTCCGCCGTGCCCTGGGAGGAATTGAAAGGCAACACCGCCCGCGCAAAAAAAGTCCGCGGCAAACTCAACGTCCCCCGCGAGCGCTTCCGCCAGAAAAATGACGGCCCCTACGTCTGGGCCGGACTGGAATCACAATAGAACATCACCCGGCTTTCCGACTTCCCATTGAACCTCCACATGAAACTTTTCCTCGCAGCCGCCGCTTTTCTGCTTTCCACCCTCGCTCTGCGCGCCGGTGAAACCCCTCCCGCGAGTCTTCGCGAAACCGTGAACTCGCTGGATGCCCCACAGATCCAGAAGGCGATCGATGCCTTGCAGGCGAACTTCCTTTCGCCATCCGCCCTGGATGAAGCCTCGAAACAGAAAGCTTTGCTGGAGGGCCTGGTCCGGCGCCTGTCGCCGGGAGCGGCGATCATCACCGCCGACAACGCAAAGGGCCGGACGGACCTCGTTCCCTTCCTCGCGGAAATCCTGGACGACCGCGCCGGTTACATCCGCCCGGGCACGCTCGATGCCGCCGCGCTCAGCCAGTTGGATGCCTCGCTCGCGAGCTTCTCGGAAAAGAAACTGCCGGCGGTGATCCTGGATTTGCGCGGGGTCGCCGGCGGGAGCGAGTTCGACTCCGCCGCCGATTTCGCCCGCCGGTTTTGCCCGAAAGGCAAAATGCTGTTTTCGATCCAGAAGCCGAGCGCGAAACAGGAACGCATTTTGACATCGACCCAGGAACCGGCCTACGAGGGAATCCTCGTTGTGCTCACGGACCCCGACACCGCCGGAGCCGCCGAGGCCCTCGCGGCGACACTGCGCCAGAATGCCGGGGCGATGATCGTGGGCAGCGACACCGCCGGGGAAGCCGTCGAGTTTTCCGAGGTGTCCCTGGGGGGTGGAAAAATCCTGCGCGTTGCCGTTTCCCAGGTCGTTCTTTCGGAAAACGCCACCATTTTCCCCGGCGGCGTCAAACCGGACATCGCCATCTCGCTTCCTCCCGGCGTCCTGGCCGACATCTATGCCGCCACCAAGGACAAGGGCGTGAGCCAGTTCGTTTTCGATTCCGGGCGTCCGCGCATGAACGAAGCCGCGCTCGTCGCCAGCACCAATCCGGAAATCGAGAACAGCAAAGACCGCCCGCGCCCCCCTTTGCGCGACACGGTGCTGCAACGTGCCATGGACCTGGTCACGGCGATCAATTTTTCCAAACGCCAAAAGTAAGGAGCCGTCAAAGAAACAATGTTCCGCCTTGTCCGCAACCCGGATTTGTGGTTGGAAGAGGTCATGTCACTTACATCCCCGCATCTTCCCGCGGTCGGACTGGTCGCCCAACTGAGCAAGGAAGACCGTGATACCCTGAGTTCTTACGGCAGCTTCCACCTTGCCAATCCGACCGATGTCCTCATCGCGGAGGGGGTCCCGCATGGAAAATTGTTTTTTGTCATCAGCGGACTGCTCCATGCCCGCCGGGACGACGAGGGGAAAGACATCCTGCTCGGCACGATCAACCAGGGCGAGTGGGTCGGCGAGGTCGATCTCTTCGATCCGGCCAGCGCCGTCTGCTCGGTGATCGCCATGGAACCCAGCCAGTATTGGATGATCACCCGCCAGGACCTCGAGGACTTCATCAACAATTACCCCGAAGCGGGGATTCAGATTCTCATCGGTGTCGCCGCGACACTGGGCCGCCGGCTGCGCGGCGTGACCAAAATGCTCGCCGAACAAACCGAACTCGCGTCGATCAGGAGTTCGCTCTTCCAGAGTTGATCAGGCCTGCCCCTGGACCGGGACCACGGGCAACGGGAAGCGCAGGCGCAGCTCGTTGTCGATCTTGACCTCCACGGTATAGAGGCCGTGCTTCTGGAACTGGACTCCTCCGAAGACATGGACATTCGTGGCGTGTGTCTCGAGGGAGGGAAGGGAAAACCGGACCTCGCTTTGCGCGATGGGCTGGTCGTCGTCGGGGGTCAGAATCAGCGATTGCTGGACAAACTCCCCAACCCCGCCGCACCACCTGCTCCAGAGGCACAGCTTGAAAAACCCGATCGGCATCACGGGGGCGGGGATCATGCCAATGATCCCGACCAAAGTCTGCTGGCCGCTGGCTTCCTGGCGCACATCCTCGCAGAGGACGCAGGCTTGGAGGTCGGGAATGATCTCATCGGACATTATGCGGGATAGGCTCCGGTGACAAAGCGGTGGAGATCCTCGATGGCGTTGGACTGGGCAAGAATGATCCAATTGACAAGGTCCCCAATCGAAACAAGGCCTTCCAGGCGGTCTCCATCCATGACCGGGAGATGGCGGACGTGGTTCTTCGTCATGACTTCGAGGCAGTCCTCGACGGAGTCGCTGCCGCGGACGGTGATGACATTCACGGTCATGATGTCCGCCACGAGGGTTTCGCGGGAAACGCGTCCCTGCAGGATGACTTTCCGCGTGTAATCCCGTTCCGAGATCATCCCGAGCAACCGGGCAGCTTTCATCACCGGCAGGGCTCCGACATTTTTTTCCGCCATCAGGGAAATGGCATCGTAGACGGTCGATGCGGCATCGATGGACCAGAGCTGGCGACCTTTTCTATCGAGAATAGAACCGACGGGGGTGGTGATTTCCATTGTGGTTTCTCCTGTTCCAGATTGAGGGCACACGATGCCCTGAATTTCTCACGGAAGCAAACCCGAATTCCAACCTCCTGTCTTGGGCACGGCGGATTTTTGCGCGGGGTCAAGGGGAGAGGGGTACGCACAAAGCCGCCGTGACCCTCGGGCGTCTCTGAAGATTGGCGAAGAGGCCGACGCGCTTCGCGCGAGGTCGGGCGACCATGGCGACAACTTTTTCCTCAGTCGCGGAAGACAATGGCGCGACTCCCGTGGACAAGCACCCGGTCCTCGACATGGAATCTCACACCGCGGGCCAGCGCCAGCTTTTCGCAGTCTCTTCCCAATCGGACAAGGTCGTCCGGTTCATGGTAGTGCTCCACGCGGGCCACTTCCTGTTCGATGATCGGTCCGTCATCGAGATCCTCGGTGGCATAATGGCACGTGGCCCCGATGAGCTTGACGCCGCGCTCGAAAGCCCGCCGGTAGGGATTGGCCCCGATAAATGCCGGGAGAAACGAATGGTGGATGTTGATCACCCGTCCGGAAAATTCGCGGCAGAACCAATCCGGGAGGATTTGCATGAACCTGGCAAGAACCACGAGCCCGACATCCAGCGACCGCAGGCGCGCGGCCAGTTCCACAAACGCCGCGGCTTTGTCCGTCCCGAAGTCCAGCGTTTCAAAGTTCAACGATTCCCTCTCCACCAGGGGGCGGCAGGCCTCGTGGTTGGAAAAAACGCCCGCGACCGAGATGTTCAGTTCACCGGACCTCCATCTCCAGAGCAGATCGGCCAGGCAATGGTCCTGCCTGCTGACCAGGATGGCCGTCCGGACGGGCTTCTCCGCAGGCCGAAGCGTCCACGCCGCCCGCATCCCGGCAGCCACACCGGCCAGCTCGCTCCGGAAGGTGTCGGGGCTCTTCACCGCCCGTCCGTCCTCGAATGCCAGGCGCGCAAAAAACCATTTCGCCACGGGATCCGTGTATTGGCTCACGTCCAGGAGGTTGCCTCCGGAGTCCGCGATAAAACCTGTGATGCGGGCCAGCAGGCCCACCGCGTCCGGGCAATTCATCTTGAGTATGGTCACATTCACCAGTCGACCATTAATATTCCCCCTCCGGCATTTGTCACTCCCGCTCTTGGGCTCCTTTTTCCCAAGGGCGCCACCCTGGATTATCAGCTTGAGGCGCGGACGACGGGGCTGGGCCTGACAACGACCCGCCTGGCCTCCGGGTCCCCTCCCAGGCCCCTGAGCAGCAGTTCCGCCGCCGCCTTGATGAGTTCATCGGGACGGGGGTCGATGGTGGTGATTGCGGGGCTTGGCGGTTCGGGCCAGGCCTGAATCGTCGTAGCCGATCACTGCGGCTCTTTCGGGAATGCGGACTCCCTCCGAGGAAAGGACCTGGATCATGGCAAAGGCCACGCGGTCGTTCAGGGCGATTACGCCGGACGGGTTCCGCACCTGGGGGGACGGACGGGCGATCCTGCTGGGAACCGAGGGGTTCAGAGAGGCGCCCTTCCGCGACCTTCAGGGCTGGTTGCTGTCGCTGTTTTTGAGGGTTTCGCTGAAACTCTTTCCGGCATCCTTGAATGCTTCGCCAATTCCCTGGATCGCTTTTGACGCATCATGGAGGGCCCGCGCCATCTTGGCCGCTTGAAAATCGGTGCGGAGACCGAGGGCCTGACGGCGGAAGAGGTCCGCCTGGACGCGGTCCCCCTTTTTCTCCAGTTCCTCCACCTGGGCGTCGAGCTTGGCGAGTGACCGCTCGACCGTCGCCTGCTTCTCCGCATCGGGCGCCGCTTGGAATGCGGAAAGCTGCTTCCGTGCGGCATCGACCGTGCGGGAGGGCGAATCGCATCCGGCCAGAACGGCCAGGCTCGCGGCGGCAATCATCCAGCGCTTCATGCGGAGAAGGTGTCGAGCGCCGGGGAGCGCCCGTTTTCCACGCGGATGTCCGCCCGGTTGGCGGCCAGGTGGCGCAGGATGTGAAAGACTTCCTCGGGGTCGGCTTCGACGGCCAGGGCAATTTGCTCGGCGGTCCGGGGCTTTTCGGATTTTTCGAGAAAGGCCACGACCTTGAGCTGGGTTTCGATGATTTTTGCGGCGGCTTTTTTTCCGGCTTCCACGCCCGGCTGGTGGTAGGCGTTGATGTTCACCAGCGAACCGTAGAACCCGACCGCCCGTTCATAGAGCGCGATCAGCGCGCCGAGCTGGAACGCGTTGAATTCGGGAATGCTGACGGTGATCGACTCGCGGCCCTTTTCGTGCAGGGCGCTGCGTGTTCCGCGGAGGAAGCCCTGCAGGAAATCGCCGGGAGTGACCCCGGCTTCGACCTCGAGCGGGGTCGAGGAGGAGGCCTTGCGGACCTCGATGAATGTCACGAAAAAATTGTTCACGCCGTCGCGCAGCTGCTGGACATAGGCATGCTGGTCGGTCGAGCCTTTGTTCCCGTAAACGGCGATGCCCTGGTGGACGACCTGCCCGTCCAGATCGAGTTCCTTGCCGAGCGATTCCATGACCAGTTGCTGGAGGTAGCGGCTGAAGAGCAGCAGGCGGTCCTTGTAGGGAAGAACCACCATGTCCTTCAACCCGCGCCCGGAGCCCGCGTGATACCACATGAGGGCAAGCAGCATGGCGGCATTTCTGCGGATGTCGTCGGTGCGGGTCTTGGCATCCATGGCGGCCGCGCCATGAAGGAATCCTTCAACGTCCAAACCTTGCAGCGCCATCGGCACAAGCCCGACCGCGCTCATCACCGAAGTCCGCCCACCCACCCAATCCCACATCGGGAACCGGCGCAGCCAGCCTTCGGCGACGGCCACCTTGTCGAGTTCGCTCCCCTCGCCGGTCACCGCCACAAAGTTTTTCGCGGGTGGCAGGCCGGCCTTCTTGAAGGCCGCCTGGGCGGCGAGCATGCCGTTGCGGGATTCCTTCGTCCCGCCGGATTTGGAAATGACCGCCACGAGCGTGGCGCCGAGGCTGGCGCCGATCTGCCCGAGGACCTTTTCCATCCCATCGGGGTCGGTATTGTCGAAGAAGTGCGGGCGGATCGGGTTTTCGGGCGCCCAGAGCGCATCGGCGACAAGCTGCGGGCCGAGCGCGGACCCGCCGATGCCAACCACCAGGAGGTCGGTGAATTTTCCGCCGCCGGCCGGAACGATTTTCCCCGCATGCACCTCTGCGGAAAAATCCAAAATGGCCGTTTTCGTGGAACCGATGGACTCCTTGAGTTCCGGGGTGGGAGCCAGCGAGGCGTCGCGGAGCCAGTAGTGTCCGACCATGCGGTTTTCATCCGGGTTGGCGATTCCTCCCGCTTCCAGGGACTTCATTTGCTTGCAGGCCCGGTCGGCGGCAAGCGCCATGCCCGCGAAATAATCCTCGGGAAAATCCATCCGGCTGATGTCCACGGAAATCCCGAGGTCATCGTAGCTGAGGAAGTATTTCTGGAAGCGGCTCCAGCCCGGGGATTGGGAGATTGTGCTCATGCCCGCCAGCGAACTAGATTGGCGCCGGTATGGCAAACCGAAATCCGATTTGTGACAGAATCTTTACAGGGCAGGGGGTCGTCTGCGCCTCCGAGGAGGAGACCCGCGCCCTGGGGCGGGAATTGGCGGTAGGAATCGCGGCGGATGCCACACTCAGTCTGGAAGGACCGCTGGGAGCCGGGAAAACTTGCTTTGTGCAGGGGCTTGCCAAGGGGCTCGGCCTGGATTCCGCCGTGGTTTCCAGTCCGACGTTCACGCTCATCCACGAATACTCCGGCGGCCGGGTGCCGTTGATTCATTTCGATCTGTATCGTTTGAATTCGGAGCGCGAACTCGCCGGGCTCGGGTTTGAGGAATACTTCCAGTCGCCGGCGATCCGGGCCATCGAGTGGGGGGACAAGTTTCCGGGCGCGCTTCCCGCAGGAACATGGCGGATTGGCTTCCACATCGAGCCCGGCGGCCGCCGGATCCGGGGGATCCGATGAACCCGGCACACAAGCGAACCGGCGGCTTTTCCAAGGGCCTGCGAATCCGTGTTCGGACGCGTTCATCCGTGGGCAAATTGCTTTTTTTCCGATGAACGTGCTTGCGATCGAATGTTCGTGCCAGCGGGGCAGCGTCGCCGTTTTTAATGGCGGCGTTGCGAAGTCGTGGGAATTTGAAAGTCCGCGTGGACGCGGGACCGGATTGTTCACGCACTTGGAATCCGCCCTTCGCGAATGCGGGCAGCCGGACCTCGTCGTGGTGGGCACCGGGCCGGGCAGCTACAACGGACTGCGGATGTCGATTTCCGCTGCCTGGGGAATCGCCAAGGCCCGCGGAGCGAAGCTCGCCGGGGTTTCTTCGCTGCTCGGGTATGATGCCCCGGAGTATTTTGTGGTTGGTGACGCCCGCGCGGGGCAGTGGTTCCTTGCCCACGTTTTCGATGGAAAATTTCTCATCCCGCCCGGGTTGATTTCTCCGCCGGACGCGCTGAGGGCTCTCAAGCCGGGCCTTCCGGTCTTCGCGACGTCCCTCCTGAGCGACCTCCCTGAAGCGGTCGTTTCCGCGCCCGCCGCCGGGATCCTCGCCACACGGAAGAGTGTCGGGGGTTTTCCCGTGCCGCTCTATCTCAAACCGCCACACATCACCAAACCGGCGGCGTGAAGAGCCTGCTCGCCGCAGTCGATGTTTGGTCAACAGAATCCGCAAGGCCGTTTCAGCTTCCCCGGCAATGTCTTCGCTGAAGGGAGTCGGCCGACCACGAAGTTCCCGGCGATAGCCGAAGACCTGTGGTCTTGAGTTAATTCAGCGCGAGCGATGTTTTCTCGGGTCTGAAGCTTCGGTAATCACCTTGCCCAAATCAATCTGAAGAGCTTCCGCGATACGGAGCACGGTATCGAGGGAGGGTAGCCGTATGCCGCGCTCAACGTAACTGACCATCTGCTGGGAAAGGCCCGCATGCTGGGCAACGCGATTCATCGAGAGATTTTGCCGCAAACGCTCCCGTTGGAGCGCTTCAACGACGGCCTTGCGGACAATTTCACTCTTGGACGGCCTGGGCACGGCCAAGAAATATCGGAAACAGGCTTGACAGCGTATCTCACTATAGTGAGAACGGATGCGCGTATCACGACAATGCTTACAAGCACGTATGAGGGAGATGTGGAA
>JBAYWC010000123.1:0-7750 GCA_041674265.1 Terrimicrobiaceae bacterium
CCGAGTCCATGCCCCGGGCATGACCCCGTGATTCCCTCTCTTTTTCCACCTGTTCATTTTAAATTGAATTGTTTCAAAAACGTGCTTTTCTCCTTCCATGCAGGCCACGGATTCCAAGACGGCTTTGACTGCCCGGCAGCAGCTTGACCTCGGGCTGGTGGAGGTGTTTTCCGAACTGGCCGATCTCTTCGGGAATCCCCGCTCCCACGGCCAGATCTACGGTCTGCTCTTCAGTTCGCCTGATCCGCTTTCCATGGATGAAATCACCGAAAAGATCGGGATCAGCAAGGGATCGACGAGCCTGGGGCTGCGGGCCTTGGAAGAGTTGGGGGCCGTGGAGCGCCAGGACAACGGGAGATTCGGGCGCTACACCGCCAAACTTGAGCTCAAGACCCTCATTTCCGGATTTGTCCGCCAGCGGCTCGTGCCGCGCCTCGAAAAAAGCAACGACAGGTTGAAAAAATTGGCTTCCCTGCTCGATCAAATGCCCGCCAACGAAGCCAGGGAAGCCGAATGGAGACTCAAACGCGTCACCCGGTGGCACACCCGCGCCACCCACTTCCTTCCATTGGCAGAAAAGCTGCTCGGGAGCCGGGGGGCGAAACCTGAAGACGGAAACCTGAAATGAACAGGGAGGGAAAAAGCAAGCCTCAGGCAGCGAACGAAAGGGTTTACAGGGCGTGTTGCGCGGTTCTTTGCCCCGGTCGAGGAGCCACGCATCCTTGGAAAAAAAGCTTGTCCGTACGGGGGCATCAGTCGCGGCAAATTCCTGCAATGTCAAAAAGAACGAAGGCGAAACGAACCCGGCAACTGTGAATTTCTAGGTCTCATCCCACTCTTCAGGCCCCTGCCTCTTGAGTCGCGCAAAAAAAATCCAAAAAAAGTGTGTGGTCTTTGACAAAAACCGTCGAAATGACCAAAGGCGGCAGCCTGTCGTCGCATAATTTTTATGAAAGCCGTCATCCTTGCAGGTGGCTTGGGCACGCGCCTGAGCGAAGAAACTGTCACGCGCCCCAAACCCATGGTTGAGATCGGGGGAAGGCCGATCCTGTGGCACATCCTGAAAATCTACTCCGCTCATGGAATCAACGATTTCGTGATTTGTGCCGGCTACAAGGGATATGTGATCAAGGAGTATTTCGCGAACTACTTCCTCCACATGTCCGATGTCACATTCGACATGAAGCAGAACCGCATGGAGGTTCACTCGAAACGCTCGGAGCCCTGGCGGGTCACGATCGTTGACACGGGGGACGATACCCTGACTGGGGGACGCCTCAAACGGATCGCCCCTTATGTGGACGGCACCTTCTGTCTGACCTACGGCGACGGTGTGGCGGATGTCAATGTGGCCGCCTCCATTGCGTTTCATCGCAAGCAGGGGGTGAAGGCCACGCTCACAGCCGTTCAGCCCTCCGGGCGTTTCGGAGCGCTTGGTCTCGCGGACGGGAAAGTCGCCAGCTTCCAAGAAAAACCGCAAGGCGACGGAGCCTGGATCAATGGAGGATTCTTTGTCCTGGAACCTGCTGTTTTCGACTATATCGATGGCGATGAGACCATCTGGGAGAGAAACCCATTGGAAGCGCTCTCAGCGGAAGGCCAACTCGCCGCATTTGAACACACAGGATTCTGGCAGCCGATGGACACCCTCCGTGACAAGTCGCTTCTCGAACAACTCTGGGAAGAAAAGAAAGCTCCCTGGAAGACGTGGTAGCGCGATCCTCGCGCTGTTCTTCGTTCGTGGCCGCACTTGACCAGATGCATATCTCCCAAGAAAAATGCCAGAAACCAACCCCCATGCCCATCCACCAACTTCTTTCCAGCGCATTCTCCGGGAAAAAGGTCTGGCTCTCCGGAGTTTCCGGATTCAAAGGCGCGTGGCTTGCGGAGTGGCTTCTCTCGCTGGGTGCGGAGATCCGCGGGTTTTCCCTCGCCCCCCCGACAACGCCCTCACTTTTTGAACAAACCGGGCTTCGTTCGCGCATCGTGTGGGATTGCGCCGACCTGCGCGTTGCGGACGCGGTGAAAAAATCCCTGACTTGCAGCAGGCCCGACTTTGTTTTCCACCTTGCGGCCCAGCCGCTTGTCCGCCTCTCTTACAAGGAGCCTGCCGGGACCTGGGAGACCAATGTGATGGGGACGATCAATGTGCTCGAATCCCTGAGACACTTGAGCGATCCCTGCGTCGCGGTGATGATCACCACGGACAAATGTTATGAGAATCGGGAATGGCTTCACGGGTACCGTGAAGAGGACGCGCTCGGCGGCTACGATCCCTACAGTTCGAGCAAAGCGGCGTGCGAGCTGGCCATCGCCTCCTGGCGCCGGTCGTTTTTCAAAGACCATCCGGCCAGGGTTGTCAGCGCCCGCGCCGGGAATGTGATCGGAGGCGGCGATTGGGCGCCGGATCGCATCGTCCCCGACTGTATCCGGGCGCTCGGAAATGGCGAAGCGATTCCTGTCAGGAACAAAACCGCGACACGACCATGGCAACACGTTCTGGAGCCATTGGGGGGATATCTGCTGCTCGCATCCAAGATTGCCGGCGCTTCCGATCTTCCCTCTTCCCTTTCCGAACTCCTTTCCGCCGCCGCGCCCGCCGCCGCCGCATTCAACTTCGGCCCCCCCCTGGATTCCAACCGGACCGTGTCGGATGTCGTTCGGGAAATTCTCAAACACTGGGCGGGTGAATGGGTGGACAAATCGGATCCGGATGCCCCCCACGAAGCCGGAAAATTGAACCTCGCCACCGACAAGGCCTTTCACCTTCTCGGATGGCAGCCCCGGTGGGATTTTCAAACCACCGTGGAGAAGACCGTCTCATGGTATCGGGAAGCAGCCACTTGCCGGACCCCCGGGGATGTTTCCGCTCTCACGCGCCGCCAGATCGGAGAATATGAGGAAGAAAAGCAGCGGGGGCCGAGTTTTGGATAGGGCCCCTTCTGTTTCGACTTTCAGGTTCCGCGTTTCCTCTCCGCATTGACCCATCGGCAAATTCAGGAATATTGTCGCGCATGAGCATCACCGCGATCAGAGAAGGCGAGACGCTTCGAATCATCAGGAAAAGCGATGCCATTCCCGAAGGCCGTGAACTGGAGTTTTTCAGCGCCGACGAAATAGATCGTCTCGTGGCCGAGCGGGTCTGGCGGTCTCTCCCGGCCGAAAGCAGGGACGATATGCTTTTCCAAACGCAATCCCGCTCCTATTCCGAGTGGATGCAGGAGGAGGAATGGGAGACTCCATCCGTCAAGGAATCTCCGCCCGACTCACTTCCTCTCGCCGAATTCAAACCCTGACACTTCATGATCGGTGACGTTGTTTTTTCCCGTTTTCCCTTGGCCGACCAGCCCCGCTTCAAGGAACGCCCCTGTCTTGTTATCTCTGATGCGGATCGCTCGGGTGATTTTGATGTTCTCAAGATTTCCTCCAAGCGGTTGGAGGAGGACGGGCGTCTCAAGCTGAACCCCTCGGATTTTCTCAAGGGAGGGCTTCCTCTCCCCTCCTGCGTCGTTCTTGGAGACGCTGCCAAAACAAATGTTGCCACAGTCAGCCGATACGCTGGCCGCCTTTCCGACAACCTCGTGAAGTCCATCTTGAAGGCCCGCATCGCCAAATCCACTCGAACCTTCTCACGCCATGCCCACACCGCCAACCGCCCCGGTGACGACCCGCTCCGCCTGGAGTCTGAAACTTCATCCTCCATCCATCCTCCTTCCTCCTTGGTCTCCGTCCCCTACGCCGGTCGCGTGTTCACGGAAGACGAAGTCGAGGCGGCTGTTTCTGCGACGCTCGACTTCTGGCTGACCCTCGGCCCCGAGGGCGAGGCTTTTGAGAAGGAACTCGCCGGCTTTCTCGGAGTCAAACACAGCCTGCTCGTCAACTCCGGATCCTCCGCCAACCTGGTTGCGCTCACTTGCCTCACAACGCACAAGCTCCCCGATCATCAGCGGCTCCGCCCGGGTGATGAGGTCATCACCTGCGCCGCCGGGTTTCCCACCACGGTGGCCCCCATCATCCAAAACGGATGTGTGCCGGTCTTCATCGACAACGATCCCGTGACCGGCAACGCCCGTGTCGATCAACTCGAGGCCGCCTATTCCCACGGAAAAACCAAGGCGGTGATGATGGCCCACACGCTTGGCAATCCGTTCGATCTCGGCGCCGTTCTGGCCTTCTGCAAGAAATACGGACTCTGGCTCATCGAAGACAACTGCGACGCTCTCGGCTGCACGTATTCGATGCCTGTCGAAATGGCGCGCGAACTCGGTCTCGACCATCTTCTGAAAATTGCCGAAACCGGCGCTCACCCGATCATCCGCATCATTTCCCATTCCTCATTTCCCATTCCCCATTTGGTCGCCCCCACCGGATCCTGGGGCGACCTGAGCACCCAATCCTTCTATCCTCCGCACCACCTCACGATGGGCGAGGGGGGGGCGGTTAACATTGTCCGCCGTCCCCCCTTGAAAACCTACGCCGAGAGCTTCCGGGATTGGGGGCGTGACTGCTGGTGTCCGTCCGGAAAAGACAACACCTGCACCAAACGTTTCGGGTGGCAGCTCGGTGAACTCCCCGAAGGTTACGACCACAAATATATCTACAGCCACCTGGGATATAACTTGAAACCCCTCGACCCCCAGGCCGCCATCGGCCGCGTCCAGCTCAAGCGCCTTCCGGCTTTCATCGAAGCGCGGAAACAAAATTGGGAAACCCTTCGGCAGGGTCTAGCAGATCTGGAAGATGTCTTCGACTTCAGCCTGCCCACCCACGCCACCAAATGGAATGCGGAATTGGCAAAGACCTCCGAGAATAAAACTTCATCCTTCATCCTTCATCCTTCATCCTTTTCTTGGGACTCGACCGCCTGCCGGACCGACTGTTCCTGGTTCGGCTTCATGGTCCGCGTGAAACCGCCCGCACCGTTCACTGTCCGGGAACTGGCGGCCCACCTCGATGAAAAAAAGATCGGGAACCGGATGCTCTTCGGAGGAAACCTCCTCCGCCAACCCGCCTTCGTCCAGCTCCGCAAAGACAGCCCAAACGCGTTCCGCGTTGTTGAAATGAACAATAGCGAAGGAATAATAGCGAATCCGCCATTAGAGCCTCCGCCATCCGCCACGGGATCATCGCCTTCGGCTTTCAGCCATCAGCCATCGGCCTTTTCTTCCTCCCTTCCCGGAGCCGATGCGATCATGCATGCCGCCATCTTTCTCGGAACCTACCCGGGATTGACCCGGTCCCAACTCGACTACGAAATCCGGGCGATCCGCGAGTTTGTCGCAAGCAAGGACCCGGGAAGAACGAAAAACTGAAATCGGGCCTCGCCCCTTGACGGCAAAACGCCGACAGCCTTTTTTCAGTCCCTCTCCTCCCCATGTTCCGTCTGGCCCATTTCATCCATTCCGACGTGGCCGGAGGCGGACCCAAGGTGGTTCGACAGTTGCTTGAAGGGTTGGATGCAGGGGAATTCGAACAATCCCTCGTTCATGGCGGAAATGGCTGGCTGTCCAAGTGGTGCCGGGAAAAGGGGATCGAGGAAATCATGGTTCCAACCGTTTCCGTGGTTTCGGGGGTTCTCGGATTGGGGGCATTGGTTTCGGCATTTCGCAGACTGCGGCCGGATGTCGTCGTGCTTCACGGGCAATGGGCGGCTCCTTTGGGAGCTTGGGCTGCCAGGCGCGCAGGCGTCCCACATGCCATTTACATCGCCCACTGCCCGGCATTTTACCACAGCACCACACTGTTCCGGGCGATCAGAAACTACATTGCGGAGAAGATCCCCTGTTCACTTTGCGACCGTGTTGTCACGCTGAGCGACGGGAATTACTACAACTACCTTTACCGCGGCTGGGCGCCCGAGAAGCACTTGGTGGAGATTCACAACGGGGTCGATCCCGATGACGTCCCGTCGGCAGAGGGCGTGGACCGGCTGAAGGAGAATTTCCAGTGGCGGAACGGCACAAAAAACGCCGTCTTTGTCGGCCGGGTCGACGATCAAAAGCGGGTGGACTGGCTCTTGGAAGCGTGGCAATCCGCGATCCGATCCGGCCCCGGATCCCAGCCGAAAAGCTGGCATCTTTGGATCGTGGGAGATGGAGAAGAGCGCGGCTTCGTGGAACGCCATGCGACCGGGCTTGCGCTCGGGGATTCCGTCCATTTCGTGGGCAGTCAACCGGATGGCATGGCCTGGATTGCGGCCGCTGATCTTCTGGTCCTGAGCAGCCTTTACGAGGGGCACGCCCTCGTCCCCTTGGAGGCCATGGCTTGCGGCAAGCCTGTCGTCGCCTTTGCCACGGATGGAGTCAGCGACAGTGTGGCGGATGGAGAAACCGGGCTCCTGGCTCAACTGGGAGATACACAGGCGCTCGGCAACTCGATCGCCCGCCTGCTCGCAAACCCGGAAGAGTCCCGCCGAATGGGAATTGCCGGGCGCGAGCGTGTGGCCGCCCGCTTCCCCATCGCCAAAACCATGGCCCGCTACGCCGATCTTGTCCGCGGGCTCGCGCGTTCCACAAAACCCCCGAAACCCTGACACTCTTCTCCCCGTCCCCGGCTTTGTGTCCCGCTTTCCTCCCTTCCTTGAGAAAGGTGAAGCGGCAGGTCTTTTGAAATATGCTGCGATCTGCTTGTTTTGTGGCTTTCCTGCATTTTTGTGGCCATGCCAATTGCGGAATTTAGGTTTTTTCCTGCTCTGAAAGTTTTAAAATTGCTTCTGCGATGGATCGTTGCCGGCTTCGGTCGCCAGATCATCGATCAGCGGACCGGAAATCCCCTGGGCAAAGCCTTGGTTTTGTCGCTTGGCGGTCGTCCGTGGCTTGCTGGCCTCCATCATCCCTATGTCCGTCCGGTTTTTCTTCCCGAGAACCGGGTCAAATACGGACGCCATCGGATCGGTTTTGCCACGCACGCCGCGGTGGATTATCCCAGCCTGTTTCCTGCCGCGAGCCACCCGCCACCCGCCCCCCCCCTCTGGGCGATTTTGGTTCACCAGCCGGCAAAGGATTGCCGCGCGCTTCTGGACCACTGGGAAAAACTTGGCTTCGATCCCGCCGACCTCCTCCTCGTTCATGGCGGGAGCAAAGAGGATTTTAACCAGCTGGATTCCGCCCAGGCCGTTTTCGTCCCCGACTCCAATCTGCGAACGGTCCGGCATCCGGTCGAAAAACAAAGCTACTCCGGCCCGATGCGGGAAATTTCGAAATGGATGTCCGCTCTCCCGTATCGCCATGTCTGTTTGGTGGAACACGATCACCTGCCATTGGTGCCCGACTGGGGCAGGCGCCTTGCGGATCTCCTTGCCCGCGAACAAGCCGATGTGCTCTTTCACCACCTCATCCGTGTGGACGGCACCAATGCGCCCCACTACTTGTATCATCAATCCGACCCGCGATTTCATGGGGCATGGGAACCTGTCTCCAGGCGGGAGGACCCGCATGTCGTTCTCAACTGCATGGCCACCGGCTCATTCTGGACCAGAGAAGCCTTCGATGCCGTCGCATCCTGCGCCACGAGCCGGGAAGCACCCGCCTCAGGCGCTTCCGGTTTCCGGTTTCCGATTTCCGATTTTTCTTCCATCCCCATCTACCTCGAGATGTGCCTGCCGACCACCGCGCACCATCTCGGCTTCCGGGTGCGGGATTTCGGGAGTCAAAATTCCTTCGTCCATTTCAATCCCCTGTCGCCCGGAGAGATCGCGGCGGCTGCGGCGCGGGGAGCGTGGTCTCTGCATCCGATAAAACGGGCCGGATGA
>JBAYWC010000124.1:0-7749 GCA_041674265.1 Terrimicrobiaceae bacterium
ATGACCGGAAAGGCTGGCAAGATCCCCGCCGGAGTTCAAATCCCTCACATCGGTTTTGCCACGCAAGACGCTCATTTTATGAAGCTTCTGAAATCTCATCGTTCAGTTAACCGGACACCCGTGGGAAAACCTATTTAAATGAAAATGCCTTGTGGCTACACATGGAGGCAAAAAAAGACCGCAGATCAAGTGCCCATGCGGCTTTGCGGGGTTTTTATCCCTCGAAGTTCAGGTTAGAATTATTATGGCGGCAGGATGGCCATCATCGCCAGCATGCGCCCGGTGCGGCCTTTTTCCAAGCGGTAGGAATAATACAATCCGGGGTTGGATGCGGTGCAGATTCCGCAATCATGCACTTCCCGAATCCCGACAGCAGTGAGTTGGCGGACGATTTCAGCGGCAAAATCGATCTCGTAATGCGGCGGGCGGATACAGGGAGAGACTTGGGCAACGAGATCCGATGGAGTGCCACCGATTTCTGTGCAGAGGGCCTGGACGGCAGAGGGGGCGATCCCGAGTTCCGTGCCCTTTTTTCCAGAATGCACGAGCGCGATGCCGCGGGCCCGGCGGTCGGCGAGAAAAACGGCGGCGCAGTCGGCGACAAAGATCCCGAGGCAGATGCCCGGAACGGTCGCCAGGAGACCATCGGTGGCTGGGACGGGAAAAATGGAACCCTCGGAGACTTTGGCCACCCGGTTGCCATGAACCTGCTCCGCGGTGGCAAAAGCCATGCCATCCAAACCGGCCTCCGCGCGCGCCTGCAAATGGGGAATTCCCAGCGTGGCGAGCGCATGATCCCGCCCGACGCAAACATCCAAACCGGGAACCCTGCGCGTGAATCCCGCCCGGATTCCGGGTATCGCGTCAAGCGCGGGAAACGATTCTTGAAGCACGGATACGCCCGGCGATTATTTGGATTTCTTTTTTTCCGGCGTTGGCGTGGGAGTTGGCTTGGCCTTCTTCTTCGAAGCCTTTTCCGGTTTGGCAGCGGGCTCGAGGATGGGCTTGATGGGATCGGTTGCCCGCAGCGCTCTCGGGAGAGGCGGCTGTGGTTTTCCGGGTTCGTTCAGCTTGTTGAATTTTCTGGCCTGCGAAGGGGTGAGAGGATCGGCAAAGCTGTCCTGATACTGGGTATCGAGCGAGAGGGCCTGGTCGTATTGGGCCAGTGCGGCGATGTAGTCGTAGCGGGCCTGCAAAACAAAGGTTTGGGATTGGAGAAGGGACACCTGGGCATTCAAGACATCGAGCTGGGTTCCCGCCCCGGCATCGAGACGTTCCTGGGCAAGCCGGAGGGCTTCCATTCCCTGGACGACGCTGGCTTCCTGGCTGTCGATGGTTTCCTTGGCCTGTTGGAGGTTTGAGATCGCCTGCTGGACATCGAGAATGATCTGGCGGACCGAGTTGTCGTAATTGATGCTCGCCTGCTGGAGCTGCGCCTTCGCCTGTTGGACCTTGCCCGCCGTCGCAAGACCATCCCAGATCGCCCAACTGCCGGTGGCGCCGAAGAACCAATCGTTGAGCGTATCGCCGACGTTCAGCGACGATTGATTGTTGGTGAACTCCTGTCCGGCGGTCGCGCTGATGGTCGGGAGAAACCCGGCGAACTGCGCATTCACGTTGGCAGCCTGCGAAAGAATCAACTGCCGTTGGGCTTTGAGGGAAGGGTTGCGCGCCACGGCCACCCGGATCGATTGGTCCGTGTCAATCTTCCGCGGATCGTAGGCGAGTTGGCCCACGATGTTGAAGGGAACCTCGCTGGGATGCCCCCGCGGATAGTCCATGCCCAACAACTTCACAAGCGTGTAGAGCGAGATGCGGTAGGCGTTCTGGGCCTGGATCAGGGGCGGCTTGGCATTGGCCAGCGCGACCTCCGCCTGCAGGACGTTGAAACGCGGCACGGTCCCGGCCTCGTAGCGATTCTGTTGGTCTTTGAGCTGTTGCTGGAGAAGCGTGACCGATTGTTCCTGGGCCACGATGAGCGCCCGGTTGAGAACGACCTGGAAAAAACTCGTCTTCACCTGGGCGATGATGGAATCGATCGTGGCGCGAAGGGAGAAGAAGGCGCTGTTTTCTCCCGCGATCGCGGAACGGATCCCCGAGATCACCGCCCCTCCGTCGTAGATCAATTGGGAGGCGGTAAATTGGATGGTCCAGGTTTTGTTTTGGATCTCCGAGCTGCCGGATTGAATAATAATCGGTTTTCCCCCGGGATTCGGGATGGTCAGCGTGCTCCCGCCTCCCCGACCGTTTGAGGCAAGCTGCATTCCCTGTTGGTTGTAGGACGAAGAGAGGTTGAGCTGGGGGATGGCCTGGGCACGGATGGTCACCAACTGGCCCTGCGTCAGCCGAATCTGTTGCGCCGCGTCGAGGATATCGGGATTTTGCCTCAGGGCGATTCTTTCCGCATCTTCGAGAGTCATGTCGGCAACGGCGGGATTCCGTTGCTGGGCGATCAGCTTGTCGAGGGATTTGAGAAAGTCCGCCTGGGCCATTTTTTGCTTCAAGGCCATGCTCTCGCTCTCCTTCAGCTTGTCGGTTTCCTTTCCGTGCTCCAAAGGCTCGTTCATTTGCGGCGGAGTCGGCAGGTTGAGTTCCTCGGAAAGCGTCTGGGCATCCGGAAGCGGAACCGGGGTCGGCATGGCCGGCAGTGGCAACGGCATGCTTCCATCCGGCAGGGGCGTCGGGCTGGCAGTGGGGGCCGGGGAGGAAAGCGGCTGTGCGTCCAAGAGCGGGGTCGGACTCGCGCTTGGGGTTGGGGAAGGCGTGGAGCCGGCCGGCATCGTGGGAAGAGCCGCGGGAGTCGGAAAGGGGGCCAATGTGGGCAGAGGAGCCGGGGTGCCGATGGGAGAGATCGAGGGCAGCGGCGCGGGCGTGGGGAACCCGGACAGCGAATTGGTCTGGCCATCCACCAATACGATCGTGGCAAGGAAAATCCCGCCGGCGGCAAACAGTTTTCTCAATGTGTGCATGTGATGTGCGCGTGAATTTTTTCGTAGATGTGAAGCCAGGCCGTCTGCTCCTCCGGCTCCAGGATTTTGGTGACAAGGGAGAGTTTTGCGACGATATCCTGATGGATTCTCCCCACAAGATCGAAGCCTTTGGGAGTGATGCGAACAAGAACCTTCCGGCGGTCGTCGGACGCATGCATGCGCTCGACATATCCGAGATTCTCGAGACGATCCACGAGTCCCGTCGCCGCGGCCGTCGTATGGGTCATTTTATCCGCAATTTCCGTCATGGAAAGCGATTCGCTGGAAGAAGAAATGTGAGCGAGAAGGAAATATTGGGGAAAAGAAACCTGGCCGCGCGAAAGCTCTTCCGACAAGTGCTGAACAAAGCACCTCTGCATCAGCATGATGATGTCCACCAAACGTTCGATTTCCGAGTGTGAGAGACCGGGCAATTGCGGATTCATTAATTAAGGCTATTGACTATTAATCACGCTGAATAAAATGTCAATGCCCGGGTTTACGTTGGGGAATTTATTGAAGGGGTGGCGGGGGGTGCTTTCGCACTGGGAGAAGGTTGGGGAACCGGTTTTGCTTTCGGGGTCGGTGAGGGGCTCGGGGATGCGGCGGGATTGGGAAGATAAATTTTGTCTCCCGGCGAAGGCGTTCCCGAGAGGATATCCGCAATCAGAAACGGGGGATTCCTGAGCGATGTCATTCTGAGAGATGCGGTCTCGGCCCCCTTGCCGACAGCCAAATAGGTCCTGCCGGGGATCGCCGAGGAGATCGCTCCGGACTCGATCAACACAAAATTCTCCGCCGAGTTGACCATGCGAATCACTCCGGTCCATTGCGGGGGCATCGCGGCCGGGGGCTTGTGCTTTTTGGGAAAGAGGCCTGAGATTTTGGCCAGACAGTTTTGGAAGAGCGACGGTTTCGGTGTCGCGGCCACATCGGAGGCATAGGGGTTTCGGGCCGGTTCCTTCTTGGAGGCGCAGGATGCGAGACCGATCGTTGCGAGCGCCAGAAAAAAGACCGGCATCCTTCGAGTTTTCAAGATCTTCAATGGGAGGTGTTGCGAAAGAATTTGCGGGCCGGATCTTCGTCATCGATGTCCCATATGAAATTCATGGGATTGCGCAGGGGCCTGAAGGCGGGATCGCTGCCGTCGGCGCTCCAGAAGATCTCGTCGACACGCGACCACGCGACACTCGGCGCCCCTTCGTAAAGCGAGCGGTCCTTGAGTTTGCTCCGGACCTCTTTTCGAAGTTCATAACCGGATGCGGATGGCGGGGAGTCCAGCTTCAGCCCGTGCGTTCTCACGTGGTTCTGGTCGAGCAACTGGGCTTGCGCAAAAACATGCGAGCCGGTTGGGATGTCCCCGGGGCTTGTCAGGCAGCGCAGGGTCAGGAAAAGCGTGCCTCCCACCCTGGACGGCCACGCCTCGAATTCATACCGATTGATTTCCCGCGGCTTTTTCCCGGGCATGGCGAGTTGAACCGAATACCGGTCGGCATCGATTGGGGTCACCATGACACGGGACACGCGTCCCTTGTCATCCTTCGACTCCCAAACGCCCAAAAGCCAGGTGTTCACATCCTTGGTCGGACCACCGGTCAGGGGGTGGTCGAAATAGCAGCCGGCAAGTGCCAGAAGGAGAAAAACAGCCGAAACCGGGCGAACGAGAAATTTCATGCCACCGGCTATATCCAAGTTCCGTCCTGAATGACACTGTTTTTCGGCACCACCACAATCCCGTCGCGAATGTAGTAGCCGTCCCCGTCGAGGTCCTGGGATTTTCCTTCGGGGCTGATGACAACCTTGTTTCCGATGCGGGCGTTCTTGTCGATGATCGCCCCGTTGATGGCGCAATCCCGCCCGATCCCGATGGAGGGGATCCCCGCGGCAGGCTTGTGGACCTCGGCGTCGTAGAAGTCGGCTCCCATCATGATGGTATTTTTCAAAGTGGAGCCGGACTGGATGATGCTCCGGATTCCCAGGACGCAACGGTCGATGGTGGCATCGCCGATGATACAGCCGTCCGAGATCATGGCGCTGGTGACTTTTGCCGAGGCGACCGTGCTTGCGGGCAGGAAGAGCGGCTGCGTGAAAACCGGCGATCCCGGCACAAAAAAACTATACTGCGGGTTGGCTCCCACGAGGTTGAGATTGGCCTCGTAAAAAGCGGAGATCGTTCCGATGTCCTCCCAGTAGCCCTGGAAAATGAAGGCCATCACCTTGTACTGGCTGATCGCGGCGGGAATGATGTTCTTTCCAAAATCCACATAGTCGTTGTCCAGGCACGCCTCGAGAACCGATCTTTTGAAGATATAAATCCCCATCGAGGCCTGATAAAGGTCGGCCTCCGCGGGTTGCCCGATCTTTTTCAGCAGGTCGGGAGGAATCCGCAGCGCATCGAGAACCCCGGGGTCTTTGGGTTTTTCCACAAACCGTTCGATGCGCCGGTTTTCGTCGGTGAGCATGATGCCGAATCCGGTCGCCGACTGTCGGGCGACAGGAATGGTTGCAATCGTGAGATCGGCGCCGGTTTCCACATGCTGGCGCAGCATGTCGCGGTAGTCCATGCGGTAGAGCTGGTCCCCGCTCAGAATCACATAGTATTCGTAGGGATGCTCGAGGAAATACCGCATGTTCTGCCGCACGGCATCCGCGGTTCCCTGATACCACCGCGAGCCTTTCGGGGTTTGCTGGGCCGCCAGGATCTCGACAAAGCTCGGCGTGAAATCATCGAACTTGTAGCTCGAGTTGATGTGCCGGTGGAGCGATGTGCTGTTGAACTGGGTGAGGATGTAAATCCCGCGAAGCCCGGAATTGAGGCAATTGCTGATCGGAATATCGACCAGGCGGTATTTTCCGCCGAGCGGGACCGCGGGCTTGGATCTCTCTTTGGTCAGGGGGAAGAGGCGTGTTCCAGCTCCTCCTCCCATGATGATGGCAAGAGTCTTTGAAGTCGGCAGCGCGTTCAACGGAAGGCTCATAGAGGGAATTGCATCTTGCCCATCCGCCCGCAAATTGTCACGGTTCAAAATCTTTATGTGTGGAATTGTTGGTTACATTGGCCGTTCGGAAGCGCTCCCCGTGCTTCTCGACGGGTTGCGGCGCCTGGAATACCGGGGATATGACTCGGCCGGTGTCGCCATTTTGAATGGGGGATCGATCGAAGTCCGCAAGTCCGTCGGGCGCATCGCGAATCTTGCGGAATGCATCCAGGAGCGCCCGGTGCATGGCCGGACCGGAATCAGCCATACCCGTTGGGCGACGCACGGGGGTGTCACCCAGGAAAATGCCCACCCGCACTTCGATCGAAGCGGGCGGCTCTCCCTCGTCCACAACGGGGTCATCGAGAACTACCAAAAACTCCGCGAACAGCTTTTGGAAGCCGGCCATACCTTCGTGTCGCAGACGGACACGGAAGTCCTGGCCCACCGCGTGGGCGACGAATTCGACCGTGCCGACAGGCGCGACAAGGCCGGCCTGGTCGAGGCGATCCGCCAGGCGCTCCGGCATGTGATCGGAACCTATGGGATCGCGGTTCTCCATGCGGACGTTCCGGACCTCGTGGTCGGGGCCCGCAGAGGCAGCCCGCTCGTCCTCGGCATCGGAAGGCATGAGCATTTCCTGGCAAGCGATGTCAGCGCGATCGTGGCCCATACAAGGGAGGTCGTGTATTTGAACGATTACGAAATCGTGGCCCTCCAGCAGGACCAGTTTGAAATTTCCACCGTCTCGGGGTCCGGGGCGGACTACCAGATCAGCAAAGTCGAGTTCAGCGCGGAGGCCGTGGACAAGGGGCACCCTCGTCTTTGTGATCAGCCAGAGCGGAGAGACGGCCGACACGCTGGCCGCGTTGAGGGAAAGCCAGAGGAAAGGCCACCGCACGCTGGGGATCTGCAACAATGTGGCGAGCACCATCGCGCGGGAAAGCGATGGCGGAGCGTATATGCACGCCGGGCCGGAGATCGGCGTGGCCGCCACGAAATCCTTCACCGCGCAGTTGACGATCCTGACCCTTCTCGGACTGCTCCTCGGCCGGATCCGGCACCTCAGCCACGCGGAAGGCCGGACGATCATCTCCGAATTGGAAAAACTGCCCGACCTCATCGCCAGGACGCTCGAACTCGACGCGACGATCGAAAAAATCGCCAGGAAGTACGCGCGCTCGAAAAACTTCCTTTTCATGGGAAGGCAGGCGAATTATCCGGTCGCCCTCGAGGGAGCCCTCAAGCTCAAAGAGATCAGCTACATCTCGTCTTCCGGGTATCCGAGCGCCGAGCTCAAGCACGGGGTGATTGCCCTGATCACCGCGGAAACCCCTTCCCTCTTCATCGCTCCGCAGGATGCGGTCTTCGACAAAAACATCAGCAACATCGAAGAGGTGAAGGCCCGCAAAGGCCCGGTCATCGCCGTGGGCACCGAGGGCGACACCTCGCTCGCGAAGATCTGTGACGATGTGATCCTCATTCCCCACGCGCCGGAATACCTCACGCCAATCCTCGCCACGATCCCGCTCCAGCTGCTCGCCTACCACATCGCCGTCGCGCTCGGCTGCGATGTGGACAAGCCCAGAAACCTCGCGAAAAGCGTCACGGTCGAGTAGCTCCCTTCGCGCTTCATGGTCTCACACGACCGCCGGAAGGATGAGCCCTCCCCCAAAGATCTGCCGCCACTCCCTGGCCGTGTTGACATGGACCTCGACGACTTTCGAGGTGTCCGGCGTGTATCCGCCGGCAAGAACCCAGGCCAGGGGGATGTTGTGTTCGCGGGCGAACCGGAAGACCAC
>JBAYWC010000125.1:0-7729 GCA_041674265.1 Terrimicrobiaceae bacterium
CATGACGATCACGCTCACGTTCCGCCAGGGCACGAACCCGGACGTGGCCCAGGTCCAGGTCCAAAACAAGCTGTCGCTGGCGGTTCCCCTGCTGCCGCAGGAGGTCCAGCAGCGGGGGATCCGTGTCGCGAAATCCACGAGGAATTTTTTGCTCATTGTCACGTTCGTTTCCAAGGACGGCAGCATGACCTCCGCGGACCTCCAGGATTTCGTCGTGTCGAGCATCCAGGATCCGATCAGCCGCACGCCGGGCGTCGGGGATTTTCAGGTCTTCGGGTCCCAATACGCGATGCGTATCTGGCTCGATTCCACCAAGCTCACCAACTACGGGCTCACCCCGGCCGATGTGCGCAATGCCATCGCAGACCAAAACGTCCAGGTCGCCTCGGGCGAGATCGGCGGCCTGCCGGCGGCCCCGGGGCAGCAGATCAATGCCACGGTGATCGGGCCTTCGCGCCTCTCGACACCCGAGGAATTCGGAAAAATCCTGCTGCGGGTTGATCCCTCGGGCGGGCAGATCCGCCTTAAGGATGTCGCGGAGATCAAACTCGACGGGGAGAATTTCTCGACCGCCGCAAAATACAACGGCGAACCGACGTCCGGCATGGCGATCCGGCTGGCGACGGGGGCGAACGCGCTCACGACCGTCGAGGCGGTGCGGGCCACGATGAAGCGGCTCCAGCCCACGTTCCCGCACGGCCTGGAGGTGGTCTATCCCCTCGACACCGCGCCCTTTGTCGAGATCTCCATCCACGAAGTGGTCAAGACGCTCTTCGAGGCCGTGCTGCTGGTTTTCTGCGTGATGTATCTGTTCCTGCAGAATTTCCGGGCGACGCTGATCCCGACGATCGCCGTGCCGGTGGTTTTGCTGGGCACGTTCGCCATGTTGTCCGCCTGCGGGTTTTCGATCAACACGCTGACGATGTTCGCGATGGTGCTGGCGATCGGGCTCCTGGTCGATGACGCCATCGTCGTGGTCGAAAATGTCGAGCGCGTGATGTCGGAGGAGGGGCTTTCCCCAAGGGAGGCCACGCGGAAATCCATGAAGCAGATCACGGGTGCCCTCATCGGCATCGGCCTCGTTCTCTCCGCCGTCTTTGTGCCCATGGCGTTCTTCGGCGGATCCACCGGCGTCATCTACCGGCAGTTCTCGATCACGATCGTCTCGGCCATGACGCTCTCGGTGATCGTCGCTCTCATTTTCACACCGGCACTTTGCGCGACGATGCTGAAGCCGATCCCCAAGGGCCACCACGAATCTGCCCGGGGATTTTTCGGGTGGTTCAACAGGATGTTCCGGTGGGGCACGAACCGCTACGAGCGGACCGTCGCGGCCATTCTGCGCCGGAGCGGACGGTTCCTCGTCGTTTATCTGGCGATCATCGCCGCCATGGCGGTTCTGTTCAAACGGCTTCCCACGTCCTTCCTTCCGGACGAGGACCAGGGGATCATGTTCGCCCAGGTCACGACCCCGCCGGGATCCCCGCTCAGCAGCACGGAAAAGGTCCTCGACAAGATCCGCGAATATCTTCTCAACGAGGAAAAGGCCAACGTCGAGAGCGTGCTCACCGTGGCCGGGTTCAGCTACGGAGGCCGCGGGCAGAACGCCGGCCTCGTTTTCATCAGGCTCAAGGACTGGGACAGCCGCCCCGGAAAACAAAACCGGGTGCAGGCCATCGCCAAGCGCGCGATGATGCGCTTCATGAGCTACCGCGAGGCCTTGGCTTTTGCGTTCCCGCCACCCGCCGTGTTCGAGCTGGGCAATGCCACGGGCTTCGATTTCCAGCTCATCGACCAGGCGGGTGTCGGACATCAAAAGCTCATGGAGGCGCGCAACCAGGTCCTCGGGATGGCCGCGAAAAGCCCCGATCTGGTGGCCGTGCGCCCGAATGGACTCAACGACGAGCCCCAATACCGGATCCTGATCGACAATGAAAAGGCCGGGGCCCTCGGCCTGACCATCGCCGACGTCAACAACACGCTCTCGACCGCGTGGGGATCCGCCTATGTCAACGACTTCGCGGATCGCGGACGGATCAAACGCGTCTTCCTCCAGGGCAATGCGAGCTCGCGCATGCAGCCGGAGGATTTCGGGAAATGGTATGTGCGCAATGTCGGCGGAAAAATGGTGCCGTTCTCCGCCTTTGCCAGCGGGCAGTGGACGTATGGCTCTCCGCGGCTGGAGCGTTTCAACGGCCGCCCCTCCATGGAGATCCTCGGCCAACCCGCTCCCGGAAAGAGCAGCGGCACCGCCATGCATGCGATGGAAGCCATCGCGGAGAAATTGCCCCCGGGGATCGGCTTCGAGTGGAGCGGGCTCTCCTACGAGGAACGCGCCGCCGGCGCCCAGTCCGGTTCCCTCTACGCGATTTCGCTTCTGGTCGTTTTCCTCTGCCTGGCCGCCCTCTATGAAAGCTGGTCGATTCCGACGTCTGTCATGATGTCCGTGCCGCTCGGGATTCTCGGGGCGGTTGCGGCCACCTGGGGCCGGGGCTTGTCGAACGATGTGTTTCTCCAGGTCGGATTGCTCACGATCGTCGGGCTCTCCGCAAAAAATGCCATCCTGATCGTCGAGTTTGCCAAGGCGAATTTCGAGCAGGGCATGGGGCTCATCGAGTCCGCATTGGCGGCCTCCCGCCAGCGCCTCCGCCCGATTCTCATGACCTCCTGCGCCTTCATGCTCGGCGTCCTGCCTCTGGCGCTTTCCACCGGAGCCGGCTCCGGCGGACAGAATGCGATCGGCACCGGGGTGATCGGCGGCACTTTTTCGGCGACGTTCTTCGGCATCCTCTTCATCCCGCTGTTCTTCGTCGTGGTGCTCCGGCTTTTCCGCGTGAAGCCCCGCCGGATTGAAGCGCTCCCCGGTGAACCGCCCCAGACTGCCTCGTAAGCAAATCCCGCGCTCCCGATGTCCACCCGCGTTTCCGTTGTCCAGGAATGGCCGTTTCCCAACTTGCAAAACCGTGCGCCCCGAGGCAGTTCTATGCGGCTGGAATCGCCCCGCCGGTTCCGGGGAGCCGCCCGATAATGGCCGAACCCACATTTCCCATGCACTCTCACAGTCACCAACCCGAAGGCGGTCGCGCCAAAACAAAGCCCGTGTCCATGAAATGGATCATCGCCATTGCAGCCGTCCTGGCTGTGATCGCCGGACTCGGGGCATTCAAATTCTCTCAAATCCAGGCGGCCATGGCAGGCCACATGTCATTTGCCATGCCCCCCGAAGCGATCACGACGGTGGCGGTACAGGCGCAAAAATGGCCGGGAACACTGACGGCCGTCGGGTCGTTGAAGCCGGTGAACGGGCTTGTTCTCCGGGCTGACCTGGCGGGCGATATCGAGCGCATCGGATTCGAATCGGGAGCGCCCGTGCGCAAGGGGGACCTGCTCGTGCAGCAGGATGTCTCCGAGGAGCAGGCGCAGCTCCGTGCCGCCCAGGCCCGCCAGCAATTGGCGGAACTCAACCTCAGAAGGTTCAAGGGCCTGTTGGACAAGCGCGTTTCCTCGCAGTCGGACTACGACCAGACGACTGCGGAATACCTGCAGGCCCAGGCGCGCTGCGAGGAAATCCGGGCGCTGATCGAAAAGAAAACCATCCGGGCGCCGTTTGACGGCATGGCGGGCATCCGCATGGTCAACCTCGGGGAATATCTGCAACCGGGCCAGGAAATCGTTCCGCTCCATTCGATGAGCCCGATTTATGTGAACTTCAGCCTCCCGCAGCAGAACCTTGCGGATGTCCATGTCGGCAGCGTGGTGAAGGTCACTTCATCGGGCGCGAACGGGGAGGTTGTGGAAGGGAAAGTCACCGCCGTGAATTCCGTCGTGGATGAGGCGACGAGGAATTTTCTGGTGCAGGCGACCTTGGAGAACCCCGGGGGAGTTCTCCGCCCGGGCATGTTCGTCGGCGTGGAGGTGCTCCTGCCGGAAGAAAAATCTTTGCTCGCCATTCCGGTGACGGCCATCAGTTATGCGCCCTACGGGGACTCGGTTTTTGTCGTGGAGGAAATGGAGAACGAGAAGACCGGAAAAAAATACCTGGGGGTCCGCCAGCATTTCGTCAAGCTGGGCGAGTCCCGCGGCGACCAGGTCGAGATCCTTTCCGGGATCAAGGCCGGCGAGGTCGTGGCCACCTCGGGGATCTTCAAGCTCCGCCCCAAGGCCGCCGTGGTGGTCAACAACGAGACCCTGCCACCGAGCGAACTGAAACCGCAGACCCTGGACCGGTGACATGAGGTTTACCGACATTTTCATCCGGCGCCCGGTGCTGGCGCTCGTGATCAATTTGCTGATCCTGCTGGGTGGGCTGATCGCGATCAAGATCCTCACCGTCCGCCAATATCCGCGCAGCGACGTGGCCGTCATCACGGTGCGGACCGCCTACATCGGCGCCAATGCCGATCTCGTCCGCGGATACATCACGACTCCCCTCGAGCGCGTCATCGCCAGCGCGGATGGCATCGACTACATCGATTCGACCAGCGCGCAGGGGCTCAGCTCGATCAAAGTCCACCTCAAGCTGAACTACGATGCGAATGCCGCGCTCACCCAGGTTCAGGCGAAGGTGGCCCAGGTGCGGAACGATTTGCCTCCCGAGGCGGAGTCGCCGGTCATAGAACTCGAGACGGCGGACAACGAGTTCGCCGCCATGTATCTCGGCTTTTATTCGGAAGAACTCGACGAGAACCAGATCACCGATTACCTGACGCGTGTCGTCCAGCCCAAGCTCTCGGCCATCAACGGTGTCCAGCGCGCGGAAATCCTCGGCGACCGGACATTTGCCATGAGGATCTGGCTCAAGCCCGACCGGATGGCCGCGTTGAACATCTCCCCGAGCGATGTGCGCGAGGCCCTGCAGGCGAACAACTACCTCTCCGCTGTCGGCAGCACGAAGGGTTCGATGATTTCCGTCAACCTCGTTGCCAACACCAACCTCAAGACGACCGGGGATTTCCGCAAGCTGGCCATCAAGCAGGCCGACGGGACGATTGTGCGGCTGGAGGAAATTGCCGATATCGTGCTCGGCGCCGAGAACTACAACGCAGAGGTCCGCTTCAACGGACAAACCGCGACATTCATGGGCCTCTGGGTTCTTCCCACCGCCAATTCCCTGGACGTGATCCGCGAGGTCCGTGAGGCGCTGCCGGGGATTGAAAAAGCCATGCCCTCGGGCATCGAGCTCGGCATCCCGTATGATTCGACGACCTACATCAACGACGCCATCAACGAGGTCATCAAGACGCTCGTCGAGACATTGGTGATCGTGATGCTGGTGATCTATCTGTTCATGGGATCCATGCGGGCGGTTCTCGTTCCAATCACAGCCATTCCCATTTCCCTCATCGGGGCCGTGCTGCTCATGCTGGTCTTCGGGTTCACGATCAACCTGCTCACCCTCCTGGCCATCGTGCTTTCCGTCGGTCTCGTGGTGGATGATGCGATCGTCGTCGTGGAAAATGTGGAGCGCCACATGCAGGAGGGGAAAGGTCCGCTCGAATCCGCGATGCTGGGCGCCCGCGAACTGATCGGCCCGATCATCGCGATGACCATCACCCTCGCCGCGGTTTATACGCCGATCGGAATCCAGGGCGGGCTCACCGGGGCGCTGTTCCGCGAGTTTGCCTTCACGCTCGCGGGTGCGGTTCTGGTTTCCGGTGTCGTGGCCCTGACCCTCTCGCCGATGATGTCCTCCCGCCTCCTGCGGCCGGGTGACGAGGAGAAGGGGTTTGCCGGCTGGATCAACCGGAGATTCGTGTGGCTTCGGGGGCGGTATTCTTCGGCGTTGACCATGACGCTCGAAAACCGCTGGATCGTCCTGTTTGTCGCGGGGGCCGCAATTTTTCTGATCCTGCCGTTCTGGATGTTCAGCATGCATGAACTCGCCCCGAAGGAGGACCAGGGAGTCGTGTTCGGCATCGTGCAGGCCCCCGCGAATGCCACCTTGGATCAGGCCGCCCTCTTTTCCGGCAAGCTCAATGACATTTTCCAGTCCCAGCCGGAATGCGATGCCACGTTCCAGATCATCAACCCCGCCTTTGGATTTGCGGGAATGGTGACGAAGCCGTGGAGCGAGCGCAAACGGACCACGGAAGAAATTGCGAACGGGCTCTTCCCGCAGACCGCGGCCGTGCCGGGCGTCCGGATCATTCCCATGGCCCCGCCGCCATTGCCCGGAGGAAGCAATTTTGACGTGGAGTTCGTGATCGCGTCCACGGCGGAGCCGAAAGAGCTGGTCGAGTTCGCGCAGAAACTGGTCGGCAAGGCGTTTGCCAGCGGGATGTTCATGTTCGCCGACGCGGACCTCAAGTTCGACCAGCCGCAGACCGAGATCGTCTTCGACCGGGACAAGGTGGCCTCGCAGGGGTTGGATCTCCGGCGGATCGGGGCCGATCTTTCCACGCTCCTCGGCGGCGACTACGTGAATCGTTTCAGCATCCAGGGCCGAAGCTACAAGGTGATACCCCAGGTGAAGCGGAACGAACGGCTCACCACCGACCAGTTGGGCAACCTCTACGTGCGCGCCACGGATGGAAAACTCGTGAAGCTTTCGACCTTCGCCACCATGAAGACCACGACGGAGCCGCGCAGCATCCTGCGTTTCCAGCAACTGAATTCCGTCACGATCCAGGGGGCGATCCCTCCCGGGGTCCCTCTGGACGCCGCTCTCAAGACGCTGGAGGATGAGGCTGCGAAAATCCTGCCCGCCGGATTCACGATCGACTACGCGGGCCAGTCCCGGCAGTTGCGCAAGGAAGGGAACAAGCTGGTCGTGACGCTCGTGCTGGCCCTGATCCTCATTTTCCTCGTCCTGGCCGCCCAGTTCGAGAGTTTCCGCGATCCCTTGATCATCCTCCTGGGTTCCGTGCCGCTCGCCATTTCCGGCGCGCTGCTCTTCACGTTCCTCGGTTTCACCACGATCAACATCTACAGCCAGATCGGGCTCGTGACCCTTGTCGGACTCATTGCAAAAAATGGGATCCTGATCGTCGAGTTCGCCAACGTCCTGCAGCGGGCCGGGCTCGGGAAATTCGAAGCCGTCACCCGGGCCGCCGTCACGCGTCTTCGCCCGATCCTCATGACCACCGCCGCTACCGTCATGGGCCACTTCCCGCTCGTCATCGCCAGCGGCCCCGGCGCCGGCGCCCGCAACAGCATCGGCATCGTCCTCGTCACCGGAATGATCATCGGAACCATCTTCACCCTCTTCGTCGTGCCGGCGATCTATACGGTTGTGGCCAAGAAGTGGGAACCGGACGAATCGTTCTCCGCCCTTCCCGAGGCTGTTTGATCCCTCGCTTCGCTCACGGCTTCGCCTCCAGCTTTTCCGCGTCAAGGACCCGGCAATGTGGCTGTGCTTTTTGCACGTATGCACGGACTGACACCCCGATTGTCCCCGGTGTTGATCGCGGCCACCGGCACCGCGGTTGGGATTTGCGTCTCGGCCGCCGCCCGGTGCAGGGGAACCCAGCAGGCAAGACCAAGAAGGAACAGGACAATCCGGGAGGATCGGGAGATTTTCACAGGCGAAAAGGCAAACCGAATTGCCGCAGAGTATCAACCCCGGGCTGCCTGGATTGTGTTTATTATAAGGATTTCTTAAATTGCACCTTGACTCCGGATTCAAAAACGGCAAATCTCCAAATCATGCTGACCGGGCATTCTCCGGTTATTCGTTCTTTTCATAACCAAACCAATCCGTCGGCCTAGGAAAGCGGGGTGAAATTCCCCC
>JBAYWC010000126.1:0-7647 GCA_041674265.1 Terrimicrobiaceae bacterium
ATATAAAACAATACAATCAACAGTTATTTTGATTATTGTGGATATATTACTTGCTACATTTTCGTGTAGTTTCACTGATTTGCAGTCACTTAGAAAAAAATCAGGGGGAAGTTAGGCTAATGGCAACCTCAAACGGCATGTATTCCTCGCCGATATTGCTGATAAGAGTCACCCCTCCCGGACCATCGGAAAGCTTCAGCGTGTTATCCGGGCCGCATCCGCAGGCCTGGTCGGCAATGACGAGCGCTGTGCCGTTCCATTGCATGCCGGCCACCCCGGTCAGACCGGTGGTCGCGTAGGGACTGACCACCCCCCAGCGACGTGATTTTGATGATCTGATCCAAGTCCAGCCCGCCGGAAACATAGAGATCGCCGAAATCGTCGAGCGCGATTCCGACCGGGAAAAATGTCGGATCGTACGTGGAGAGATCCACAAATTCCGTATAGACCCCCAATCCGTCGTAAGTTCCAACGCTGCAGTCGATCATGTTTGTCGCGTAGAGATTTCCATCAAGGGAATTGAAGATCAGGGAGGAGGGTCCTTCAAAAGCCGCCCAGGACGACTGCAGGACGCCGGAGGAATTGTATTTCCGGATCTGGTCCGTATCGTCCGCGATGGATTGCCCGGAGAAGGGCAAGCGGAAGCTTGACCCAGGTCAAAAAAATCTCCGGGAAAGCCTAATGCTTGGGCCGCGCGCGGTCGGACGGGCGGTCGGCCCGCGGTCGCCGGGTGGTTTTGCGGGGACGGGGAGCATCCGGCGCGGGACGCGTTCCCCGGAGGGATTGGAGTTCGCGGGGCGTGAGGTGGCGGAAGCTGCCGGCGGGAATTCCCTCGTCGTGAACAGTGCCGATCCGGGTTCGCTTGAGGCGCTCGACCTCGTAGCCCAGGTCGTAGAACATGAGACGGATCTGGCGCTTGATCCCCTGGCGGAGCACGACCCGGACACGGCCCGGGCCGAGGATGTGAATGCGCTCGAAGCGGGCGCGCCCGCCCTCGATGAAGAGGCCGCGAAGCATTTTGGCGGAATGGGCGGGGTCGAAAGATTTGTCGAGGGTGACCTCGTATTCTTTTTCGATCTCGTGGGAGGGATGGGTCAGCCTTTGGGACAAATCTCCATCGTTGGTGAGCAGAAGGAGGCCTTCGCTGTCCTTGTCGAGACGCCCGACATGGAAGAGCGTGGAAAATTCCGGGGGGAGGAGATCGTAGATCGTCCGCCGGCCGCGCTCATCGGACCTGGTCACGACAAACCCGCGCGGCTTGTGAAAGAGCACATAGACCGGCCGGGCCACCCGGATGATCCGCCCGTGGACGCGGACATCGTCGCCGTCGGCGACCGATGTCGCCAATTTCCCGACACGGCTACCATTGATCACGACTGCGCCGGCAGCGATGAGATCTTCGCAGGACCGTCTGGACCCGAGGCCCGAAGCGGCAAGAAAACGGTTCAGCCGCATAGGCAGGAGAGGAATCAATCCTCCGGTTTCGTCTTGGGCAGGCCGAGCACACGCTGGCCGTCCTTGAACTGACCGCGTTTCTTCAGGAGATCGACGCGCTCGAACCTTTTCAACACACTGCGCTTGGCCTGGATGGCTCCTTTGCCTTTCAAACTGGGATGCTGGCTCATAAATTGGATGGACGTGGAGACTGGACCCGGCGGCGCGGAAATGCAAACGCTTTCTGGCACCGATCGCCCCGGACTGGCAAAAAATTCTCTTCTGGCCTTTTTCCCGGGGGCATGCTGCGATCCCGGAAGTTCCACAAAATCGAGAAAATGTCCCTCCGTTCGATCCTCAGTCTGGTGATGGCAACCGCGTTGGTGGCCGGATGCGCGACGGGCGGCAAGAAAGTCGCGCCGAAGCCCGGCGACACGGTTTTCAAAAAGCTGGAGGTGGCGGGAATCAAGCTGGGAGACGGGAAAGGCGCGCCCCGCAAATTCGGCACCGCCAAAAAAAGCCCGTTATCTGGAGGCGACCGCGAGATTTACGAGATCTACAAACCGAATCCTTACATCAGCATGCTGGTGCTGACATTCCAGGATGGCCGGGTGCGCAAGATGGAACTCCGCTATTTCAACGGGCCGACCGAGCATACCCTGACAAGCGCCGGAGGCTGGGATGGGCTCCGGGATTACCTCGTCAAACGGTTCGGCCCCCCGACGAGAACCGGAACCGCTGTTCCTCAATTGACCGACCTTCGCGGACTGAATGTGATTTATGCCAGATTCAACGGGGAATGGCAGTTTCCGAAGGCGGAACGCCGCATCCATTACATCGCGCTCGCCGACGCCAAAGGCGGCGTGGGGACGATTACTTTCCTCGACACGAGCCCCAGGAAAAACGCTTCCGCGGGAGCGGCGGGAGGCGGCGCGGAACCCGGCCTGCCCGGAGGTCCCAATCCAGGATTTTGACACGGGCTGCAAATTTGCTCTTGCGTGCCCCCCCCAATTCCTCTCATCTTTCGCATGCCAGTATCGATGACACGTTGAACATGCATTTTTCTATTCGCAAAAGCTGATTCATGCCGCGCATGAAACCAACTTTCCCTGCACCGTGCATCCCCCTGTTCACGCCTGTCAGGACCCAACCGTCCTCAATCAAACCCCGGAGGCTCTATTAACTTAAAGGATATTCGAATCAATGAACGGATCCGCGCACGGGAAGTGCGCGTCATCCTCGCATCAAACAATGAGCAACTGGGCGTCCTGCGCCTGGATGAGGCCATCCGCAAGGCCCGGAGCATGGGTTTGGATCTGGTGGAAATCGCGCCGAACGCGCAGCCACCGGTCTGCCGGATCGTTGACTTCGGAAAATTCCGTTACGATCTCTCCAAGCAGGAGAAGGACAAAAAGCAGACGACCACCAAGGTGAAAGAGGTCAAGTTCCGGGTGAACATCGACGAGCATGATTATCTCACCAAGGTCCGTCACGCGGAGGACTTTTTGGACAAGGGGAACAAGGTCAAGGTCCACCTTCAATTCCGCGGACGCGAAATGGCGCACCAGGAACTCGGCGTCGAGGTCGTCAAAAGGGTCCGCGAGGATCTCGCCGGGATGGCCCACGTGGACATGGAGCCAAAGCTTGTCGGACGCGCGATCGGGATGACATTGAGCCCGCTGCCGACCGGAAAAAGGCAGCGAAAGTTCAGCAAGCAGGGCGACATCCTCGAGCCGGAACCCGCGGACCATGACGATGGCGAGTAGCCGCCGGCTCTTTCTCTTCGACATCGACGGCACGTTGATCACCTCCGGCGGCGCCGGGGAAACCGCCCTGATCGAAGCGATGGCGTCGAGATTCGGCATCAAGGAGGATTTGAAAGGCATCACGCTGGCCGGGGCCACGGATGCCTTGATCGCCCTCGCGCTCCTGGAAAAACACGGCCTTCCGACATCCCCGAAAAACACGGCCTCCCTGCTCGACAGCTACCTGCACCATCTCGGCCACTTCATGCCCCGGCATTCCGGACGGGTCCTGCCCGGGATCCTTCCGCTTCTCGATGCGTTGAAGCGTCAACCCGGTGCCGTCCTCGCCCTCTTGACCGGCAACCTGGTCAAAGGAGCGGAGATCAAGCTCAGCCACTACGGGGTCTGGGACTATTTTGAATTCGGCGCGTTTGCGGACGACCACCACGATCGCAACGAGCTGGGAAAATTCGCGCAGGTCCGCGCCACCGAAAAACACGGGATCACATTCCTGCCCGCGAAAATTTTTGTCATCGGAGACACTCCGCGGGATATCGAATGCGGGCGCGCGATCGGGGCCAGGACCGTGGCCATCGCCACCGGGAACTACGACCGCGCCTCGTTGGCCGGACATTCGCCGGATTTTCTCTTCGAGGACTTCCGCGATACTCCGGCGGTTTTGAGCGCCCTTTTTTCCTGAAAAACTTTCATGCTTTCCAATTTCACAACCTGTTTCGCTTCTGTCAGTTATCCGTTTGGAATCGTCCCCGATGTCAGGAAACCGTTTGACATTCCGGAGCGCAACAACATCATGCCCCATAAATGAGCTCCCAGAAGAACGAGAGTGCCGATCTCGTGAAGAACTCAGTCCTCTATAAAGAATTTCTCGCCGAGAGGGAGGAAATCCTCCGTCACAAATGGATCGAAAGCGAAAAAATCGGCCAGGACATCGGTTTTGAACGCGCCCTGCTGGACTGGATCATGAAGTATCGTTCGGCCTGGAGATCCGATCGCTCCCGGCAGGCAAAAGCTTGACCCAACTGACAATCAGCGGCCTTTAATGTGCTCCCGAGAGGGCACGAAGGAAAAAATGTTGCAAGAGAAAGAACGCATCGAAATGGATGCGGACGCCATCCAAAAGGCGATCCGCCGGATGGCTCACGAAATCATCGAGCGCCACGCCGATTTGCAGACATTGGTCCTGGCGGGAATCCCCACCCGGGGAGTGGAGGTGGCGCGCCGGTTGGCGGACCACATCGAGAAGATCGAGCGGAAACGTCCGTTCCTCGCGACCCTGGATATTTCGATGCACCGGGACGATCTCTCGACACGCGGAAAAGTCACCGCCCCGGTTCCCACCCGGCTTCCGGTCGATCTCGACGGGCGCCAGGTCGTCATGGTGGACGATGTCTTCTTCACCGGGCGCAGTTGCCGGGCCGCCCTGGATGCGCTGGCCTCATTCGGGCGTCCCTCGCAAATCCAACTGGCCGTCCTGGTGGACCGCGGGCACCGGGAACTTCCCATCCGGGCCGATTATGTCGGCAAGAACCTCCCCACCACCCGTGGCGAAAAAATCCGCGTGCGTTTTGAAAATCTGGACGGCGTCCCCGACTCGGTGAAGGTGGTGACCCCATGAAGACCTGGACACGCAAAGACCTGATCGCCCTCGACGACCTCGGCGCGGAGGAGATCCAGTTCCTTCTCGACACGGCCACCGCGTTCAAGGGCGTGGGCGAGCGGAGCCTGAAAAAAGTGCCCGCGCTCCGCGGGAAAACGCTCGTGAATTTTTTCGTCGAACCGAGCACGCGCACGTGCACCTCGTTCGAGATCGCGGCCATGCGCCTGAGCGCGGATGTCGTCAACATCACGGCGACCGCCTCCAGCCTGCAGAAAGGGGAGACGCTCAAGGACACCGCGCTGAATTTGCAGGCCCTCCACGCCGACATCATCGTGCTGCGCCACAGCTCGGCCGGCTCGCCGCGATTTCTTGCCGACCGGCTGGAGTCCTGCGTCATCAATGCCGGTGACGGTTCGCACGAACACCCGACGCAGGGCCTCCTGGATATTTTCACCATGCGGCAAAAGCATGGAAGGATTGCCGGGCTGAACGTGTTGATCGTCGGGGATATTCTCTTCAGCCGGGTCGCGCGCTCGAACATCCACGGGCTTGTGAAGCTGGGCGCGAAAGTCGCCCTGGTCGGCCCGACCACCCTTGTCCCCTCCGGCTTCGAAAAACTCGGCGCGCGCGTCGTCCACCGGCTGGACGATGTCCTGGAGGAAGCCGATGTGATCAACCTTCTCCGGATCCAGCACGAGCGGCAGCGGAAGGAATACTTTCCCGGGCTCGGCGAATACATCTCGCTCTTCGGCCTGACCAAAGCCCGGGCCGCGCGCCTCAAGCCCGGATGCCTGATCATGCACCCGGGCCCGATCAACCGCGGGGTCGAGATCGACAGCGAGGTGGCGGACGGGACGGGCAGCGTCATCCTGGAACAGGTCACGAATGGAATCGCCGTCCGCATGGCGGCGCTCTACCTCTGCGCCGGAGGAGCCGGACTCCCGACATGAAAAGTCTTCACATCAAAAACGGGCGGATCATCGATCCGGCGAACCGGCGCGACGAGATCGCCGACCTGTTCGTCGTTGACGGGCGGATCTCGAAGACGCCTCCGGTCGGCTCCTGCGAAACCCTCGAGGCCACGGGGCTCGTCGTCGCGCCGGGATTGATCGACATCCACGTGCATCTGCGGGAGCCGGGCCAGTCGCACAAGGAAACGCTTGCCACCGGCACGCGGGCGGCGGCTGCCGGCGGATTCACCAGCGTGGTCGCCATGCCGAACACATCACCGGCGGCCGACAGTTCGGCGACGATCACATGGATTCACGAGCGCGCGAAAGCGGGCGCCTGCGTCCAGGTTTTTTGTACCGGAGCGATCACCAAGGGACTCGAAGGCGCGGAGCTGGCACCGTTCGGCGCCCTCGCGGCGGCGGGTGTTGTCGCCCTCACGGACGACGGCCACTGCGTCCAGAACCACGAGGTGATGCGCCGTGCCGTCGAGTATGCGCGGATGTTCGATTTGCCGGTGATGGACCACTGCCAGGACTACTCTCTGGTGGGAGACGGGGTCATGCACGAGGGGGAATGGAGCCTGAGACTCGGGCTCCCGGGATGGCCGCGGATGGGGGAAGAAATGATCGTGGCGCGGAACATCATGCTGGCGGAACTTTGCCGGTCGCCGATCCATTGCCAGCACATCAGCTCCGGCGGCAGCGTGCGCCTTCTCCGCGAAGCCCGCAAACGCGGAATCCCGGTTTCCGGCGAGGTTTGCCCGCACCACATCGCCCTCACGGATTCCTCGTTGAAAGGATTCGACACGAATTTCAAAATGAACCCGCCCCTGCGCGCCCCGGAAGACGTGGAGGCCATTATCGAGGGGATCGCCGACGGCACGCTCAACATCCTTTGCAGCGACCATGCGCCGCACGCCTCGTATGAGAAGGAAGTCGAGTTCGATCGCGCCCCGTTCGGCATCACCGGGCTCGAAACCGAGTTTTCGACCTTCTGCGACCTTCTGGTCCACAAGCGGAAAGTGATCTCCCTGGAGCGGCTCATCGAGCTTTACACCCTCGAACCCGCAAAGCTCCTGAGGCTCGACCGCGGGACACTTTCCGCAGGTGCTCCCGGTGACGTGACACTCATCGATCCGGACCTGGAGTGGACTTTCGACAAGAAGGCCTCGCAGTCCCTTTCCCGCAACACCCCCTTCGACCAATGCACCTGGAAGGGCCGCGCCGTCGCCACGATCGTGTCGGGAAAAATCGTCTGGCAGGCCGGAGCGTGAGGCCGGGCGGGCCGGAAAACTTCGAATGAATGTGCTCCTCTCCGTTTTTACGAGAGTCTTGTCACTGGCCGCCGTGGGCTACCCCTGGCTGCCCGTCCGCCTCCTCCTACTCGATCGCTTCCATTCGGCGGAAGCGCTGAAGACAGTTCAAAAACCCGTCGCCATCATCCTGGCGGACAACGACGGAACGACTCCCCCCGATGGTGCCCGCCGGCTTTTTGCCGGACTCAACGGACCGAAAAGGTTGTGGGAGGTGCCGTCGTCCGGCCACAACGGTGTCGTCGCGAACCTTTCCGCAAACGAATGGCGGGATGTTTGGAAGTTTGCGGCCTCCGAACAATAAAACTCCCATTCCATACGCTGCTGATCGCCTTCAGTTTTTCGCTCTGCGGCGGATGCGACGTGTACAAGACAGCCCGGCCAAAAGTATCGGAAACTGTTATCGCTGAGCCCACAAAAACTCCCGTCTCCGGGGCGCACGTTTCCCTCAAAAGGGAGCCAACCTCTAACCTAACTTCCCCGACGGAAGGCCTGAAGGGCCGATAAACACAGAGGGTCCGATATTTTTCGGGCTACAGCTGTGCGCCGGAGGGGAAGGCGGCCCACTTGGGAGGGGAGGCGAAGAG
>JBAYWC010000127.1:0-7614 GCA_041674265.1 Terrimicrobiaceae bacterium
ACCCGATCATCGTGTTGCGCCGGCATCTCTTGAGTTCAATCCGAAAACGCTTCATCCATGGCGAGAACACCACAGGCAGGGGTTGCCGCACTCAGATGGACAGCCCTTTTTCCGAAAAGCGGGACACACATGTTTGCTCCAGCTCAAGAAACCGAGCGATTGCTCATTGACGCTCGGCGGAGGTCATCATTTAATAGCGCCCCTTCGAACAAAACCAATCCTAACCACACACATTCATCATGATCAAAATCGGCATCAACGGCTTCGGGCGCATCGGGCGCATGGTCTTCCGCGCGGCGGTAAAAAACTTTGGCAACGACATCCAGGTGGTCGGCATCAACGACCTGCTCGAGCCCCAGTATCTCGCCTACATGCTCAAATACGATTCGGTCCACGGGCGCTTTGACGGCGAGGTCTCGGTCGACGGCAACAACCTGATCGTCAACGGCAACAAAATCCGCCTCACCGCCATCAAGGACCCCTCCACCCTCAAATGGGACGAGGTCGGCACCGAGATCGTGGTGGAATCCACCGGCCTCTTTCTGGACAAGGCAACCGCCGAAGCGCATCTCAAGGCCGGTGCCAAGAAGGTCATTCTCTCCGCCCCGTCCAAGGACGAAACCCCGATGTTCGTCTATGGCGTCAATGACAAGAGCTACGCCGGCGAGACGATCATCTCCAACGCAAGCTGCACCACGAACTGCCTCGCCCCGCTGGCCAAGGTCATCAACGACACGTTCGGCATCAAGCGCGGACTCATGACAACCGTTCACGCGGCGACCGCCACCCAGAAGACCGTGGACGGCCCGAGCAACAAGGACTGGCGCGGCGGCCGCGGCATCCTGGAAAACATCATCCCCTCCTCGACCGGTGCGGCGAAGGCGGTGGGCAAGGTGATTCCCGCCCTGAACAAGAAGCTCACCGGCATGGCATTCCGCGTGCCCACCTCCGACGTGTCGGTGGTGGATCTCACGGTCGAACTCGAAAAGCCCGCCTCTTACGAGGAAATCTGCGCCGTCATCAAGGCCGCCTCCGAAGGCCCGATGAAGGGTGTCCTGGGTTACACCGACCAGAAGGTCGTGAGCACGGATTTCCAGGGCGAGACCATGACCTCGGTCTTCGACGCCGAAGCCGGCATCGCGCTGGATCCCACGTTCGTCAAGCTGGTCTCCTGGTATGACAACGAGTGGGGCTATTCCAACAAAGTGCTCGAGATGGTCCGCGTCATTTCCAAATGAATAATTTGGATTTTGTAATGTGAAATGAGGAATGAATCCGGGGGGAACGTTTCGCTGGAAAAGAGCTATGCGTTTGCCCTCGGGGTCATTCGTCTCAGTGCTTTTTGCAAAGGGAGGAACGCGAATTCAATCTCTCTCGCCAGTTGGTGCGCTCAGGAACAAGTGTCGGGGCAAATATTGAAGAAGCCCAGGCCGCGCAATCCCGCCCGGACTTCCACACGAAAATATGCAACGCCGCCAAGGAGGCGCGCGAGTCGCATTACTGGCTGAGGCTCATTCGGGACAGTTTTCCGAACGCCAGCGAAGAGGCTTCCACCTTGCTTGAATCAGCCGAGGAACTCGTTAAAATTCTTACGTCCATTACAAAGAAGACCAAAGCGCAGCAATTCCAAATTCCGCATTCCAAATTCCCCATTTGAATTATGAAAAAGTCCATCAAAGACATCCCGCTCGCCGGCAAACGCGTTCTCATGCGTGTCGATTTCAACGTTCCGCAGGACAAGGCCACCGGCGCGATTACGAACCCGCAACGGATCGTCGCCGCGATCCCGACGATCCAATACGCGCTCGACCAGGGCGCGTCGGTCATCCTGATGAGCCATCTGGGACGCCCGGACGGCGAACGCGTGGAGAAATTCTCTCTGAAGCCGGTGGCCGACAAGCTCGCCGAGGTCCTTGGAAAACCGGTGAAATTCCTGCCTGACTGCGTGGGCCCGGAGGTCGAAGCCGCCTGTTCGGCCATCAAGCCGGGCGAGGTGATCCTGCTCGAGAACCTGCGTTTTCATTTGGAAGAGGAAGGCAAGCGAAAGAATGCGGACGGAACATCCACGAAGGCGGACCCCGCCAAGGTGGTCGCGTTCCGCGCCGACCTGACCAAGCTGGGCGATGTCTTCGTGAGCGACGCCTTCGGGACCGCGCACCGCGCGCATTCGTCGGTCGTCGGCGTGGCCTTGCCGGACAAGGTCGCCGGCTTCCTCATGCAGAAGGAACTCGATGCGTTTGCGGCGGTGCTCGACCATCCGGAGCGCCCGCTTCTCGCCATCCTCGGCGGGGCGAAGGTCGCGGACAAAATCCCGCTCATCAGCAACCTGCTCGATAACGCCGACGAGATCATCATCGGCGGCGGCATGGCCTACACGTTCAAGCATGTCCTCAGCAATATGACGATTGGCAGCAGCCTCTTCGATCCCGAGGGCGCCAAGATCGTTATCGAGCTGGTGACCAAAGCGAAAGAAAAAGGCGTCAAGATCCACCTGCCGGTGGATTTTGTCTGCGCGGACAAATTTGCGCCCGACGCGGAAATCCGCGAATCCGACGACATCGCCGGAATCCCCGACGGCTGGATGGGCCTGGATGTCGGCCCGAAAAGCCGGGCGATTTTTTCCGAAGTGATCGGCCGCGCGAAGACGATCATCTGGAACGGTCCGGCGGGAGTGTTTGAGTTCGACCGGTTTGCCGAAGGCACGAAGAGCATGGCCGATGCCGTCGCGGCCGCCACGGCGGCCGGAGCGATCAGCGTCGTCGGCGGGGGCGACACGGCGACCGCGGCCAAGAAATTCCAGGTCGCCGACAAGGTCAGCCATTGCTCGACCGGCGGCGGGGCCTCGCTGGAATTGCTCGAAGGCAAGTCCCTCCCGGGAGTTGCCGCGCTCGACGAGAAGTAAGGGCTATCCGAACCGGGAGGGCGAACCTCCGCGTGAGCCGCAATCATTCAACGGCTCGGACAGAGCCCGCCCTCCCCTTGATGAAGGGGCAGGATTCCTGGGTTGCATCCATTTCCGGGGGATGCCATGTTCCGACAACCTCCGAGTCCCTGCGGCGATCCGGGGCGGAGAGTTTTTCCAACACATGAAACCTTATCTCCGAATCACGGTGTGGTATCTGCTGTTCGGAGCTTTATGGATTTGTTTGACGGACCGGTGTCTCAGTCCGCTTTCCGGGGATGTGGCCGCGTTGACCGGATGGCAGACGATCAAGGGCTGGGTCTATGTCTTCGCGTCGGGAGGCTTGATTTTTTTCCTGACGAAGCGCGCCTCCCTGCGCCAGGAGCTTGTGGAGCGGAAACGCCTGGAAGGGTTCCGGCGCACCGTGAGGCAATCGCACCACATCCTGCTGAATTATTTCAACCAGATGCAGATCTTCATGCTGGAAGCGGAAAATTCGAAGGATTTCGACAGGAACTTGATCGAACTCGCGAGGGAGATCACCGACAAGGCGACCGCCGAGGTACACAGGTTGGAAGCCGGGGACCCGCTGACGCCCGGTGAAAAAGGGGAGCGGGGGAAGTCCCGGGCCGATCAGGTTCATGCCGACGATTTATAAAAAACCGATCTACCCGGTACAACCCGGATCGCGGGAATATCTCATGAGATACAACCGGGAAATCGCCCTGCCGCTGACTTACTCGGACTTGTTTTATTTCCATGTCAGCGGCCCGCTGCTGGACAAGGCCGGGCAAGACACGCTCTGGCAGACGGTCGGATACCGCTCGTTTGAAATGCCGAAGATTTTTGAAGCGCTGAAAGAGGTATATGCCCTGCTGAAAAGCGGCGGCGACCGTTCGGCGCTCGAGCACCTGTATGTGGACCGGATCGACTATTGTTCGTTTGGGAACACGCAGCCCTTCCGGATCCGGATCGTCAATTCCTTCAACGACAACCAGGACTACTTTTATGTCAAGCAGGCGGATGCCTCCCGGATTTACGGGCTGGAGCTGGAACATTTGCTCTCGCCCAACCGCATGCATTACCTCACCTGTGGAAGCACGCTGGTCGAGGAACATGTGGCGGGGATCCCGGGCGATCTCTTCATCAAGGACTGGCTCCACAACCCCCAGGTCAAGATCATCCGGCTGGCCAAGGAGCTTGTGAAATTCAACGAGCGTTGTTTCATCCGGCTTCTCGGCGACATGCGCGCCTGCAATTTCGTGATGGACATGACGCCGGATGTCGAGGAGGTCCAGATCCGGATCCGCGCGATGGATTTCGACCAGCAATGCCACAATGAAAGGAAAAGGTTTTATCTCCCGCAGTTCTTCAAGGAAAACAAGCCGCTCGTGTTCTACTGCATGAAGCACCTGAACCTGCAAACGGCGATGCAATACCAAAGGGAGGAACAATCCCTGATCTTGCGCCGGATCCAGGTCATCCACGACCGTCTCAGAAAGTTGCTGGAGGTGATGGTCGTCGAGGATCTCGCTCCGGAGCACAACGTGCATCAGCTCCGGGCCGAATTGGCCGAACATTACAAGGAGGCGTTGTTTCTGGAATGCGCGACGATGGGCGAACTGGTGAGGACCAGCCTCGAAACCCTGATCGACAGGCACGGCCATTCGGCGTCGTTGAACCTGCGGCGGACGACCGGGGCATCCGGAACCGGGCTGTTCCTGTGATCTCGATTCTCGCTCCCATTCTTTTGCTGGTGCTGCTGGGCTTGTTTCTGGGGCGGCTTCGTTTTCTCGGGCCCGGGTTCTCGGGGGATTTGAATAAATTGGTTTTTTGGATCGCCCTGCCGGCGCTCTTGTTCCGCTCGGTGGTGCATGCCGAACATCCCGGCCCCCGGACCTTTTCTCTCCTCGGCCTGCTGGTGGCCGCGACGGGCGTCAGCGCGCTGGCGGGATGGATCGCCGCCGGACTCGTGAAGCTGCCTCCTTTTTCCCGCGGAACCTTGTCGCAATCGGCATTTCGCGGGAACCTCGCCTATATCGGGATTCCCGTGCTGGCCTATGCGTTCGAAGGTCAGCCGGGAAAAAGCGAGGCCTTTGGAACCGCGGTCATCGTGATGGCGTTCCTCATGATTTTTTACAACGTTCTCGCGGTCGTCGTCCTCAGCCTCGGCCACAAGTCCGAAAATCCGGCGCGCACGGCTACCGTGTCGATTTTTTCGAACCCGCTGCTTCTCGCCGGCATGGCCGGAATCCCGCTGGCATTCCTGCGGACCGGGCTTCCGTTGTTTCTGGATCGCACGCTGGAATCCCTTGGCGGGGCGGCGGTGCCGATTGCCCTTCTCTGCATCGGCGGCTCGCTCGCCCATGCCAGGATCGGAGACAAGGTGGCGGGGATCCTGGCGGCGGCGGCACTGAAAACGTTTTTCCTGCCGGTCCTGGTCTATTTTTGTTCCCCGTTTTTTGGCCTTGCGGGAACCGACCTGCGGGTCGCTATGGTTTTATCGGCCTGCCCCACTGCGGCGGCGGCGTTTGTGATGGCGCGGCAGATGAACGGCGATGCCTCCCTCGCCAGCGGGTCGATCGTGCTGAGCACTCTGTTTGCCGCCGTTTCGATTCCCCTCGCCCTTTTCTTTTCGCGCTGACAGCCGGGGCTTTCCGGTTTGTGGATCGTTTGTGAACAAGCTGGGAGCTTCTTGGCCCTTCTTCCAAGAACCCGGTCGATTTCCGGATTTGTTGGCCGCCCCGCGCACCAGACCGTTTTTTGTTCACATCCTCCATTTCCCGTGGAACTCCCATCCATCCGGCGAGGAACAGGGTTCGGACGCGTTGTCCACATCATGAATATGAAGAAAGGACCAGCCCCGATCCGTTTCTTCTTCTTAAGCCTGTGAACAAGGTGGCGGTCCGGGCCGGCTTTGTATTACACGGCGGCGCTGATTTCCTCGGCAATCCGGAGGAAGGCGTCGCGCGGGGACCCCGCCGCGGTGATGGGTCGTCCGATCACCAGATAGTCGGCACCGCACCGCACGGCCTCGCCAGGGGTCATGACTCGCCGCTGGTCGCCCCGATCGCTCCCGGAGGGGCGAACCCCCGGCGTCACGATCACAAGGCCGTTGCCGAACGCCTCGCGCAGCGGCGTGATTTCATGCGGGCTGGCCACGACGCCGCGCAAACGGCAATTCGCGCCCATCTCGGCGAGGCGGAGAACCTGGTCCGCCGGAGGCCGGGGGATCCCCACGAGATCAAGCGTCTCGTCGTCCATGCTGGTGAGGACGGTGACCCCGAGCACGAGCGTCTTGGAATTGTCCGCGGCCTTGACCGACTCGGAAACCATGGCGGGACCGCCGGCGAGGTGAATCGTCGTCATGTCCACGCCCAGAGCCACGGCGGACCGGACGGCCGACATGGCCGTGTTCGGGATGTCGTGGAATTTCAAATCCAGAAAAACCTTGGTGCCGAAAGATTGGATTTCCTTCACGATCGTGGGTCCGACAGCGGTGAAGAGTTGCAGGCCGACCTTGAACACGCAACCTTCCCCGGCCAGCGGTTCGATCAAGGCAAGGGCGGATTCGAGATCCGGGGAATCGATGGCAACGATGATTTTTTCTTTGGCACGGGCAGGCATTGGCGGATGATGGAACCCGCATGACAATTCAGGCCCCAGCCAAAGTCAACCTCGCGCTCCGGATTCTCGCGAAACGTCCCGATGGGTATCATGATATTGAAACCCTGATGGTCCCGATCTCTCTGGCTGACGAGATCGAGATCGGGGTGTCCGAAGGCACCGGGATCGACCTGCAATGCGATGATCCAGAGATACCCGCCGGTCCCGGCAACCTTGTCTGGCGTGCGGCCGAGGTTTTTCAGCGGCACACGAGGCATCGGTTCCACACAAAAATTCACCTCCGAAAAAAGATCCCGCATGGTGCCGGCCTCGGCGGCGGAAGCAGTGACGCGGCAGCAGTCCTGAAGGCGCTCGATCAATTGCGTGAAACCCGGCTTGGCCCACGGCAACTGGAAGCGCTGGCGGCAACACTGGGATCGGACGCCGCGTTTTTCGTCCGTTCCCGACCGGCGCTGTGCCGTGGCCGTGGCGAACTGATGCAGGACGCCGGGGGGGTTCCATCCGCCAAACAGCTTCTCCTCAAACCACCGTTTCCCGTTTCCACGGCATGGGCCTATCAAGCATGGAGCGCGCGTTCGCCCGTGAGTCGTGACCGCCAGTTTCATGGAACGATCGAACTCGCCAATGATTTTGAAGAGCCGGTCTTTCGAAAATATCTTCTCCTTCCAGCCATCAAGTCCTGGCTTCTCGAGCAGGACGAAGTCGCCGCCGCCATGATGTCGGGGTCCGGATCCACAATCTTCGCGATTTTACGGCGAGACGCGGGGACGCTGGCCCAGCGCGCCAAAGACCGGTTCGGTCGAAATCTTTGGACTTCGGAAGCGGCGATAAATTGTTGCTAACCCGAATTTTTTGACTCCTCACGCAGAGGCGCAAAGAACGCAGAAAAAATTGCGTTGCTTATTTTTAATAATCAACTTACATAAAAAAACAACAGGGCGCTATACCCGAAATCCGCGAAAAATTGTAACTGCTCAGCAAAGAACCCGGCGGGCGGATGTGGAAAGGGGAGCAACTTTGCATTTTTCGCCGGATCGTGATATGCGGGAAGGCTCCTGCCGCGGGGAGCAGGCCGGTATTCCAGT
>JBAYWC010000128.1:0-7366 GCA_041674265.1 Terrimicrobiaceae bacterium
ACCACCCGGAGCACCCAATGGAAGGAACCCAAAGAAGTCATCGCCCGAGTCAACACGCGGGTGAGGGGATGGATCGGTTACTTTCATCACGCCAACAGCACGCGAGTGTTCAACAAAATGCAAAGGCGCATGAGGGAGCGCATGGGACGATGGCTGTGGAAGAAACACGCCAAGACCGAAGCGCGATATGGGAACGCCTACAGCAATGAACGCCTCCACGATCACTGCAGCTTGATCCACTTCCCTCTGCGCACCAAACGGCAAACCTCATGAAGCAAACCGAAGAACAGCGCCCCGAGAGCCGGATGCGGGAAATCCGCAAGTCCGGTTCGATGAGGGGGAGAGAAGTTGGCGGTCATTGGCCCTTGGGCCTCTCATCCCGTTGCCTCTCTCCCTGCTCTACCCAACCTGTTTTCAGAATTTGAAATTCAGTCGGTTGATTCGCTCACGCCCGTTCGTCTCACCCTTGCGGGCTGCCTGCGGCAGTCTTCCCCGAGCCTTGCCCTGGCTCCGGGGTTCTCGGCTATGACCCCTGGAGCATGGGAATGCTCGGGGGAGATTCCCGTCAGGGAACCCAACGGGCGACATGAGCGGGGGCGAAGGAGTCAACTGATACGGCTCAATTTGTCACGGGCTTTCGCCGTCCCCCGCTTCCCGGCGCTTGCACACGATGGGGGAGCGGCGGGGCGGCGAGTTCCCGTCACGTTTTGCGGAGCCCAAGTTTGCCTGCATCTGACTGAACATGCCAGCACCATGCCCGCCTCGGAGCACTTATCCCGGTTCACCGGCCTCGGGTCCCTCGGGCGCGTGTGCTGGAGGGGCGGTCGGCCACGACTTCGGTAGGCATGCGCCTTTCTGAACGATGCTGTTCAATACCCCGGCCCCGGAATAGTTCCAAACGGGGTTTTGTGATATTTCCGTCACACAACGGCAAAACCTGCCGGAAGCCCGAGTGGCATTTTCTGCCGTGCATTCCTTATGAAACAAATAAGACCCGCGATTTGCGCGTGCTACTTTTCGATGGCTCAGCTCTCCGATGGACTGAGGGCGTGGACTTTCTCGCGCAGGAGGTCCAGGTCGCCGAATGCGGAGATCGACTCGATGCGGAACGGACGGAGCCCCTTGTCTCCGGGGAGTTCGACCGTGTCTCCGGGTTTGCGTCCGAGGAGGATCTGCCCGATGCCCGCCTTGTAAGAAACGATACCGAGATCCGGAGCGCTATCCCAGGCGCCGAGGATGCTGTAAACCTCGCGCTCCCCGGATTCCTGAACGAGCGAAACAACGGCCCCGATCGATACCTGGGTGGTGTCCGGGTTTTCAAAATTCGTTCCGCGGGCGTTCGAGAGATCCCGCTCGGACTCGATTTTCCGGCGTTCGAGGACCCGCTGTTGCTCCTTGGCGGCCTTGAATCCGAAATTCTCGCGGAGATCGCCCTGTTCCTTGGCGACGTTGATATCGCGGAGGTTTTGCGGGATTTCCTTGTAGATGAGATGCTCGTAGTCGGCTTTGCGTTTTTCCAGGCTCGCCCAGGAGACCGTGAGCGACTCGACTTTTTCTTCCGGGGCGTCGCCGGTGATCATGCTCTGGGTATCCGGATACAATTTCACGATGCGGGCCATGAGCGAGCGCTTCGTGAGGTCGTCAAAGACCGGCGTGAGCAAAAGCTTGCGCATCGTGTCCCGGACGGTGTCGCGATCGGCTCCGGCGATCAGTTCGCCAAGGAGCTTGCGGTCGTCCATGAGGAGGTCGCGCAGGCGGGAAGTGCGTCGCTCGGAGAGAAGGTCGGTCTCCAGGGCGCTGAAGACCGCGGCGAGCAGCTCGGCATTGAAGAGATCCGAAAATCCGGCGCCCCGCTCCTTGCAAAGCCAGATCAAGGTCTCCGAGGAGATCGAACGCTCGCTGATCCAGCGCGAGAGCGCGGCGTGGATCACATCGGATTTTCCGACTTTCTCGAAAAGTTTGGAAATTTCGATGACGAGCCGCGAATTGGCCTGCTGGGCCAATTTGAGCGCCTTGTCTGTCCAGCGATCCCCAAAGGCCCGCTCAAACGATTCCAGGACCTTGCGGTGTTTCGAAGCGGGCAGGCTGGCAAAGAGGGTTGGGAGACGGGATTCCTCGCCAACCAGGATGTCCGCGACGGTCGGCGCTTCCGGCCCCGGCGTGAGGGCGCTGTGGCGTGAAAGGATTTCGTCGCGCACGAGGAGCATCTCGATGGCCGCCGCCGACTGGAGCTTGCGGCCTTTTTGGGCGGTCTCCTCGATCTGCGTGGCGAGCGACCCGAGTTCCTCGACCTCGTCCGCCAGATCCCCGAGGGCCTTGGCGATTTGGTCCAGCGCGGCCACCTGGTCCTTCGTGTGACGGGCCTCGCGGAATTGGTCGATGAATCCGCGGCCCGGATTCACGGCGACTTCCAGAAGCACGAAGGGGTCCGACTTTTTCGAGGGAATTTGAAAATGCCCGTCCGCCTTCATTTTTTTCTTCACGCCATCCCACCATTTTTTGAAGCCGGCGGGATCGAAGATTTCGGGCTGGAGCGTGGCCGCGACCTGGTCGGCCGTGGCCTTCCCTCCGAGGTCGCCCAGGATTTTGCGCGCCAGGTCCAGGGCGTCCGCCTTCGCCCGATCGCGGACCGCCTGGGGGTCCGACGCTTTGCGGGCGAGGATGTGGTCCTCCGGAATCGGCGTGAGCGTTTCGCCCGCGTAGGCCACCTGCATCGGGTGGCTTTTTTTGGTTCCAAAATCAATGAAGATCTGACCGGCCGGGAGGTTCCACTCCGCCACACGCCCGAATCCCCAGCTTTTGTGCTGGCAATAGGAGCCGGGGGTAAGGAGGGTGAGCGCTTCGGCGGATTTCTTGTCAAGGGAGCCGCTCTCCACGGCTTGGGCGAGTTCGTCTGTCATCCCCTTCATTTCACAGGGAATCGGGCGGACATGCAAGGCGAACAAAATTTGCGCCTGTGTGTTTCGCGGGTTATGACCGATATTCCTCGCCATGACCGAATCCGAATCTCCCCCCCCGCCGCCGCGAGTCTCCGAGGAACTCCGGCGAATTATCGATCTGGCCGGCGGGACGCCGATGTCGATCGGCGAGATCATCGGCCACACGCGCGGGCGGGGATTGCAGATCATCGCCATCGTCCTTTGCCTTCCCTTTCTTTCGCCGGTGGCGATTCCCGGGCTTTCCATTCCGTTCGGGATCGCGATTGGGATCTGCGGATTGAGGATCGCCTTCCGTCACCAGCCCTGGCTCCCGGAATTCCTCTCGAAGCGGCACCTCTCGTTTGCCGTGTTGGAAAAAACCCTCCGGTTCGGGATCGCGATTCACACGAGGCTGGAAAGGTTCCTGCGTCCGCGGTGGGAGGGACTGGTTGACAGCCATCAGGCCCAGATGGCGGCCGGACTCGCGATCACGCTTTCCGCCCTCTTTCTGAGCCTTCCGATTCCGCCACCATTTCCCTTCACGAATATGATCCCCGGCTTTGCGATCATCCTGCTTGCCCTGGGCGCGCTCGAGCGCGACGGGCTGGTCATTTTCTTCGGCCATGTGCTGACCGCCGTGTCCGGGGTCTATGTTTGCCTGATCGCTGTTCTGGGCGGCGCTGGCGCGGCCAAGATCTGGCAATGGATCGGAAGCCTCATTTGACACCAAACGCACGGCGGGAGAGGCCGGGATGGCGCGCCGAGCCGTCCGTCGATTCCACTCGTTTCAAGATCGAGAGGGTTTGAGGGGCTCCGGACGACTGCTGGTCACAGGATTTCGAGGAGGTCTTTTTTCGGGAACCGGACTTTCGGGAGGCCGGCGTATTTGTCTCCCTCCGCGCGATACCCTGCCGGGCAGGCGACGATGGTGCTGAATCCTTTTGCGGGGAGACCGAGGATTTCGTCGTATTTGGCCGGATCGAAGCCCTCCATCGGGCAGGTGTCCACGCCGAGCAGGGCGGCGGCGGCCAGGAAGCTTCCCAGCGCGATATACACCTGGCGGGCCGCCCACTCCTGCACCCATTTTGAGCGCGGGCCATTGAGGATATCCGAAGCCATCATGTCCCGGTAAAACCCCAGCGATTCGGTGGTGACGCCGCGGACCTCGGCAATCCGCGAGAGATATTTTTCCACAAATGCCGCATCGATATCCCGGCGGGCCGCAAAAACCACATGGTGCGAACAATCCGTCACCTGCGGTTGATCCCAGGAATGCGGACGCAAGGCGGCCTTCAGCCCGGGGTCCGTCACCACGAAGAAATGCCAGGGTTGGAGCCCATAGGACGAGGGCGTCAAAACCAGCGCGTCCTCGAGCGCTTCCCACACGGGGGCCGGAATCTTCCGGGTCGGATCAAATTGTTTGGTGGCATACCGCCAGTTCAGGGATTCGATGAGCCCCGCAGGTTCCAGAAATTTCATGACTGGGAGTGGAAGCCGATCCGCCGGTCCGCGCAAGCGGTTTTTCGGATTTCCTGAGAAAACCGCATTCGTGCAGCCACTTGGCGTCTCCGGGCGAGGTGTCCCGCCCCAGCTCGTGGTCGAGGATAAATCCGCTCACCGTCTCGGCCACAAAAAGACTGTTGCCAAACTCCACGTCCGCCCCCGCTTTCCCGCGCGCGATCACATGGATGTCGCTCTCGTAGAGGCTCAGGATCTTGTCGGCGTTGGCCACCGGGCGTTCTCCGATGATGCGCTCGTGCGCCTGCCGCATCGCCGCAGGCACCCGCATCTGGGCGTAGAACCTGTTATTGCGAATCCCAGAGACCGCGTATTTTGCGCTTGCGGGTATCCTTGGCCGGAGTGAATCTCGCGACATGAACGACGATCTTTCCAGCTTTTGCTTGTGTGCTTTGGGGTCCATTGTGTCTCAATGCGTCAAAGTCGCACAAACTGTAGCACAAAGGCAAGAAGTGGATTTTTCAGTATTTTAAGTAGCTGTAAATAAACACGCTCGGGTGGCGAAATTGGCAGACGCGCCAGACTTAGGATCTGGTCCCGCAAGGGGTGTGGGTTCGAGTCCCTCCCCGAGCAAATCCTCTTGAAGCAGCATAAACAAAGGTTCTGCTGGGATTCTGGATTTTTGAATCGTTCCCACAGGAAACGGATGGAATTTACAGGAAGTGGCCTGAATGTGTCCGCCATTTGTCCGCCTGAAATTCCCGGAAATCCTGTTTTCGAGGACGGTATTTCAAAATCTCACGCGAATGCCTTGGGCACGCCGCTGTTGTCGTTGCTCATTTTCTACGATTCGGATGATGGTTCGTAGGAGTCGCAGGGACTGCCGGTTGACGGTTTGGGAACGCCCTTCCTTCTTCAAGGCGCGGTTGCAGCGCGTCTCCCACATTTCCCGGATGCGCTCGACTTCCAGCGGGCCGGTCTTGCGATCATCGAGGCAGCGGATTTTATGGGAGGAGAATTGCCCTTTTCGTCCACGGCGCGGGCCGTCATGAAAATATGCCCGTGGGTGTTCCGGCTGTCGCCTTTCACGTTGGGCTGGTGGAGATTCACGCAAACGGCGCACCCGTAGGTGTCGCGAAGCTGAAGGCCGAAACCGCGCAATAGCGCCCACTGCTCTTTCGTGCCCAGCTCATGGGGCAAGGCAACATCCATCGCCCGGCCCACACGGGCATCGTAGCGCTTCTCTGCCCCTTCTGCGGCGGCGGCAAGGTGTCCCGGCGTCATGGCGGGACCGATGATTTGGGATTCGATCACATCGGCCTTGTGCTTTGACCAATCGTGTTTCTGACCGGTGCGCTCGTCGGGCCATTGCAGGCGATCCCATCCAGCCCCGCGCCACATGACGACGCCGCCCGGAAGACAACGCCGCGCCCCTTTTTTCTTCCTACAAGCCGGAAAGAAATCGACGGGGATTTTGCGACACCTGATTTTCCGCATGTAGCCCTTTTCATGCTGCGACTCCGGTTTCAGCCGCTCTGGCAAAACGTCTCTCGCTGGGCATGAGGGGCGGCAATTCTCCTCCCACCAATCGCTCATGCGCAGTTTCCACGGATTCCGTGGCAACAAGCAAGTCCCGGCCTTCCCGCAGAATGATAAACCAGCCGCCTTTCGCGTGCCGGGTGGCCCACAGCATCCGGTCAACGAGCTTGGCCGAACCAAGCACGGCGATGATTTGCTTTTTGGTCAACGCCAGCGGGCGCATTCCCGCAATGGAAACTCGCTGGATGGAACGGTTCATCCGATCCTCCGGTTGAAATTCATGACCTTCATCATGAGGCTCAAGGTAGAAAAGTTTTCGGAAAGGATATCTCCGATTTTGGAGAAATCGGTTTTCGGTTTCTTGGATGCCATTACCGCACAAGGGCGGAAAATACCCGTTCCCGGCTGGGAACAATTTGCGCCAATTTCGTGCTGCGATTTTGTCGGCGGTCTGCTGGCTCTTGTTGCGGTCATGAAGCGAAAAGTAGCCGCTCCTGTCCGTCCCCCTGCTCCAGATTGGGAGCAACTTGAAGAGACTCAGAAATTCCCTGAAACTTGCTGGACGGGCTTGGTCACAGGGGCGGGCGGGAAAGATTCAAACGAGGCAATGGCTTTCGCTGCCAAGGTCCAAGGTTTCAAGTGGCGTCCCAATGGCAGGGGATTCGCCTTGTGGTCCAACAAGCCCATTATTTTCCCGATGGAGGCCGGGCCGCCCCGTCCTCAGTTACAGCGCCTCCTACGACCCCGTCCACATCCGCGAAGTGGCCGGAAAAACCCGCCACATGCCCCCGGAATTTCTCCACCCGGAGTCCAGCCATGTCATCCGCGTTCCAGGCCTACTGCCGCCCGCTCGTCGGCTCGAACTTCCCCGCCGCCTCCGCGCCCCGCGCGTTCCGAGGGTCGAGCAAGTCCAAGAGTGCCCCGCTACGGAATCAGGCTGTTTTCCTCAGTGCTGGAAAACCTGATATTTTTTTCGCATTCCGGTCGGTTTTGCATAGAAGCGCCAGCTTCTGCGCTCGTGATAGATCGGCGGCTCCACAAGAAATTCGAGCCCCGCCGCGGGCGGCAAGTTTGTGTGGTGCAGGATCTCTGGGTTGTCCATTTTGTGCGGTTGCCTTCGGCGCGGATTGTCCGAAATCAGGCGGTCCAATTCTTTCGGCGTGGGATGAGGAAGGCGGCGGCACCTGCAAGGGCGAGCAGCGCGTAGGTCGAGGGCTTGGGGACGGCGTTCAGGTAGACGCTGTGGCTGCCCTCGTTGAACGTGAGAGAATAATTTCCATCCAGCCCGATGGTTGAGATGCCTGCATTCGTCAAACTCCCCGTGTATTCGAAGAGCAGCCAGCTTCCCACTTGAAACGGGGACTCCTGAACAATGCGCATGGTTCCGGCGAGCGTCAGATTTCCGTCGATCGAAAAGACAGGACCCAACGCAGGGCTCGAGAGGCTGAGGT
>JBAYWC010000129.1:0-7275 GCA_041674265.1 Terrimicrobiaceae bacterium
CAAAGAACCCGGCGGCCGGATGTGGAAAGGGGAGCAACTTTGCATTTTTCGCCGGATCGTGATATGCGGGAAGGCTCCTGCCGCGGGGAGCAGGCCGGTATTCCAGTGGTGGCGCGGCGTTGTCTGTGAAAACGGGCGAAGCTGTGACCCCGTTCAGGAGATTGCCCTATTCATTTTAGGCAGTTGCCCTCGCGTCAGGCAACCAACCAACTCAAACAAAAAAACGCCATGAGCAAAAACGCAAAAACAAGGTGCAGGCTGCACCTTGTTTTTGCGTTTTTTGCTGAGCAGTTACCCGAGATGGACCAATGTTTGTTCGAGTCTGGATGCCATTTTGAATGCTTCCGGATGGTTCCAAGAGAGTCCGGTGCATAGGGTTACAACCCCAGCGAAGGATTGGAAAGCACCTTCAGGGCTTTTTTCACATCGCTGACGCGCAGGATCAGCAGCCCTTTCTTGGCTGTGGGCATCGAAGCGAGGTAGGCATATTCGATGTTGATCTTCGTGGCCGAAAGGGCTTTTGCGATTTTTGAAAGCCCGCCCGGGCGGTTGTCGTTCTCGATCATGATCACATCGTTCTCGACAACCAGCGTCCCGTGCGACTCGAGGAGCGCGATAGCGCGGCGGGTGTCGCTGACCACCATGCGGACCACCGCGTGATCCACGGTGTCCGAAACGGTCAATCCATAGATATTGATCTTGTCTTCGGCGAGGGCGTCGCAAACCGCGGAGAGGGTCCCCGGTTTGTTGGCGATGAAAATGGCGAGTTGTTCAACGATACGGATGGATTTCATGCGCGCGACTTTCGCACAGCGAGAAGCGCGAGTCGAAGGAATTTGCGGGGGCGCGCCCTCGGACGCATTTCCCCGCAATCCATGATTGAGCGCGCGCGTTCCTCCGCTAGCTTGGTGGACTTGGAAATATCGATATTCATTGAGAGCGTCGCATTCGGCGGGGCGGGTGTCGGCAGGTTGCCGGACGGACGGGTCTGTTTTGTGCCCTTCACCCTGCCGGGGGAACGGGCGTCGGTCCGGATCGTCCGGGAGAAAAAATCGTTCCTCGAAGCCGAATTGGTCCGGCTCCTGGAGGCCTCCGTGGAAAGGATCCCGCCCCGCTGCCCGATCTTTGGAAAATGCGGTGGATGCGCCTACCAGCACATCGCCTACCCCCGACAGCTCGACATCAAGCGCGGGCAGGTCCGGGATCTTCTGCGGAGAATCGGCGGGATCGAAGACATCGACTTGCGACCCGTGCTCGCTTCCCCATCGGAGTGGGAATATCGCAACAGGATTTCCGTGCATGTCCGGGATGGCGCGGTGGGATTTCATGGACGGAAGTCCCACCGCATCGTACCGGCCCCGGGATGCCCGATCTCCACGGCTTCCGTCAACGAACAACTTGCCGGGCTCGCCAGGAACCCGCCCCGGGAAGACCGGCGGATCACCTTGCGGGAAAGCCAGGAGTATCATGGGTTCAGCCAGGTGAATCCGGGGGCCGCGGAGGTTCTTGCGGCGGCCGTGTCCGACATGCTCGAATCCCCGCGGGAACTCCTGGTCGACGCCTATTGCGGGGCCGGATTTTTTTCGAAAAAACTGGCGGCGCGCTTCAAAAGAACCATCGGCATCGAGTGGAGCGCGGGCGCTGTGCGGGCGGCGAAGGCGACAGCGGCGGAAAACGAATCCTATCTCGCGGGCGCGGTGGAAACCCATCTCGCCCGGGCTTTGGAGACCTCGTCCTCCGCGGAGACCGCCCTGCTCCTCGATCCTCCTGCCGAGGGGCTTTCCCCGGAGGTCACCGACATCCTCGGAAAACACCGCCCGGCAACGCTCGTGTATGTCTCCTGCGATCCCGCGACCCTCTCCCGCGATCTGAAGAAGCTGGGCGCCTGGTATTCCGTCGATTATATCCAGCCGGTTGACTTGTTTCCACAAACCGCCGAAATCGAATCGGCCGCAAAATTGAATTGCTTATGATGCGACGACGCTTCGGGCGAACCGGCCTCGAGATGCCGGTCTTCACATGCGGGGGAATGCGCTACCAGCATTCCTGGAAAGACGAGGAGGTCGTTCCCGACGACAACCAGAAAAACCTCGAGGAGACGGTCCTGAAGGCGATCGATTGCGGGATCAACCACATCGAGACCGCGCGGGGCTACGGCAGCTCGGAATACCAGCTCGGAAAAATCCTTCCCCGGCTCCCGCGCGGGGAGATCATCGTGCAGACCAAGGTCTCTCCGGATGGAGAGGGGGCGAAGTTCCGCGCCACATTCGAGCGGTCGATGTCGCTGTTGCGCCTCGACCATGTGGATCTTCTCGCCCTGCACGGAATCAACAACGCGGAAATTCTCGAAAACGCCCTCGCGCCGGGGGGACCGCTCGCCGTCGCCCGCGAAATCCAAAGGGAAGGCCGCGCGCGGTTCATCGGGTTCTCCACCCACGGCGACTGCGACGTGATCTGCAGAGCCATCGGGACCGGGGAATTCGACTATGTGAACCTGCACTGGTATTGGGTGAACCGCTCGAACTCCCGCGCGCTCGATGCCGCGCGGCGGCAGGATATGGGCCTCTTCATCATCAGCCCGAACGACAAGGGCGGAAAACTCTACGCGCCCCCCGCCAAGCTCCGCCGGCTCTGCGAACCGCTCAGCCCCATCGCGTTCAACAACCTGTTCTGCCTTCTGCGCCCGGACATCCATACCTTGTCGGTCGGCGCGGCAAGACCCTCGGACTTCGAGGAGCACCTCCGGTCCCTCACGTTCCTTCCGGAGGCGGAAAAGCTTGTCGCCGAAATCGAAATGCGCCTGGTCTCGGAAATGGAGAATGTCCTGGGAACGGACTGGTGCCGGAACTGGGAGAAGGGAATCCCCAAGTGGGAGGACTGTCCTGGAGAAATCAACATCTGGGAGATCCTCCGGCTCTGGAACCATGCCAAATCGCTCGACATGGTGGACTTTGGAAAAATGCGCTACAACCTGCTCGGGCAGGCGGGGCATTGGTTCCCGGGAAAAAATGCCGCCGAAATCCCTGATCTTTCGGCGGCTTTGGCGGCCAGTCCGTTCCGCGAACAGATCCCCGGAATCTTGCGCGAGGCACACGAACTCCTCCACGACAAACCGGTCGGGCGCCTCAGCCAATCCGATTGAGGGGCCGTAAAAGAAGAGCAATACCCGGTTGCGAATCGCGACAGACTGTCTTCTTCATACCATCGCCCTGGAACCGGCGCGATGGACGCCCAGGCGGGTCTCCCGGCCCTTGACGGAAATCCTTCCGCAAGACGATAGGCATTGGTGGCTTGCGGGGTGAAAAATCCGATGCACACAAGGTCCGCATCGATGCCGAACCGGGCGTCCGCCACATTCTGATCGAGCAACGAAATGGTATGCCCCGGAGGGATCGCCCCGGCCGCAGTGGCCAACTCCAGCCCCGCCATGCGGAAATTTCCGACATCGTATCCGCTCACGACATCCCGCAGGTCCGGGTGATCTTCGAGAAGCTTCTGCCATCGCGGAAACACGAAATGAAAATGCATTCAGCGATTTATACTCCGAAACCACCGATGGCGAGCCTGGGCGCAACAATAAAACCATGAGGCGGGCCAAACTTCCGGACGCAAAAGCGAAAAACGGCTGTGACGGGAGGGCATGCCCGGCTGGGAACACTGGCGTGGCTCGGCCTCCGCTAAACCCGAAAACGTCTTTTTAGACAGGATTCACAAGATTTGCAGGATTCACAGGAAGGAACTTGCAGCGCAGAGAGATCATTTCAGGCAAACGGAACCCTCCGTAACTCTTTCCTGATAATCCTGTCATCCTGGCAAAAATTCTTTGTTCGCCGGATCAGGGCTAAAAATTGCAGGCCGCCGTGACGATTGCCGCGACGGCCTGCTGTTCCCCCCAGAACATAAGAATTTAAAGCAGTTGCCGTGCCAAATTTTGGTTTCTTGGAAAAAACTTACCGGCCGGCGGGCAAGGGAATCTGCGGGATCTCCACTTTCCGATAGCCGTCAGGAATTTTGAATTCGGCATCGGCGATGTCCTTGCGGGAAAGGGCCTGCACCCGGATGGTTGTTTTTTTGCCATCCGGCGCCGTGATTTCCGTGAGCACGGGAAACCCCTGCAGCGCCGTGGTGCCGGAGACCGGCCCCTGATATTGGGCGAGCTGAGGCGCGAACGCGGTGAGTTGTTCCGAGAGTTCCTTGTATTCCGGGACATCCTTCGTCGTCCAGACGACCGCTTTTTGGCCGGAAACCGTTCCCGCAAATTCCTCGCATGGCATTCCAATCATGGTCTCTTTCCGGCCTGTGGCCTGGAGCGAGAGGGAGTCGGGAGATCCGGTTTTTCCGGCAAGTTGCGCCGCCATTTTTTGAACAGCCGATGACACAGGGACCGCCAATTTCTGCTCATGCATCAGGGAGACCATCTCGCCGTTCTTGCTGTCGAGGATCATCGAGGCCGTGCCACCGACATCCAGCCGAAGTTTGTCTCCTTTCCACTTTGTTGTGGTGACGATGGCGGACTTCGGGCCGTCCGGCGATGAGATTTCCTGGAGAATCGTCAGGTCTGCGCGGGCAAATCCGGCAGCCAACAGGAGGAGTGCGGGGACAAAACGAGGCATCAGTGGGGAGTTCATGTTCCGAAACATGCACCCAACCCCGCGTGACGTCATCCGGTTTTTCTTGAAGACCATGAAAAAGAATGGATCCCCCACCCCGCAAAAAGATCCGTTGAGAAAAGTGTTTGACAAGAATGACCCCCGGTGCTTTAGTGGGTGCGTCGTTCGATTCAGGGGCGGGAATTTCCCCGGACCCCGATTTTCGAAACCTGCAAACGTCGCAAGACATTGTATTAATTTTTTGTCCGCCCGTGGGGAAACTTCCCGGGGACGGGCTCGCTCAATCTGAAGAGACCATTTCATGGCCGGCCACAATAACTGGTTCTCGCCAAATTTGAAATCCCCCGGGGAGATTCTCGCATTCCTCAACTGAAATTACCATGACCGACGAACCGACACTGTCCGCATCCACCGCGGAATCCCCTGAACCAGAATCCAACAACAAGCCGGCCCGGGCGAGGCGCCCCCGCGCGGCCAGGCCCCCCCGGCGTCGCAACGTGGCGCCAGAATCGAATTCGCAAACACCCGCGGATTCCTCCGCGGCAGAATTGGCTTTTCCATCAGTCGCCCCGGAGCCCGCCACACAGGCCGTGGCACCGGCGCCTGCCGCCTCCGAAGTCCCTGCCGCTCCCCAAGCCCCGGCGAATCCCCCTCCCCCGCCCGCCCCTCCCACCTACGCGGAAGGCATTGTGGAAGTTTCCGGCAAAGGCTTCGGTTTTCTCCGCGAAGCGCGCCGCAACTTCGCCCAGTCGAACAACGACATTTTCGTCACCCCCGAAGTGGTGCGCAAATATGGGCTCCGCGATGGCATGTGGATCCGGGGAGAAACCCGCCGCGGCAGCCGCGGACCCCAGCTCTTCCGGCTCACGGAACTTGAGGGAGCCGATCCCGACAGCTTTCAAAATCTTCCGGTTTTTGAAGAGCTCACGACGATCAATCCCAACAAGCGCATCCGCCTCGAAACGGTTCCCGATCGCTACACGACCCGCATCATGGATCTCATGACGCCCGTCGGCAAAGGCCAGCGCGGGCTCATCGTGGCCCCGCCGCGCACCGGAAAAACCACGCTCCTCCAGCACATCGCCGATGCCGTGGTCAAGAACCACACGGAGATGAAATTGATCATCCTCCTCGTCGATGAACGCCCGGAAGAGGTCACCGAAATCCGCCGCACGGTGCCGTCGGCCGAACTCATGGCCAGTTCGAACGATTGCGATATCAAGACCCACACCCGCATCGCCCAGCTCGCCATCGAACGGGCCAAGCGCCTCGTGGAAATGGGCAAGGATGTCTTCGTGCTCATGGATTCCCTCACCCGCATCGGACGCGCGTTCAACAACGCGCAGGGCGGAGGCGGACGCACGATGTCCGGCGGCGTCGATGCCCGGGCCCTGGAAATCCCGCGCAAGCTCTTCGCCGCGGCCCGCAACACCGAGGAAGCCGGCTCCCTGACCATCATGGCCACCGCCCTCATCGAGACGAACAGCCGCATGGACGAGTTGATCTTCCAGGAATTCAAGGGCACGGGAAACATGGAACTCGTCCTCGACCGCAAGATCAGCGACCAGCGGATTTATCCGGCAGTGGACATCTTCCTCTCCGGCACGCGCCGCGAGGAACTCCTCCTCCCTGCCGAAGACCTGCAGAAGATCAACGTCATCCGCCGTGGCCTCGCCGGCCACAAACCCATCGAGGCAATCGAGCGCCTCCTGTTCTTCATCCGCAAGTATCCGACCAACGCCGAAATGCTCAAGGGCCTCCCGGGTTAGGATGCATTCCTTTGCAGCAAACAGGGGGCATGGGCATCCCGCCCGTGTGCGACGCCGGTCCCGCTGCGATGTTCTGTCTCCAAACGGGCGGGACGCCCGTTCCTGAATTACGACCGCCCATGTCCCTGCGCTTCGTTCGTGAGTTCTTGAAATCCCCCGGCACGGTGGGGGCGGTCTGGCCGTCCTCCCCGGCCTTGGCCGGCATGATGATCCGCGCGGCCCGCGTGCGGACCGCCGATTTCGTGCTCGAAATCGGCCCCGGCAGCGGGGCGTTTACCGGACCCATTTTGAAAAACCTCCACTCGAACGCCCGCTTCCTCGCCGTCGAGAAATGCCCGGAACTGGCAAGACGCGTCTCGGAAAAATTCCCCGAAGCCCGCGTTGTCGCCGGGTGCGCAACCGACCTCGCGACTCATTTGAAAGATCAGGGGAATCCGGACTCGATCGTCTCCGGACTCCCGTGGGCGGCATTTGGGGATTCCCTTCAGGATACCCTTCTCAAGGAAATCACATCCTCCATCACGCCGGATGGAATTTTTGCGACCTTTGCGTATTTCGGCCCCCACCGGCTGAAGGCTGGACGGGCGTTCCGCGAAAAGCTCGGCCGTCATTTTCGCGAAATCGGGAAGACGCCCGTGGTTCTGGCGAACCTTCCGCCGGCATTCGTTTATTTTTGCCGCCGGTAGCCCGGATAAAACCCGGATCCAGCGATTCCTCACGCAGAGGCGCAGGGAGCGCAGGGAAAAGCGGTTTTCGGGATAAATCAGAGGGGCGGTTAGCCTAACTTCCCCGACGGAAGGCCTGAAGGGCCGATAAACACAGAGGGTCCGATATTTTTCGGGCTACAGCTGTGCGCCGGAGGGGAAGGCGGCCCACTTGGGAGGGGAGGCGAAGAG
>JBAYWC010000130.1:0-7062 GCA_041674265.1 Terrimicrobiaceae bacterium
AACAGGCTTCCGCTTCGGTCCGCGTCCCCGGCTCCGCAAACTCAAGAAGTGATCGCCAAACCAAAAAAATCACGGAACGGCGGCTTTTGCCGCTCGTTTTTCAGTCCGACAGGCTGCTAGAGCGGTTAAAGTAAAATCGTAGCCACGCCGCTCTGTCGGCGTGTGCTCCGACGCCTCGGCAGAGCGAGACGACGACAACAATATCCCGGCCACATCTTTACTTAATCCGCTGCTAGGAAGCGTTGAATAACAAGCCTCGCCGCTTGGCGGCGTGCCGTGTCTCGACGGAAACTTCTCCTTCGACCACGGGCATCGGTTCAAACGCTCTCATCCTCGTCTCCCCCGCCGTTGCGGAGCAGCCGCTTTCTCAGGGTCGCCCGCGTGATCCCCAGGAGCTTGGCGGCGCGGACCTGGTTGTTCTCGGTTTTTTGCATCGCGAGGAGGCTGAATTCGCGCTCGAGCCACGGCAAAAGCTGGAGTGTGGGATCCTCGGCTGCAATTTTGAACAAGGCTTCCATGAGGCTTTCCTTGGTCGGCAAAACCCCGCTCTCGGAGGCGGATGCCCCGGATGGCTCATTCAGGCTCTGACCCAGCGGAATATCCTTCGGCAGCAGAACATCGGCGGTCGCCAGCACCGAGGCCCGCTGCATGGTGTTCTCCAGCTCCCGGACATTGCCGGGCCAGGGGTAGGCTTCCAGGACACGGATCGCTTCCTCGGACAACTTCAACGGCGGGCGGTGCTTGTGGTTCGCAATCTTCTGCAGAAAATATTCGGCGAGCAACACGATGTCGTCCGGCCTCTGGCGGAGTGGAGGAAGGTGGATGCGGACCACGTTGAGCCGGTAGAACAGGTCTTCGCGGAATGAGCGCCGCGCGACTTCCTCCTCCAGATTTTTGTTCGTCGCACAAACGATGCGCACGTCGGCGCGAAGCGTCTGGTTTCCGCCGACACGGGAAAATTCGCCCTTCTGGAGAACGCGGAGGATTTTGCTCTGCACCTGCGGGGGCATCTCTCCGATCTCATCGAGAAACAGCGTGCCGTTGTCGCACTGCTCGAATCGTCCGATCCGCTGGCTGTGGGCTCCTGTGAAGGACCCTTTCTCGTGCCCGAACAGCTCGCTTTCCAGAAGGTTGTCCGGGATGGCCGCGCAGTTGATCGCAAGGAAGCTTTTGCCGCTGCGGTGGCTGTAATTGTGAATGGCGCGCGCGACGAGTTCCTTGCCCGACCCGCTCTCTCCGGTGATCATGACCGGGGCCTCGCTGCCGGCGACGCGTCCGATCATTTTGAAGACCTGCTGCATGGCATCCGACCTTCCGACGATGTCCTCGCGGTGCTGCTCGACCGTGAGCTGGGGCTTGAAGGCGCTGGCGCTCTGCAATTCCGCAACCGCCTGGAGCGCCGAATCCACCACGACCTTGAGATTGAACGGCAGCTGTTCCTTGCGGACAAAATCGAACGCCCCCATTTTCATCGCCTCGATCACCGATTGGGTGGTCCCAAACGCGCTTGTGATGATGACCATGGCATTCGGCGAGTGTTTCCGGATGCGCGCCAGAAGCTCCAGGCCGGTGAACGGGTGCAGGTTCATCTCCGCTAGCACCAGCTCCGGCTGCTCCATGCAAAAGGTCTTGTAGGCCGCGTCGGCAGAATCCTCGATCAGCACGCGCGCCGCCGGGCTTTTCAACTGGTTCTGAGCCCATTCGAGAAAGTCCGTCTCACGGTCCACAAGAAGTATCGTCTGCTGTTTCGCCATGCTAAAAATTACAGGTCCACACAGAGTGCCGTGGTTCCATTTTCAAAAAAAGCACTAAAACTGCGGAGAAACCGGGATGCGGGAACCCGACAGCCTGACAGGGAAGGCCAATTTTTCAGCGGATCTTTTTTCAGCGGATCTGTCCGGTCCCGCGGATCAGATATTTGTAGGATGTGAGTTCCTCCAGGCCCATCGGCCCGCGGGCGTGGAGCTTGTCGGTGCTGATCCCGATCTCCGCGCCAAACCCGAACTCCCCGCCGTCGGTGAACCGCGTCGAGGCATTCCAATAGACGGTCGCGGAATCCACCGCTTGCAGGAATTTCTCCGCTTCCGACGGACTATTGGTGACGATCGCATCGCTGTGGCGCGATCCGAATTCTTCCATGTGGGCGACCGCCTCGTCGAGGCTCTCCACCACGCGCACCGAGAGGATCAGATCGAGGTATTCGGTCCGCCAGGTATCGTCGTCCGCCTCGCGCAGCGGCTTGTACCCGAGATCCGCGAGCAGGCGGAAGGCCTTCGGGTCCGCGCGCATTTCGACGGGGAATTTTTGGAAGGCCGGGGCGGCTTTTTCAAAAAATGCCGTGGCGATATCGCGATGGACGAGCAGGGTCTCCATGGCATTGCAAACCCCCGGTCTTTGGCACTTCGCGTTGATCGCGATTTCGAGGGCCATGTCGAGGTCCGCCGCCCGGTCCACATAGACATGACAGACACCGTGGCAGTGCTTGATGACAGGCATCCGGGCGTGGGCGACGACATTCTCGATCAGCGGGCGTCCGCCCCGCGGAATGATGACGTCCATGAATTCGTCCATCTGCGCCATGATCCTCACGGCCTCGCGATCTGTGGTCGGAACGAGCTGGACCGCCCCGTCGGGCAGCCCGGCTTTGGCTCCGCCCGCCTGCAGGGTGCCGACAATCGCAAGGTTCGAGGAGATCGCCTCGGAGCCGCCGCGGAGAATCACGGCATTGCCGGTCTTCAGGCACAAAACCGCCGCGTCGCTGGTGACATTCGGGCGCGACTCGTAAATGATCCCAATGACACCGATCGGGGTGCGGGCTTTCGAGATTTGAATGCCATTCGGACGCGTCCATTCGCGAAGCACCTCGCCCACGGGATCGGTCAGCGCCGCCACCTGCCGGACACCGTCGGCCATTCCGGCGATGCGTTCGGCGGTCAGGCGCAACCGGTCGATCGCTGCTTTCGTGAGTCCGCTCATTTCGGCCCGCGAGAGGTCTTCCGCATTCGCGCGGATCAAGCCGTCGGTGCCGGATACCATCTCATCCGCCATGGCGTGCAGGATCGCGGACTTCTGGGCGGACGAAAGTTTTGCCAGTTCCCGCGAGGCGACACGGGCGCGCGCCCCGATCCCGTGGATGGATTTTTCCAGCGTGTTCATGCGGCGAATGGAAAACAGGTGAGGCCGTGGGCGTCGGCAACGGCTTTGCAGGTGACCTTGCCATCGACGATATTGAGTCCGCCAGACAGCCCGGGCTGGCGGTGGATGGCCTCTTTGAGCGGAAAGTCCGCCAGGGTTTCGATGTAGCGGTTGGTGACATTCGTGAGGGCCTGGGTGGCCGTGCGCGCATAGGCGCCGGGCATGTTGGCCACGCAGTAATGGGTGATGCCCTCCTCGACAAACGCCGGATCGTGGTGCGTGGTCGGGCGCGATGTCTCCACGCATCCGCCCTGGTCGATCGCGATATCCACGAGCACGCTGCCGGGCTTCATGAGGCGCAGCATTTCGCGCGAAATCAACTTCGGGGCCTTCGCGCCGGGGACGAGAACCGCCCCGATCAGCAGGTCCACCGCGGGCAAGAGTTCCAGAATGCTCGCCTCGCTGGAATACAATGTATGCGCGGTCTGCATCGTGATGTCCAGGAACCGCATCCTTTCCAGATCGACCTCGAGGATCGTCACGTCGGCCCCGAGACCGGTGGCCATGCGTGCCGCGTTGATACCCGAGGTTCCCCCGCCGATCACCATCACCTTGCCGGGCAGCACGCCGGGAACTCCGCCGAGAAGGACTCCCTTTCCCCCGTTGTGCTTCGCCAAAAAATACCCGCCGACAAGGACGGACATTCGCCCCGCGATCTCGCTCATGGGCTCGAGGAGCGGCAACCGGTGGTTCACCTCCACGGTCTCGTAGGCAATGCAGGTTACCCCGGTTTTCATCAATGCCTCGGTGAGCATCCGGTTCGCGGCCAGGTGCAGATAGGTGAAAAGAATCTGGCCTTCCCGGAGCAGTCCGTATTCGGACGGGAGCGGATCCTTCACTTTCACAATCATGTCCGCCCGCTCGAAAATCTCCTCGTGTTTGGCGAGCACCTCGACCCCGGCGAGCCGGTAGTCCTCGTCCTCAAATCCGATTTCCGCCCCAGCCTGGCTTTCCACCAGCACCTTGTGCCCGTGCTTGATGAGCTGGTAAGCCGCCGAAGGCAGCAACGCCACCCGATACTCCTGCTCCTTGATTTCCTTGGGAATGCCAATGACCATCGCGCGAGTATCGCGCACCTTGGTGCCGCCCGCAAGAATCCGCCGAAACTTTTCTTTGTCGGGATCGCCCCTCCAAGCGTGGTGGAATTGGAAGACCTGGCTGAAAAAGGCGCTGGAAAAATTGCGCGATCCGGATGCTGCTCGACAAGCGGGCGCTTGCGTCCGGCATGCTCTCCGACGGCGGCGAAGTTCCCCTCACCGAGATGCCGGGCAAGGAACTGCTGGATTTTGTTGCCCTCGACGCCCGTTCCGCCTTGGCCTGACGCGCGGATTTGGGCCGCCTCCTTGTGACGTGACAGCACGGTTGCGGATGATTACGATGGGTGTCTTCCTTCCGCAGAATGAATCTTCCCTCACCGCAAGCCTGGGTTGTTACCGCCGACATGGGATACGGCCATCAGCGGGCCGCCTATCCGTTCCGCGATATCGCCCGGGAGCGGATCATCACCGCGAACAGCGACACGGTTGTGGGGGCGCAGGAAGCAAAGCTGTGGAGGCAGTTCCAGGGGTTCTATGAAACGGTATCCAGGCTCGGGCGCATTCCTCTTGTCGGCCCGTGGCTCTGGCAGGCCTACGATTATTTCCAAAGCATCTCGCCATTCTACCCGTTCCGGGATCTCTCCAAGCCGACGCTCGGTTCCCTGCGCCTGCATCGCATGATCCACAAGGGGTTCGCCAAAAGCGTGCCCGACTACGCCCGCAGGGAGCCCATCCCGTTCCTGAGCACGTTTTTCGCGGTGGCCCTCGCGGCCGACCATCTCGGCCTGCCGGATGTTTCCTGTGTCGTGACCGACTCCGACATCAACCGGATCTGGGTTGCCGAAAAACCCGGGGAAAGCCGGGTGGTTTACTTCGCCCCCACGGCGAGAGCCCAAAAGCGGCTGATGCTTTACGGTGTCCCCGAGGACCGGGTATTTCTCACGGGGTTTCCCCTGCCCGCTGAAAATGTGTCGCCCGTTCGTGATGACCTCGCCAGGCGGATCGCCGTGCTGGACCCCCGCGGAGAATTCCGGGCGAAGTACCGCCAGTTTTTGGCGAGCGAGCTGGGCCCGATCCCCTCTCTGGACCGGCCTCTGACGATCGTGTTCGCCGTCGGCGGTGCCGGCGCTCAGGCGGAGGTCGCCCGGGAAATTCTCATCAGCCTGCGACCGGCTCTGGAAGGCGGGCGGATCCGCGTCTGCCTCGTCGCCGGAACACGCCTGGAAGTGAACTGTTTTTTCCTCGAAACCATCCGGGAGGTCGGATTGGCGGAGGAGCTTGGAAAATCCGTCCAGGTGCTCACTGCTCTGAGCAAGACCGACTACTTCGCGAAGTTCAACGAGGTGGTCCGCGAGGCGGATGTCCTCTGGACGAAACCCAGCGAGTTGAGCTTCTACTCCGCCCTCGGGCTTCCGGTCGTGATGGCCCCGCCCATCGGTTCCCATGAGGAGTGCAACAGCGACTGGCTCATCAAAAACGGGGCGGGCATTCCCCAGGAGGCCCCCTCGGCGGTGGCCGACTGGATCTTCGATTGGCGGGACCGCGGGCTCCTCGCCCTTGCGGCCTTCAATGGATTTTACCACGCCCCCCGGCGCGGCACGGAAAACATCAAGGCCCTCCTTTTTGCAAAAGACCGCGCGCAGGTCAAAATCCGGTTGTCCTGAACATCTGTCAGGGACCGTGGACCATCGGCACAAATCGCACCGGCGTAACGGATTTTTTCCGGGTGTTTCCGTCGATCTTTTCGAGGACGCAAAGTTCCTGCCCGCCGGCCATGTCGCCCACCGGAATCACGAGCCGGCCGCCCTCGCGCAGTTGTTCGACCAATTTTGGCGGCACGTCGTCGGGGGCGCAGGTGACGATGATCGCATCGAACGGAGCCTCCTCCGGCCATCCGAGGTAACCGTCTCCGACTTTGGCATGAACATTTCGGTATCCGAGACGCTCCAAAGTCTCCGCCGCCTGCTTCGCCAACTCGGGAACGAGTTCGATCGTGTGGACGTCGGAAACCAACTCGGCGAGCACGGCCGCCTGGTAGCCTGAGCCGGTGCCAATTTCCAGCACGCGGGAGTTCGCGTCGATTTCGAGCAACCCGGTCATCAGCCCCACGATGTACGGTTGCGAGATGGTCTGTCCGAATCCGATCGGCAGCGGCCTGTCCCGATACGCCTCATGACGCATCCCCGGCGGCACGAATTCGTGCCGCGGAACTTTCTCCATCGCGGCCAATACCCGGGCCTCCTCAATCCCGCGGCCACGGAGCTGGGCCGCCACCATTTCCCTGCGCTCGGCGGAGTATTCCCCGGCGCCCAGGCGGCACACCGCCGAAACCATCGCCGCCGGCAGGGCAAGCCATGCTGCAATGCTCATGGTGATGGGACCCTACAGCCGATCTGCCGCGGCCACAAGCGGAGAGCGGACAACCGCCCGTCTCATGGACCTTTCAGCCAAAGTCCCTCTTAAATGCCACGGGTTTGCCCCGGGGTTCTTTACTCTTGGTCTTGGGTGATGTGGCTCCCTTGCTTTCGTCGGCGAACAGGCCAGATGGCCATGCGGTCGAGCATCCGATCCCGGACGATCAGTGTGTGGAAAAGCACGGCGCCGAGATGGGCGAGAATCGTCGCGAACAGAAGATAGGCGAGGATCGTGTGGGTGAGGCGCAGTGCGGCGTAAAGCATCGGATACGACGGCAGGATCGGCGGCAAATATTATCCGCGTGACGGGTCACCGGACGAGGTGGGCTTTGAGGCGTTCCCGCAGGTCGCTTCTTGCGCGGAAGAGCAGGCTTTTGACCGAGGGAACCGTGGTGCCGAGGACCTTGGCGATTTCC
>JBAYWC010000131.1:0-7057 GCA_041674265.1 Terrimicrobiaceae bacterium
ATTCCTCCAATCCCCTTTCCACTGCCATTGCCAGACATCCGGAAACGCCTCTTCACCCGGGATCGGCAGCCCCACCGGGGAGCGGCGGTAGATGACCGCAAAATGGCAGTAGGCCACAAGCGCCTGGACAGGTTGCCGCGGGTGCCCCACGCAATCGGCAAAAATGTCTTCCTGCTCCTTCAAAGGGAGCGCCTGGCCGGCGACAATCTTCTCTCGCAGCGAAAGGACGGCGTGTCCGACAGGCACGGCGGACACCACCGGCCGGCCGCACAGCCGGTTGACCTCCCGGACGTTGTCTTCCAGGCTTTGGAAATACGGTTCATGCCTCTGCCGCAACTCTGCGATGGCCGCCTTGTTGTGGTTCACGCCAGCAGCGTGCTTGAGCGGGTACGATGGATCGCAGGCATCGTTGGGCAGCCAAAACTCCTGGATTGTCACACGCGCCGCCGGATTATTCTCCAAAGCCAGCTTTGTGAACTTTTCGATGCCCGGGTCCGGCAACCAGATCGGCGAGAGCGTGAGCACGTCCACCTTGCCCGCGCGCAACGCCATCCTGGCAGCGTTCTCCTCATCCGGGATCCCCCACATGTGGTCGAGGTAGGGACCAACGGCAGCCCCGCCGCCCACGCCGGCGGTTCCCGCAAATTCATGGCCCGCGATACCGGCCGCCCCGGCCAGTTCTTTTAGCATGGGGCCGACCCAGCCGTGGAAACTATGGCCGCAGTTGAAGACGCGCTGGCCGCAAACGGCCGTGGTATTCTTTTGGCAAACGCTTTGCCGCTTATCCTTCATTTTTCCATAAAATTTTTGCGCTCCGTTTTCAGGGAACCCCGGCGGCCAGGCGGCGGGGGAAGCCACCGGTTCAACCCTCAATTCGGACAATTCCCGGCCTGGTTTTCCCGGTGCTGCTCGGAGGGCGCAAGGCCGACGAAAATCCGTCCCCGAATTTCAACCGGGACCGTTTTGGCAATCTCCCATTGCCGCCGCTGGGCGGCCGACTGTCGTGCGGTGTCTTCTTCCGTCCACACATCGGTTCCCTCGGTGACGATCCTCTCGTCGGCGATGGCGAGCCGCAGTTCCAGTTTTTCCAGCTCGATCCGGGCGATCTCGAGACTCGCTTGCTCGGCCTTCAGATTTGCCAGGAAGGGGCCGCCTTCGCAGTGATCGGACGCCTGGGAAAGCATCTCGGCCAACTCCCGGAATGGTTCCGCGCATCGGGCGGCCCGTTGCCGGTGCTCCGCATAGCCTCGGGAAGGGGCGAAGAACGAGCGGAGGTCGTGCATCCATTCGTCTTCGTAATGGCAGAAGCCCAGGTACAGGGATTGGGCCTTCTCCAGCGCGAGATAGTATTCCACCATGCGGCGCTCGATCTTCCTGCCGAACCTCTCGCGCGCATGGCGGGCTATCGCCGCGTCCGTGTCAGACTCCAGCCCCGACGACAGGCAGGCGAAGACGGCAAGGTTGAGCCCGTGCGCCCACAGGGAGCAGGTTCCAAACACCAGGGCTTGCACCTCCCGCACGCCAAGTCTCTGGTAGGCGCGCAGGTCGGCGGCGATCACGTGCGGGATCGCCACGTTGAAACCTCGCCAGAGAACCGTGTCGCCGTAATACTCAAAGACATCGACGCGGCCTTCGAAGGCCTCCCTGGCGCGCAAGGCGCTTTGCCAGTAGAAACGGTTGCGCGGGCAGGTGTCATCATCGATCGCATGGGCGTAACAGCGTTCCCTCGGGGCGTACAAGGCATAGACGTTTGGCGGAACGAACCTGCTTCCATCGGCCCCGACGGGCTTGTCCGGCAATCCGGCGAGAGTATCGTGGTAGAGCAGGAAACCCATTTCCATGCCGGGCATTCTCGCGTCCAAGGCCCCGGCTGCGGCGGAAATCAAGGTCGCATACTGGTCCGCCGGCGAGCGGCCCTGGCATCGCGGGCAGTGGCACCACGACCCGCCCAGGACGTCATCGGGAAAGGCTTGGATCAGGCGGGCGCGCGGATGGCGGTCCAGCAGCTTGGTCAACTCCCCGACGGCCCGCCCCAGAGCTTCCTGGTTCGCCGTGCAGAAGTTCCCCGTCGGCGTCCGTTTCCCGCCGGCGTCCATGCGGAACAGATCGGGACGGCGCTCGAACATCGACTCCGGCGCCCAGGGAGGGAAGCCATGCCGCACATGTCCGCCCAAGGTGAACGGCACCCTCAGCCGGATGGCCTCTTCCTCCAACACGATCCCCCCGGGGTCGGCATACCCGCCGCGTTCGCCATGAAGCATGTCAACGCCGTTAATCCCCCGTTCCATCCCCCAATGCAACAGGTCCACAAGCTCTCGCGCATAGGCGGGCCCTTCCTGCTGCCCCCACGCAGCCTCCACGCACCAGGCCCTGCTCCCGATCACCATGTCATTGGAATGATTACCCGGGCAACCGCTCGGCCCGTGATGCTTGACGCTCTTGATTTTCATAAAGTTTTTTCGTGTCGTTTTCAGGAAACCGCGACGATGAGGTAGCGGTGGAAGCCGTTAATTTGGATGACGCCCGACCCTTCGTTGAGGCTGGCTTTCGGGGGCTCGCCGTCCGGGGTGAACGCGCAGGCACTTCGGACGGGGAAATGGCATTGGATTTCAAACGGCCCCACATCGCGCGCGAGGTCGTGGTTGACGAGGTGGATCAGGTGGCGTTTCTCATCCGGCTGCCAGACGAACTCCACGGCGACCGCGTTCGGGACGAGCACGCCGAAGCGATAGCCGCCGGCGGCCCATTCCAGGAGCTGCAGCATCTCGGCCGCGTTGACCGGCATGCGCCATTTTTCCGTGTATAAAATCAAGTAATTCCCCTTGTTCGCCGCCAGGTCCGCCTGGACCAGCTCCTCCGGCGATCCTTCGGGCGAGCGCAACTGGGGCAGGAATGCCACGCGCCCCTTGCCAACGCGGGCGCTGAAGGCCGAGGACGACTCGTCCCATCCCACACCCAAGCCCGAGGCGAAGGCGTTTTGCCGCCGCAACCGCCGGCACTCGTCATACCGGCCGGTATTCGCTCCCAGAACCAGCAGGCCGCCGCCGGCCCGGACATACGCGGCAATGTCTTCGGCTTCCGCGTCACCGATGCTTTCGACCTCGGGCAAGACCATGGCCCGGAACTCTCCCATTTCTTTCCGGTGCCCTGACATCAGGTAGCCGAAGGGGATATGCCCGAGCATCATCACGTCCCGCGCGAGGCTCTGCGCCGCCAGGGGCGTGCCGGAGTTCAAGGCGCAGTTCCGCTCGGAGTAATAAACAGCCACGTCGTGCGCCTGGACGGTTCCCCCAAAAAGGTCGCGGCGATCACGGTGAAATGCCATGTATTCCGGCACGGTCAGCGCCCATTTGTCTTTCGCCGGACGGCCCCCTGTACTAAAGACCCCGGCGATATCGAGGTTGAATGCCAGCTGGTGCGCGACGGTGCGCTTCAGCTTTTCCTCCTCCGTCTCAATCGAGTAAGTAAAGGTCTGGAATCCCAGCCGCCGCAGTTTCTTGAAAGTTTCGAAATGGCCGTGCAGGCGCCCGTCCGGAAAATAATCCGGCGGCATGCCTTCTTCGGTGAAGAAGCCTTCATTCCCCGCTGTTTCGATGAGGGACATATCCTTGGCGCCCACCCAGAACGGATTGACGTTGGGGCAGAAACTGACGTTGCCCTGCACGTAGCAATCCGGATTCCGGGAATGTGCGGCATTCACGATAAACTTCCAAATCCGGGCAAGCAGATGGCACCGGAAGAACATCCATTCCTGGGCGACCGGGTCGGCGATGACCGGCCCCCGCATCGTCACCAATTCCTGAACCGAAATCACCTCGGGAATCTCCACGTGGTCCACCGGCGCAAAACCAAGGCGTTCCTTCTGCGCCTGGGGCGTGGGGTAGCGCTCTTTCAACCAGGAACGGAACCCTGCCAGACACTTGGGACAATGGCAGGCGTACGGTTCATAGAGCAGGTCCATGCCGTCCACGTGCAGGCAGTCCAGCCCGATGTCTCCGACCCCGATACCGATCAACTTGTCAAGGTAGTCCAGATAGTCTTTCGAGGACGGGCACGGCACATAACGCCAATACTGGTCAAAATAGTGTGTCGGCCCCTTGGTTCCAACGGCAGCCATCCGCTCGACGCAGCCCGGGTCGTCGAGCTTGAACGTCTCGGGAATAAACGTCGAATACCGGATATACCCGCCGGCATAAATCCCGTGCTCATGGCAGAGCCGGACCATCTTGCGCGTGTTTTCGCGCTCCTCCGCCTCCGCCGTGATGCCATGGCCTTTCGAGAACGTCGTGACCAGGAGATTGAACCCGCGCTCCTTGAGCCCCTTGACGAATTCCTCGCTGTGTTCCCACTCGTAGGTGTCTTCGAAGCGCGCCACCTCATGGAAGCTGCGCCGGCGGAATGACAACGGCTCGAAGGCGGTGTAAACACGGATCCCTTCCTTTTTCAAACCAGCAGGATTATTTTTCATTTCGTTAAACGTTTCCGGAATTTCTTGGTTTTAATTCTCATCTCAATTCGCCCGCGCGCCGGCCGGCCTGGGCCCCGGCATTTCCCCCATATGCGGACAGCCAGCCCGCAATGAAAGCCGCCTGTTTTTCGCGGATAGGCTCGTGGAAATGCACGTGGTCGCAATACAGATCCGGGCCGAGATTCAGCGTGAAGGTATAAAGGTCGATCTCCGGGACCCCGGCTTCCCCCATCACCTCGTCGGCAAGCGCGTTGTAAGACACGCAATCAGCCGAGAAACGCTGGAAGACCAGGCCCTTCCGGTTATGCACGGATTCGTCGCAGGGAGTGGTTCTGACCCAGACCGGTTTTGCCCCCATTGTGGTGATCACCTTCAAAATGGCCTCGAGATTCCCGCCATACTGCTGCCCTGAAACCTGCCTGGCGCCCGTGGCCGGATCCGTCTTGATGTCGTGCAGCCCGCAGTTGAAGAGCACCAGGTCGGCGCCGATCCCGCCCGATTGCGCTTTTTCCTGGAGAAAGGCGAGCAGCATGGCGGAATCCCCCGTGTTGGCCCCCTGCGGCTTGTCGAGATCCTGCAGCGCTTCCGCCTCGCCTTCCTTTTGCGAATGGTAGATTATCCCGCGCAGGTAAGCCGCGAGGTGCCGGCCGTAGTGGACCGATATGCTGTCCCCGACAAGGTAGATTTTCATGAACGCAAGTTTCTCCCAGTGGATTTCATCACCCTGGAAGACCGGATGTGATCAAAAGCGGGCGAACGAGGGAGCCGCTTCGCGGCCGGGGCAGCGATCATTGTTTGGGGGCCTGGTTCTTTGCCGGCATCTCCTCGCACAACCGCCAGCAATACCACAGCATCCGCGGCAGGTGGAATGGACCTTTCCACAAGTTCCCCTTCAAAGGCACGGACACGCTGCCGTCGCGGTGCAGGTAGCCATACCATTCGCCGTGCTTCTTGTCGGCAAAATGCCGGAAACTCCACTCGTGGACCTTCGCGTGCCAGCTCGCGTATTTCCGCAAGCCGGTGAGCCGGTGGGCCAGCAGGGTCGCGATGACCGCCTCGTTCTGCGGCCACCAGAACTTCATGTCGTGGTAGTATTCCTGCACCGGCTTGTTGGAGGAATCCACGAAATACAAAATCCCGCCATGCTTGCGGTCCCAGCCGCGTTCCCACATCCAGTCCAGCATCTGGCACCCCAGGCGGACCATGCTCTCGTCCCCGCGCAGGCGCCCCTCGTGCATGATGAACCACGCGCCCTCGATGGCGTGGCCGGGGATCAGCGTCCGCCCGTCGAAGTGATCGATGATTTCTCCCTTTTCCCCGACCACCTCCATCACCAGGCGCTGCCGGGGTTTCACGAACAACCGGCGGATCTCGCCGATGGAGCGGTCGATCACCGGGTTCACCGACTCATCGCCGAGGTTCGCGCGCAGCTCCTGCGCCGTCACGACCGAAATGATCCGCGGCGCCAAGGCCACCAGCGGCCGCGTCCCGGTGTATTTTGGTGTCATCACCCCCGGCGTGAAGCTGTAGCGCAGATACGTCTCCCAGCATTTCCGAGCCTCGTCCGCCGCCTGCGAATCACCGGTTGCTTTCGCGTACGCGGCGAAGGCGATGGCGGCAAACGCCTCGCTGAAAACATACCGGCGCATCCGCAACGGCTTCCCCTCGCGCGTCACCGTGAAATACATCTTCCCGTCCGGCGCGAAGCAGTGCCGGCGCAGGAACCCGATGCAGCTCTTAGCGGCCGCCAGCCATTCCGGGCGTCGTTCGACCGTGTTATACAGGGTCGCGAACATCCACGCCGCGCGCCCCTGCACCCAGACCGACTTGTCCGTGTCCAGGATCGTTCCATCCCGGTCCAGCGCCGAGAAGAGGCCCCCGTGCCGGCGGTCCATCCCGTTTTTCAACCAGAACGGGATCACATCGTCGAGCAAGGTCTCCCGGTAAGTCTCTGCAAGCAGCTTCCTGTTCATAAAAACTCTGTTTTCAAGCGCGCAGGACCGGCAGGCGCAAATGCCGGCTTGGCGTTGGGCCCCATCATCAGGCGCGCCTCTTCACATCTCTCCACAGGCGCAATGCGATCATCTTTGGAAAAAAGGGCGCCCCGATTCCAGGATTCCGGCGCCGCCAGGTTTGCGCGCGATGAAAATCCGCGGGCGGTCATGGTATGTATAACATCCATAGGAGAGGAACCCGCAAAGGAAAAGGAACGGCCACAAAAAGTCACAAGACGCACAAAAAGTGAGCGTTGAAAGATGCGGTGCCTTCATCCGAAAGGTGATGTGGCAGGGCTTTGAAAATATGTTGCGATCTGCTTGTTTTGTGGCTTTTGTGCATTTTTGTGGCCATGCCAATTGCGGGATTCAGGATGACCTTTTCAAAAAACCGGGGAAATGTAAAATGTTTTTTGCCGGAACCAGGGGGCAGGCTTGAACCTGCAAAGGAAAAGGAACGGCCACAAAAATCCGCGGATGGAAAGAAGGGCGAGGCAACCGGATCGCTGGCCTGCCGATAACCACGAGGGAGGTCCGTCCCGGGAGGGTGACGCTCTGTCCGAACCCAGGTATTACGGCTCACGCGGCGGTTCGC